>JAPLUO010000046.1 GCA_026397595.1 Caldifarciminota bacterium
ACCCACTGGCGAAACTGATCGAACTGCCGACCGAGCGAAGAGGAACCGCCGCCGACCTGACTAGAGCCTGCGGCGGCAGACAACTCTAACGAAAGCGAGACGGCTAACGCACGGCTTGACTGCCATACCTGCCTTTGTGGTAAGGATTACTGGCCTAGCGCGCCACCACCATCATCCTCGTCGTGTTCGGCCCCGGCTCGATGAACGAACCGTGCTGGAAGAAATGAACCTCGGCATACCCGGCGGCCTTAAGGCAGCGCTCGACTTCCTCCGGCGCGTAAGCCCGTTCCTGGTGAATCTCCTCGAAGCGCTCACCTGTCTTTCCCGGCTCCGGCTTCTCCCAGAAAGTCAGGTGGAGGGTCGAGACCCGGGTTTCCTGGTCATAGCTGTTCTGCCAGATTGAATAGATGTCGCCGGCTTCGCGGGCGGTCGTCCTCGCTCCCCAGTGCTCGGCGAGGCCGAAGACCGTGTTCATGTCAAAAACAAAGAGCCCACCGGTCATCACCGCTGCCCGCACGCATCGGAAACACCGGACCAGGTCATCCTCGGTCAGCAGGTAGTTCATGCTGTCGTAAAGGCAGATGGCCGCGGCGAGCGGTTCGGGAACGCTGAACTCGCGCATATCGGCGCGGATTGTGGCAATCGGCAGGTCACCGCGTTTGGATTCAAGCGCCGCAAGCATCTCGGGCGAGCGGTCGACGCCGGTCAACCGGTATCCGCGCCGGGCCAGCATGATGGTTGGGATGCCGGTGCCGCAGGCGAGGTCAAGAATGGTCTTCGGGTCGGAGTGGAAACGGCCGAAGATGCGTACGACGTACTCGACCCAGCCCCGGTAGTCGACGTATTTCACCATGAACCGGTCGTAGTGTCGGTTGAAGCGGCTGAACGGTTCGCGAATCATAGATGGAGCCAATATAAACCGCCCGCGCCCGAAGTCAAGCGGGCAGCAAGGCGCCGCTGGGCGTCGAGTGACTGCTGCCGCTGTCTTCTGCCGCGGGTCGGGCGCGATGCGGCGGACGGAAAACGTCGGCCGTCAGCAGAAATCGTTTGACATTTCTTTCGTTCTCCGTATTCTCTGTGCGATGGATTGTGCGACCCCGTATTTGCGGGTCACTTTAATGAGACTCTCGTTGCTCCCACTACATGCAATTGTCCGTTCCATAACGTGCTCGCGGAGGCTTGGCCTTGCGCGGGCCAAATCCTAACCAAAGGAGGATACATGCCAGCGAAGAAAGCGAAGAAGGCCGTCAAGAAGATAGCCAAGAAGAAGTAGTAGTCTTCAATACTTCTACGGCTCGCTGCCGCGTCACTGCGGCAGCGAGCCGCTTTTGGGGCGGAATCGCACCGAGACCTCGCGGTGCAGGCGAAAGTCCGACTGCGGAACTCCGGACTCAGGCCCCCGGCAACTGGTCACCGGCGACTCAAGTACGACTTTGAACGCGAACGTTCCGCACTCGCGGCGGAGCCGCGAGAGTGTCGCCGAACAGCTTTTCTTGAAGTGGTATGGGCCCGGTCCGGGTCGAACGGACGACCAGCTGATTATGAGTCAGCTGCTCTGACCAACTGAGCTACGGGCCCGCTGGCCAGACTTTACCGAAAACCGTTTGCCAGTCAAGAAGTCTGCCATTGAGTGATCGGCTAGGGGCAAGAAACTCCGGGTTAGACGAGGACGGTGCGAAGGTACTCCGAGAGGACTTCGGCGACGAGTCGTGCGCCGGCATCGTTCAAGTGCGTACCATCGACCGTGAACTCGCGGCCCGGCCGCCCGGCAAACGACGACTGGATGTCCAAATACCGGCAGCCGGCTTCTTCACTGAGCCGCCGGACCATCTCGGTTGCGCGACCCAGCGAATACTCGTACATCTCGGCGAGCCCGGGCCCGGCAACGAGCGGCGGCACCGCGAACACGACCCGCACTCGCGCTGCGACCGCGCGCAGCATCAGCCGGTAGTCCTCTTCCGCGACCGGACTGTTTTCGACCCAGTCCGGGTACGTCAGGACATCATTGGTGCCAATCCACACGACGGCCACGTCGCCGCGCAGGTGCGGGGCCAGCCGCTCGGCGCGGCGCCGCAGCCCGGCGATGGTGTCGCCGTTGACCCCGAGGTTCACGTACTCGTGGCCGGACAGGAACTCACGGAGGAATGGGATGAACCCGACCCCGACCGTGCCCTCGGTCAGGCTGTCGCCGAGGCAGAGGACTCTCATGGGAGTAATGACGAATTCCGAAGTCCGAATGACGAATCAAACCCGAATAAGCCAATGCCCAAAGCCCGACCCCAAGTCTTCGACCTAAGGGCCGGCATCTGTCGTCCGGCTCGACGGCCCGTCGATTTCACTTGCGGATGCAACTCGTTACTGTCACGAAAGTGAAAAAGGATGGGCACTCGCTGCAGACTCATCCCGGGCCCGGCGCGTACGCTCCGTGCTGTCGGTCGGGGCTGCCGCGCCGAACCGCCAGAAGTGCAGGACGTCCATGTCCTCAGGGATATCCTCGCCGTGGTCACTCTTGCCCTTCGCGGCATCACAGTGGGCGCCGTGGTCGGGCGTGAAAAGGAGCGCACGGTTGTACCGGGCCCAATGCTCTTCGGTTTCCTGGCGCAGGCGCACGAACGTCTCCACGTGCCGTCCGGCCGCGGCGAGCGCCTCCGGACCGTCGTGCCTCGTCCGGTGCAGCGTATCATCGTACTCCTGGTTGTAGGACACCATGAAGTCGTGCCGGTCGTCGCTTAGCAAAGATAGCGTCCGCTTCACGACCGCGGCGTCGTCTTCCTCGGTGAAGTAATCAATCGGCCGGTTGCGGAAGATGATGTCCACGCTGCAATCGCGCACCGCGACGATCGCGGTCTTCTTCCGTGCCCGCGCCAGCGCGTCAAAGAGTGTGTCGCACGAAAGCACCGGCCGCTCGTACTTTCGGATGCCATGGACTTCGGGCGCGGCACCGGTGAACATCGAGGCGAAGCAGACCGGGGTCTTGGGCGGCATCATCGACCGCAGTTCGACCTGCACATCCGAGGCCGCGACGAGCCGCTTCTTCAGGTCCGGGTGATTGTCCAGGAACACGCGGCCGATAGCGTCCGCTGCATAGACGAGCACTCTATCAACGCGGCTCGGTGCCGCTTCTAACACAGCTTCGAGCACCGGGGCAGTGCACACGGACGGCGGTTCAATGCCCATCAGGCGGCACAGTGTCGGCGTGACGCTACGAATGTCCATTGGATGATTCTCGCCGACTAAAGACTGAAGTCAAAAAGCGCTTTACTGACGCCGCGCTGCTGATACACTCAGCCGGTGCATCTAGCTCTAGTCCTGCTTCTGCTGGCTCAGCCTGCCGCTCCGAAGCCAGAATCTACCTTCTTCGACCGGCTAGCCGAAGCAGCTCTAGCGCAGTTGGAGCACAGGGTCTGGTACGATGCGTCGTACTACCGAATCCCCTACCCGAACGGGGACGTGCCCGACAGCATCGGAGTGTGTACTGACGTCATCATCCGGGCCTGCCGCGGCGTCGGTGTGGACTTGCAGAAGCTCGTCCACGAGGACATCCTGAGCAGCCCGCAAAGCTACAACATCACCCGCGCGGACGCGAGCATTGACCATCGGCGAGTGCCGAATCTTATGAGGTTCTTTAGACGAAAGGACGCGGCACTGCCAGTGTCAGACAGCGCCAAAGACTACCAGCCGGGCGACATCGTGGCGTGGCGACTGGCTCCCGGCTTGACGCATATCGGTATCGTCGTTTGGAGGCCGGATTCAAACACGGTAGCTCCGCTTGTCGTTCACAACATCGGTCGAAACGGACGTGGTCCGGACTTGGAGGACTGCCTGTTCAACTGGCCGGTGATTGGTCACTACCGTTACGATGGGTCCCGCCGCAACTGACCTCAGAGCACCTTGGAGCCGCCGCGCCAAGAACTGACAGTCAGATCCGGTCAGAACTTCCGGTCCCAGTACTTCGCAATCTTGGCCCGGATTTCCTCGTCGGTAGGCGGGCCGTCGTGAACCTCAAGCGAGCCGCCGCCGCGTGAGTCCATCAGCTTCTGAACGCTCGCGGGCGCAAAACGAGTGAGCTGCGCGTACGCGTGCGCGTCGCCCATCGGGTACCGCTTGTAGTAGTAGCGGAGCGGGAAAACGACGTAGAGCCAGTCCTTGGCCCTCGTCACAGCAACGTAGAACAGCCTGCGCTCTTCCTCGATACTGTCGTCATCACCGGTCGCCATGTCCGATGGAATCATGCCGTCCGCCGCGTGGATGACATAGACCGCCTTCCACTCGCAGCCCTTGGCCGAGTGCATGGTCGAAAGCACCAGCCAGTCTTCGTCTTTGAACGGCGGCCCGGCGAAATCCGCGGTCGTGTCCGGCGGGTCAAGGGTCAGGTCCGAGATAAAGCTGGAGCGCGACTTGTATCGCTGGGCCACCGCCTCAAGCTGCTCCAAATCACGCAGCCGCGGCTTCGGGTTGTCGTAGAGCGTTGTGAGGAACGGCTCGTAGAACCGGCGCAGCCGCTCGACCTGGACCGCGACCGGCAGTTCCTCCTCGCGCAAGGCGAGCAGTGTCTGCGCCAGCGCCTGGTACTGGTCATGGGCGGCCGCCGGCATGGTAATCTGGCCCAGCACGGCAAGGTCATAGGTTCGCTCCTCAAGGTCGGCAACGAACCGTTCCGCGGTCTTTGGCCCCACGCCCTCAAGCATTTCGAGTACCCGGAACCAACTCATGTCATCGCGCGGGTTTTCGAGGATACGCAGGAGCGCGAGCAGGTCCTTCACGTGCGCGGCCTCAAGGAACTTGAGGCCCCCGTACTTGTGGAACGGAATGTTGCGACGCGCGAGTTCGATTTCGAGCTGGTCTGAATGGTGCCCGGCCCGGAACAGCACCGCCTGCTGCTGCAGCTTGATGCCCTGCTCAAGGTGTTCGAGTATCTGGTCGCAGACGACCTTTACCTGCTCGTCCTCGTCCCGGCACGTAACCAGTACCGGCTTCTGCTTGCCCTCCCGCACCGCGAAGAGGTTCTTCGTGTACCGGTGCGGCGCTGGCTTCATTACCGCGTTGCCGACGTCGAGTATCGGCTGAATCGAGCGGTAGTTCTGCTCCAGCGTTACGACGGTCGTGCCCGGGAACTGGTTCGGGAACTCAAGGATGTTCTTGATGGTCGCGGCCCGGAACGAGTAGATTGACTGGGCGTCGTCGCCGACGACCGTGATGTTGTGGTTCTTCTGCCGGAGCCGCTGCAGAATTTCGGCCTGGATGACGTTTGTGTCCTGGTACTCGTCAACGAGGATGTGGTCGAACCGCGCTCCCATCATCTCGGCAACCGTCGCGTCCTCCAGCGCGAGATTCCAGAATGACAACAGGTCGTCGTAGTCCAGCACCTGCCGCGCGTGCTTCCGCTTCGTATAGGTGTTGAAGATGGTCCGCAGCCCTTCCTCCGCCTCGACGCACCACGGATACTCCTTCTTGAGCACCAGTTCGAGCGGCTCGCGCGAGTTCACGACCCGCGAGTAGATGGAACGGATGGTCGACTTGCGCGGGAACCGCTTCTCTTTTGAGGTGAGGCCCATCTGCGCCCGAATCAGGCCCAACATGTCGGCCGAGTCCGACTCATCCATTACCGTGAACTCCGGCTGCAGACCCACGACCCGGCCGTAGGTGCGGAGCAAGCGATTTGCCATCGAGTGGAACGTGCCGCCCCAGACTTTGGTCGCTTCCGGGAGCCCAACGGTGCGGGCGCGATTCAGCATCTCCTGCGCGGCCCGGCGCGTGAACGTGAGCAGGAGAATCCGGCCGGGCTGAACGCCCTCGTGAATCAGCCAAGCGACGCGGTGAGCGAGGGTGTTCGTCTTGCCCGTGCCCGCGCCGGCAATGATGAGCAGCGGCCCGTCGCCGTGAGTCACGGCCTGCAGTTGCTGCGGGTTCAGGCCGGAAAGCCAGTCAGGAGTCTCAGGCATGCGAGCATGAGTATACAGCACACAGAAGGTAGAATACAGGGCAACAGCCTGAGGCCCGTATCCTACCTACTACCTGCTACCTGCTTGAACTGCTTGCCGTAGATGCGCCAGGTCGAGAACCAGCAGCCGTGGTTCTGCCTGAGCTTCGGAATCGCGGCCCGGGCAGCGCGGCGGAACTCACGCGACCATTCTGCCGGGTAGTTTACGACCATATGTCCCCGCTTTGGCACGAGGGCAAGCAGGCGCGGCACGAACGCATGGAAGTCCGGCGGCATGTCGAACAGGTTAACCGTCACCCCTGAGTTCCGCCGGCCCTTCTCGACGTATCGATAACGCTTGACCATCAAGGGCGCGCCGTCCAGCGTGAACCCAAGCCGGTTCAATTCGCGGCGCCGGGCTGGAATCAGCCGCGAGGACAGCCAACCCGGCTGCTGGCGAAAGTACGTGCGGCGACCGAGCGAGACCGAGTGCCCGAGGATATCCCGGTACGGCTTGAGCCGCGGCCGCGCCACGCCCTTGGGACGTCGCCAGTAGACATCGTCAGCGTAGGTATCTTCCAGCCTCAACCCGAGCTTCTCCATCACCCGGAATGTCGGTGCCGGCTTGCGGTGGTCGAGGGTATTCAGGCCGGCCCAAGTGCGGCCGGCTTCCCTGACAACGCGGAACTGCGCGCGGGTTAACCTCGAGCCGATGCCCTTGTTCTGGAACTCCGGGTCAACCCTCATGCCCCAGAGCCAGGCATCGTCCGGGTTCAGATACGCGACCGCGGAGAAGGCGACGATTCGTCCATCCTCGCGCCAGACATGGCACTCGCCGGGAAAACCCTTCCTGGTGTGAGCTTTGATAATCGTCTTGACGTAGCCGAAGTTCGTGAGCTTCCGCGCGAACCTGGCGACTTCGCGGTAGTCCTCAGGCCGGTATTTCTCAAGCATGCGCTGGTCCCGTCACCCTGAACGAATCATACGAGTCGAAGTGGCTCTCGGGAAGGCCGAGAGATGTCTCGACTTCGCTCGACATGACACTACTTGCCATGCTCAGCGCGTGCGGCTCGCTCCAGCTCCGTCACTTCGTGCCGGCCAGTTCCTTCCATACCGGCAGGGCTTGCTCTTCGAACGCGCGGGCCGTGGTGAGTACGGCAATCTGCTTGTCCCGGTCCGCCTTAGACCACTGCCAGCCGGGCACGACGCTTCCGGGACACGGCAGTTGTTCAAGCAGCGGCTCGAGCACCCCGAGTTCCTGCTTATACAGCGCGGCAACGGCGGCAGTCCTTGGCTCCAGCCCCGGCATCCGCTGGGCCACGATGTTGAGGTACTCGATGCCGGTCTTCCGGTCCGCAATCAGCCGCGAGAACGTCCAGTAGTTCGCCTGTATCACGTTCGACAGCTTGGCGCTGTCGAGCTTCGAGAAATCGTCGTCTCGCAGCCGTGCCATCCACTTATCGAATGCTGCCAGCCCGGAGAAGTATTCACCGTACTTCGGCGTGGTCAGGTTCTCGGCCACGATGCCGAATCCCTGCTTGACGGTCGCATCCTCGTCCGGCACCTTGGCTTCCCGCTTCAGGATGGCGACCGCGAACGGGAACTTCTGTGCGACTTCATAGAGCTTGTGCTTGTCGAAGTAGGTGCGGCAGAGCAGCTCCTCGCCATTCTTCTGATACCCGATGATGACGCCCCATTCTGCCGTCTCAATCAGGTCGATAGCGAGCACCGGCGTCCCGGCGTCGATGCTCTTCCTGATTGCCGCGAGTATCTGTGGCTTGTTCTTGCCGTCGCTCGAGACGTGCAGCCACGTCGCGTCGAGCCCGCGCGCTTTCAGGGCGGCCGCGCCGGCGTCATAGCCGACAGTCGCGTCCGGCGAACTCGGGCACCACGTATCGAAGAACTGAGTCCGGAACGCCGCGCCCGACACGCCGCACAGAAAGGTGTACCCCGAATGGTCGCCGAGCTTGTGCCCAATGGCTTCAAGTGCGCCCATGAAGCTGTTCATCTCGTTCCAACTCAGGTTCGGCACGCCCGCAATCAGCTTCGCGTCCGAGTCCGGCGGCACGTCGTTCATCCATTCGGCGAAGAAGATGCCGAGCTTTCCTTTGGGCAGGACGAAGCTCAACTCCTTGTTCCCACGCCGGAACGTGGCTATGACCGAGTCAACCTGCACCGCGGCCTGCTTCGCGCTCAGGTCTGCCCGGCAGCCCATTGCTTTGCCGTCATAGCTGGCCAGCGCGTCGCCGACCCGGATTCCGGCCTTTGCTGCCGGCCCGTCCGGCACGACGCCGGTCACCTCGAGCCAGTGGCACGGCTCGGTCTCGCCTTTGCTGTTCGGACAGCCGGCGCAATTCTGCGCGAGCGTCAAGGTCGGAAACAGAAGGAAGGCAATCGTCAGTATTCTCATGCCTAATGTTCTGGATAGATAGCCCCCAAGTCAAGCGCAGCGCATTCACCCTCACCCCTTCCCTCTCCCTTCGAGGGCGAGGGTGAGGAGCCGGACTGCGCAGGCTTGACAGGCGATGTCAACCGACCGAAACTGAGGCATGAAAATCAACGTCTTCTTTGTTCTGGTAGTTCTCGCCGCCTCGGCTCCAGTCTGGTCCGGCCAATCTGCAATGCCCCTCGACTCGGTCTGGGATCGTTTCCCTCCGCCTCTCGACTCCCGACTCTCAACTCTCGACTCCCGGCCTCTGCCCGATACGTTCATCCAGCGACTGATTGCCAAGGGCAGCCCGGACTCGATTCAGGCCCGGCTCCAGCGGCTGCAGGACTTCATTACCCGCTACTCGTACACCGATTCCTGCCGCCGCGCCGAGGAGTACGTGGCAAGCTACTTCACGTCCCTTGGCCTCGATTCGGTCCAGCTCGACTCGTACCCTGCGTACGGTGACACGTGGCGCAACGTGGTCGGCACGATTCTCGGCAAGACTCACCCGGAGAAGATTCTCATCGTCTGCGGCCACATGGACGCGACTTCCGAGATTGCGGACAGCGTCGCGCCGGGCTGCGAAGACAACGGCTCCGGCACCTGCGCGGCAATCGAGGCGGCGCGCGTGCTTGTCGGCGAGAGTCTGGATTGCACGGTGAAGTTCATCGCCTTCACCGGTGAGGACGTCGCCCTGAACGGGTCCGACCACTATGCCAGGGAAGCCAGGGCCCGCGGCGACGACATCATCTGCGCCTTCAACTTCGATATGATTGCCTGGCCCGGCGGGGACTGGGGCGTGGCTTTGGTTGGGGTCGATGCGGCGAAGCGCGTCGTCCAGTATGAAGCGCAGGTTGCCTCGACTTACACCACCCTCGCACACCGCGAAACGTACCGCAGCTTTCCGTCGGACTCGCGCTCGTTCGATAACCAAGGCTACGCCGCTACCTCCGGCTATGAATACGGCGCCGACCCATACGTCTGGTACCACACCAGCCACGACTCGCTGTATCGCCTCTCGATGCCGCTCGCGGCCGAGGTCACGAAGATGGCCGTAGCCACGCTCGCATCGCTCGCGGTCGCACCGGGTGCGCCAAAGGGCTTCAGGCTCAACGATGCCGGCAACGGGACAAGCCTCGAAGCGAGCTGGCAGGCGAGCACGGAGCCCGACCTTGCCGGATACAAGCTGCTCTGGGGCACTGCGCCCGGAGTCTACACGGATTCTGTCACGCTCGGGCTCCTCACCTCACGCCGGATAGACGGACTGCAGACCGACACGTGCTACTACAGCGTAGTCGTCGCCCGCGACTCGAACGGGTTCGAAGGACCACCGTCAGTTGAGGTGAGCGCAACACCTCGCCTGCTGCCGCTCGCCCCTGACAGCCTGCTGGCGATGCCGTTCTGGTTCGGGATGGGGCTCTCCTGGCTCCCGAATCGCGAGCTTGACCTCGCCGGCTACAACCTCTACCGCGGCACCGATTCGGCTGGCCTCGTTCGCATCAACCCGTCAATTATCACCGATACGGCATACCGCGACTCCGGCCTCTTGTCCGACACGATGTACTTCTACGCGGCCACCGCGGTTGATACCCAGGACAATGAAAGTCCGCATTCACCGGTTGCCCGCGGCAAGCCGATTGCCCTTGACCACGGCATACTGCTCGTGGACGAAACGAGGAACGGCACCGGCCAGCCGGGCAATCCCAGTGACGCGCAGGTTGATGACTTCTACCATGCGATGCTGGCTGGGTTCGTCTACAGTGACTGGGACGCCACCGAACTCGGCGTGCCGCTGGCCGGCGACATCGGGCCGTACTCGACCATCGTCTGGCACGGAGACGACTACTCGCAGCAGCAGATACACCCGGCAATCACCGGCCTTGGCAACTATCTTGAATATGGAGGCAGACTCTGGCTCGTTGGCTGGAAACCGGTTCTCGCCGTCGCCGACAGCGGTCAGTACCCGTTTACTTTCGTGCCGGGCGAGTTCGCCTACGACTACCTGCACATCACGGCCGGGTTCGAGCGAGCGGGCTACGACTTCAAAGGTGCAACCGGGTTCTCCGGTTACCCGGACGTGTCGGTTGACTCAGCCAAGCTCTTTACCAGCGCGCAAGGCCGCCTGCCCTTTGTTGACGCCTTCGCGGTGCGAAGCGCGGACACGGTTCTGCGGTTCAACTCCTTCTCCGGGGACTCGTTCGCAGGCAAACCGGTCGGCGTCCGTTGGCTCGGCGCACCCGGCAAGGTTGTCTTCTTCGGGTTCCCGTTTTACTACATGAAGGAGGCCGAGGCCCGTCCGGTCGCGGTCAAGGTCCTAACTGACCTCGGCGAGCCGTATGGCATTGAGGAAAGTGCAAAGTCACAAGTGAAAATGACAAAGGCGCTGCCGACGGTCGTGCGCAATGTTCTTTCCCTTCCTCTTTCTCCATTCACTACTCACTATTCACTATTCGACAGGTCCGGCCGCGCCGTCCTGTCGCTGAGGCCCGGCCTCAATGATGTCCACCGCGTGCCCGCAGGCGTCTACTTCGTGTGCGAGGCGCAAGCTCAAGCCCAAGCCGCTCACAAGGTGATTGTCACTCGGTAGCGGAGGCCAGCGGGATACTCACCACCCAGATACCAAGGCACGACTGGTCTTGACGAAGTCAGAGAGCAGAGGCCAGAATGCAGATGTGCGGGAGTCGATTACTGCAACCTGCAGATTGGTAACTGGGAACTCGCACCCTGGGCGCGTGAATTTCACGCGCCGGCTCAGGCCGGCACCGGCACGACCCGCCCACGGGCAAGCTCAGTGGCATAGCCCAGCGCCGCGCTGACGTCTTCGAGGGTCAGCGGCGGGTAGCTTCGGACAATCTCTTCCGGCTGGACCCCGGCGGCGAGATTGTCGAGGATGACCGAAACCATGATGCGCGTGCCCTTGATGCACGCCCGGCCGTGACAGACCAGAGGGTCAACGGTAATCCGTTCTTTCCAGTTCACGACTAAGTTACTAACGAGAGCAGGAAATGTTTGTCATTCTGAGGCGTTCGACGCCGAAGAATCTTCGAGTGCAAAGACCCTTCGCTGCACTCAGGGTGACAGGGGATAAGGGGTGACATCAAGAACTGTCAAGCATTTCATGCTCGGCGTAATATATCTCAACCACGTCCGGAGTCAAGTCGATCTGGCCTGCTTGAACTCTAGGCGCCGGACCCGGGGCTCGCAGGTTTGTCAGCCGGCGGGGGCGGAACCTGCTTTGGGCCTCCAGGCTGCACCGGGGCGGCGGGCGCGCTGCCGCCCTGCGCAGGCGCCTGACGTACCGGCGGCTTAGGCCGGTCCGGTGACTTCTGGGGGCCGTTCGGCGCCGGCGCAACCGTCTTCTTTGACGGTTGCTGCGGCACGATTACCGCCGGTGGCATCGGCACGGGATGCCCGCCCGGCGGGAGCGGTTTCGCTCTTACCGGGAACGGGACTCGCGGCCGCTGGTTGTGCGCCGGCGGCTCTTGCTCGCGCGGCGACCATCTTGGATTGCGGGGACGAGGAGACGGCGGCTCGGATACGTAGACGTAGGTCTCGTACTCCTGCTCGACGTAGACCGTCTCCGCCGGCGCCGGCTGCTCAACGTAGACCGTGTTCTGATTGACCACCGACGCTTCATGGTATATGTCGCGCACGATAACAGTCGGCGCGCCGGCAGCCTCTCCCGGCGTGGAATCGACCACAACCAACTGCTTTGGCTGCAAGCCGAACATGCCGGGCTGGGCGCAACCGGCCACCAGCGCTGCCAAGGCCAACGGGACGAGAAAGCGGTTCATAAGACCTCCTCTAAACATCATCGTCTATTTAGACCGCTGACCGCCCGATTCCCTGCGCCACGTGAACCCTGCGTTGCAGGTGGAGGTTGTCAGTTCTTCATGGCCAAGAAGGTTGGTCGTTCGCCGTCAGCCCACACGTCCGGCGTTTCGGCCTTGGGCAAGTCCTTGTGCGGCTTCAGCAGCGCCTCAACCGCCCTATCATAACACGTAGGGTATGTCAAGTGCAAGGAACGCCCAAAATCCCTTATTGTGTCCCCGGAGCTTGCCCGGTCCTTGTGAAGTGTCTTCTGGACGCCGTGGCGCCGCAGCGCGGCGCGTCCGCAGGCTATTTCTTGTAGTGCTTCCCCAAAGACTTGATTCGATCAGGTAACATGAAGACGCACTCGAGGAGGTCCGCTCTCGAGGCCGCGACGTCCTCGGCATGGTTCCTGCATTTCGGGGCGCCGCACAGGCCGCAGTTGAGCTGAGGCAGAGTTCTCAGCACCTCCTCCGCCCGCTTCCTTCTCATCACCCGCTCCCGCAGGTCGATGGCTTCGCCCTCGGTCTGGCGGGGTTTGAGCGAGCCCCGCGAGGAAAGATCTTCCAGAGCGTAACGCCGGTCCACTTCCTGCTCGAACTCGGGACCCGGTTTGGGCATACTGGCCATCAGGTGAAGGTCCCGGCTCCGAGCCTCATACAGGTTCTCGACCGTCAGGTTGCCGCCGAGGCATCCTCCCTGACAGGCATGACACTCCAGGAACTCGATGTTGCGTATTCTTCCCTTTTCGATGTCGTCAAAAACCTTCATGATTTGCGTGAGACCCATGAGGGGGATGTAGTGTTCGCGCGAGAGCGCGGGGATCCCCCCTTCCGGAGCTCCCCACTGCAGCAGTTGGCCCGCGGTCACGAGGTCTTTCGGGGCATCTCCCGGTCTGACGGCCTCGCGCATCTTGGAGAGAAGGTCGTTGTAGATCTCGGATATGGCCATGGCGCCGTCGAGGTTACTCTTCGCTTCTTCCGCCGGCTGAAGAATGGAGATGGCCTTGGCCTGGCAGGGCGTGATGTAGATCGCGGCGATCTCCTCCGGTTTCAGCCCCTTTTCGCGGGAATACCGGCGCTTCAATTCGCGGGCCGCGATCTCGCGCGACACCTCCAATGGGACCACGTGTTCGACCATCGAGGGATACGCGACCTGGATCAGACGGACAACCACCGGGCAGGAATTCGATATCAACGGGAACGGTCCGGGCCACTTCTTGACGAGGTCGGTGATGGCCCGATCGACCAGGGCCATGTCGACTGCGTACTCCCACACGGCGTCAAAGCCGAGTTCGAGCAGGGCTCGGACGACATCGGCGGGAGTGACTCGGAGACCAAATTGCATGAAAAGCGCCGGCGAAGCAACGGCCACCTTGAATTTGTACCCGTCCAGTTCGGCGAATTTCATCGTCGTCGCGGAGATGGCGCTCATCTCGCAGACGCCGAGGCATGAGCCGCAATCGATGCACAGCTCGGAGATCAAACGCGCCTTGCCGTTCTTTACCCTGATGGCGTGCGTCGGACAGGCGCGCATGCACGACATCCGTCCGTCGCACTTGTCCGGGTTGATCCGGAATCCGTGTCTCAGTTCAAGCATTTGGTAAGCGGGAGGGCGTCATGGCGGACCAAGCTCGATACCAGAAGCACGCACCGTCGGACGGGGGCCGTTGCGGCCAATGACGATTGAAGTCCGAATGTCCCAATTCGCTATCTTCCATCATTCAGGTTTGGTTCGGAATTCGAGCTTCGGGATTCTGCCTCCGAGCCGTGCTCCCATAGCTTCGATGTTAGCTACAGGGACGGGAGTCCAGTCTTATCTTGGCGAAGACCTTCGTGCCCTTGCCCACCTCGGATTCGATGCTGAATTCATCGGAGTTCCTCTTCATGTTCGGCAGGCCCATGCCGAATCCGAACCCCAGCTCGCGCATCTCGTCCGAGGCCGTGGAATAGCCTTCCTGCAGCGCCTGCTCGATGTCGGGGATCCCCGGGCCCTCGTCGGCGATCTCCAGGCTGACATCGTCGTCGGTCAGTATCAGGGTCAGCGTTCCTCGCCGGGCGTACATGACGACGTTCATCTCTCCCTCGTACGCGACGATCACCGTGCGCCGGGTGTTCGCGGCGTCAATGCACAGGTCGCGGAGCATGACTTTTATCTCACTGGAAACCTCGCCGGCCTTGTCAAAATTCCTCCCCTGGATTTTGAAGCTCTCGCGCAGTAATTCCGCAGACATCAGGCCTAGGACACTCCTTTGAGCCCCCTGTCGTAAAGCACGCCGCAGATATTGAACATGCCCATCTTGGTCGCGAGAACCGGGATCCGCTTCTGCCTGGCAAATTCAATCACTTTCTCCTCGGGGAGCTTGCCCCGACAATAAATGACGGCGCTGACTCCGGCGATATCGGCCGTGCGGATGGATTGGATGTTGGTCAGGCCGGTGATCATCAGTTCCTTCGACCGGGCAAAGGCCAGGATCTCGCTCATGCCGTCCGATGCAACGACCTGGCTGACGTCGAGCTCGAGGTTGTCACCCCCGTTCAGGACTTCACACTGGAGAAGGTCCTTGATTTCGTGCAGCGTCACGCTTACTGTCCGTTCAAGAGGTACTTGTGCATGGACGCCGCAGCGATTCTCCCGTCACCCATGGCGCTGATCACCGTCGCGGCACCGCGGACGATATCACCGCCGGCCCAGATATTCGGCCGGGAAGATTGGGCCGTTTCCGCATTGGTTACGATGCCTCCCTTCTTGCTGATCTCGAGCCCCGGCGTCGTCATGGGAATGAGCGGATTAGGGCTGTTGCCGATGGCGATGACGACGGCATCATAAGGAACGAGGAAGTTGGACCCCTCGACGGGAACCGGCTTTCGCCTGCCCGAGGCATCCGGCTCGCCGAGTTCCATCTTCTGGCATTCGATCTCTTTGACCCAGCCGTTCCCGTCGCCGACCAGGCGCAAAGGCAACGTAAGGAGGTCGAAAATTACACCTTCCTCCTCGGCGTTCTCCGCCTCCTCGGACCGGGCGGGCAGCTCCGCCCGGCTGCGGCGGTAGACGAGGTGCACTTCTGCCGCCCCCAGTCGAAGGGCGGTTCGGGCTGAATCCATGGCCACGTTCCCGCCGCCGACGACGGCCACGCGACATGGCCTCTTCACCGGCGTCTGGTATTCGGGGAAGCGGAACCCTTTCATCAGGTTTACGCGCGTGAGGTATTCGTTGGCCGAATAGACGCCGTTCAAGTTCTCGCCGGGTATGTCCATGAACCAGGGCAGCCCCGCGCCCGAACCGACGAAGAGGGCATCGAATTCCTTGAGCAGGTCGTCGACTGTTCTCGTCTTTCCCACAATGAAATCCGTGAGGATCTTTACGCCGAGACTCCTGACGTATTCTACCTCGCGACGGACGATTGCCTTGGGCAGCCTGAATTCCGGAATCCCGTACGCGAGGACGCCGCCGCATTCGTGAAGCGCCTCGAAGACGGTAACCTCGTGGCCGCGGATGATAAGGTCGTTGGCCACGGTGATCCCGGAGGGACCGGAGCCGACGATGGCCACTTTCTTCCCGGTCCTGGGAGCCATGTCCGGGGCCTCGGACTTTCCTTCCGCGGCTTCCCAGTCGGCCAGGAAGCGCTCGAGCCGGCCGATGGCGATCGGCGCGCCCTTCTTGCCCAGAATGCACATCTTTTCGCACTGCTCCTCCTGGGGGCAGACCCGGCCGCAGACGGCCGGCAGTGCGTTCGTCGCCTTGATCTCTCTCACGCCGGAGCCGAAATCGCGCTCGACGATGCACTTGATGAAGCCGGGAATATCGATACCGACGGGACAGCCCTGCCGGCACAACGGCTTCTTGCACTGCAGACAGCGGGAGGCTTCCGACACGGCCGTTTCGGTCGGGTATCCGAGCGCGACCTCGTCGAAATTCCTGACCCGCTCGATGGGGTCCTGCTTCGGCATGTGTTGCCGCTCGAGGTTCAGCTTCGTCTTTTCCTTCTTCTCCTCAGCCATTCTGAATTAGCTCCCTGTCGTCCTCGCGTTGGGCGGTGTTGTCTGGACGGGGTCTTTGGGTCTCATCTCTGTGCCGAAAAGAGTCGCCGTCCCTCACTTTCCCTAGCATGTCCAGGAATCAGCCCCAATGAGGCCTTTTCACTGAGAACCCATTCAGAGACCCTTTTGCTCCCGGCGCATCGTGCATTCCCCTGATTCCTCCGCCAGACCCTGACCCTGACGGGCCGGACGTAGTGACCCCGGCTCTCTTGTCGAATCGGCAGACCACCGAACTCTCGGCACCCTTGACCACGGTCACGGAGTAGATACGGAAGTAGAGAATCTCGTCTCCAAGGTGGTGAATGTACACACCACGGCAATCGTCCGCCGCAAATGGATCCTGCAGGTCAGACACTGACTTCGGGGCGAACCGCTGCCCGTTCTTGCCAATCCTCAGTCCGGTTTGCTCTCCGCTGTAGCTGAACTCGACGTTTTCTTCACTCCAGAACGCGCCATGTCCCACCTCAACGGCATCGAATGCTGGATCGCCCTTGGGAATCCTGAGACACACGGCAACAAGGTAGTCACCCGGCCCCGTGACCTTTGTCAATGGCGTCCTTCCTACAAGATTCGCGTCCCTCCGCTTGGGAAGCAACCACGTGCAGTACGGTTCGGGGTCGCCCTCGGATTCTGGGGTAGTGGGAATCCCTCGGGCTGGCGCCAAGTACACTTGACATGGACCGATCGGACAATCTACGCTTACGCCAGTAGTCAGTCCCTTCGGGACCGAGCGCTGCGACCGCCCATTGACGGCATTTGGTGGCTGTGTCCGACATGACGGAAACACACCCAGGCACAAAGCGCAGGTCAGACCGACCAAAATCCACTGCCTTCTGACAGGGACCCGCGAGCTGATACTATTCCGCTTCATTCACGTTCCTCCCAGCGGTCGCTGCTGACTCCCGGGAGCGGAAACTGGACGCTCCCCAGGTTCTTCTGCTTCTTCATTCCGTCCTCCTGCGACGATTCCGTCTCCTCTCCCGTCAAGCCGTACTACTCACGCGCGAAAACCCGTCGGCTCGACTGATTCGCTCTCCGTTCATCGTAGCCCTTTGCATTCATCCTTCGTCCTCCGGATCAGAAGTGAGACCGGCAACTGCTCCGGCGGAGCGGGTCGACTTCCTCCGGATTGTAGCTCTTGCGCCGCTGAAGGAATTCCGCCCAGTCGATCTGATGTCCGTCGAAATCGGGCCCGTCGACACAGGCGAATTTCGTCTTCCCTCCGACCGACAAGCGGCAGACGCCGCACATGCCCGTGCCGTCGATCATGATCGGGTTCATGTTGACAATCGTCTTCCAGCCCAGGGGCTTGGTGGCCTTGGACACGCTCATCATCTGGAACGTGCAGCCGTTGACGATGACGAGTTGGGGAATGATTCCAGCCCGCTGCATCAGCTCCGGCAGTTTATTGATGTGCCCTTTCTGGCCCTTCGTTCCATCCCGTGTAATGACGAACAACTTGTCCGAGACGCTGGCCAGCCGGTCTTCCCAATACAGAAGGAAGGAACTTCGGGCTTCAATGAGCGTGTAGACTTTATTGCCCGCGGCCTTGAGCGCCCGGGCGACTGGGTAAATGGAGCCGATCCCGTAGCACCCGCCAACGCAGAGGACGTTGCCGACATTTTCAATGACGGTTTCTCTGCCGAGCGGCCCCGCGAACGTCGGAATCTCATCGCCGGGCTTCAGGCGGGCCAGTCTGGCCGTCGACGCGCCGACCTGCATGAAGATCGACGTCACCGTGCCGGCCTGCCGATCCCAATCGGCGACGGAAAGCGGGATGCGCTCGCCCTGTTGATCGGCCCGCACTATCACGAAATTGCCGGGCTTCACGGATTCCGCCACGGCCGGTGCCTCCACGGTGAACTCGTGGAGGTTCGGGACAATCATCCGCCGCTCAATGATCTTGTACATTTCAGGCCTCCGGCCCTGCATTATGCGTGATGCCTGATGCATCATGCCGGATCACGCTCACCCGGACCGGGTTCTCCGCGAGCCTGAACAACGGCCAAAGCGCTCGCCGATGGCCCAGCCCGCCGAAGACGACCGGCCGCGTATAGTACACGACGCCCTTCGGACATTCGCTATTCGACTTAACCGGACCCGAGGCACTGATGTCTCCTTTGTCGAGCGACACGGTAACCTGCTCGCAATCCGCCACACCGAGGGAAGCGATGTCTTCCGGGTTCATCCGGAATCCCTCTTCCAGGGCCAATTCACCCAGTCCGCCGACCTTCGATGAGATATCGATCCCCCGGTGACGGTATCCGGCCGGTTCAGCCACGAGGAGGAAAGTCCCTGGTTCTTGGTTCCTGGTTCTTGGTTCTTCGGTCTTCGGTCTTCCGTCTTCCGTCGGCGTCTTCATCCGCCGCGGCATCCGGTCAGGCCGGAGCGGAAAATCAGGCACCGCCCGATGGATATCCTCGTCGACGTCCTGAGACGTTCGGTAGTTCATTCCCGGATACTGAAGAGCCCCGGCCAAGTCGGAGAAAATCTGCCAGTCGGGACGCATGAATCCGGTCACGGGCCCTTCCGGCTGACTCTCGATTTGAATGATCTCCTGGACCCGGCCTTCCATGTTGACAAGAGTTCCTCCGGTCTCGGCGAAGGTGGCTGCCGGAAGGAAGGCATCGACCTTGAATGAAGGGAGGTAGATATCCTGAACGATAAGGAAATCGCAGTCCGGCCGCTCGACGAAAGGAACGTCCCCGACGAGATAGATCACCTTCGGCCGCACCGAAGCGCCGAGTGCCGAACTTCGAAGTTCGAACTTCGGACTTCGGACTTCCTTGGAACCGCTCGTGACATCCGCCAAGCTCAACCCCATGTCCTTCCGGGGCGAACCGCCCGGGTCGATCTCCGGAAAGACTCCCATCTCCAGCGCTCCCCGGGCGTTGGCGCCGAAATAGAGAGGCATGAAATTCGTGCTCGGGCGCTCGGCCAGAGTCAGCAGACTGCTAGCGAGCTCATCGGTGTTTGCGTAATGAAAGACCTGCGGCCCGATAATCACCGTCAGATCTCTGGACGCGGAGACGATTTCCAGGACCCGCGTCAGAGCCTCGGTCTCTACCACTGCCTGTTTCGCCACGGCTGACGCGTCGGACGGGCGACCGGCGAGGCTGTCGGCGAGAAACTTGAGTAGCAATCCCTCCGTGCCCGGCAAGGGACGAAGCCAGTCGTCGGTATAGCGGGCCAGATTACTGTCGCGGGCGTCGATCGTCACCAACCTGGCTCCTCGGGCGAGCGCCTTGCGCACCCTTGTGCCCACGACGGAGAAATTGAACCTGGTGTCGAGTCCGACCGCCAGGATCACGTCCGCCCGGGCGACGTCCTTGATGGAGATCGGCAGGGAGAAAAGCTCCGACCACAGACCCAATCCGCCAGCGAGTTCCATCCGTGCGGTCGAGTCGATGCCATTCGAGCCGATGCAATCTCGGACGAACTTCTGAGCCGCGAACAGGCTCTCATTAGTGAGATCGGGAGAAACCAGCATCAGGAATTCACCGGGGCGAATCCCCTTCAGCTCGGCGGCCACTTTCTCCAGGGCTTCTTGCCACGAGACCTCCCGGAAGTAGTCACCCTTCTGAAGCATGGGCTTCTTCGCCCGCTCGAAGTGATGGGTCACTTCCGGCATGCAGAACCTGCCTTTGACGCACAATTGCCCGTCGTTAATCTCCGGGTCGAGGTTGGCTCTGGCTTTGGACAATCGGCCATCTTTGTGGTCCAGTTCGAGCTGGCAACCGACCGGGCAGAACGGACAGGTTGAGACGTGCGAACCGTCCGGCTTGCCGTCCCATTTGGAGGCCTTATCGGCCAAAGCGCCGGTCGGGCAGACGTCCACGCAGGCACCGCAGAATTCGCAGCCAGCTTCGACGTGGTTGCGGCCGAAGGCCGGGCCGATCTTGGCCCGCGGTCCGCGATAGGTGAAGGCTAACACGCCGGTCCCCCGGACTTCCTGGCACATCCGCACGCACCGGCCGCAGAGGATGCAGATGTTGTAGTCCCGGTCGTAGAAGGGGTCGTCGTGCTCGGGTTCGTAGCCGTGATAGTAGATGGGAAAATCGATCTCCGTCAGACCGACCTTCTCCACCACGTCCTGCAGCTCGCATTGACCGTCGTTCGGACAGAAACGGCAGCCGGTCGTCACGCCGGTCTTACGAATCGTCCCCTGATAATCCCGACACTCGTCCTTCTCGCCGCAGACGAGGCAGCTCGATGGATGCTCGCTGAGGATGAGCTTCAATATCTCGGCCCTCAATTCCCGTAGCGCAGCCGTGTCGGTCAGGACCTTCATTCCCTCCTGGGCCGTTGTGCTGCAGGAAAGCGGGTAGCCGCGCATCCCTTCGATCTCCACCATGCACAGTCGGCAGCCGCCGAACGGCGAGAGGTCCTTGTGCGAACAGAGAGATGGAATGTAGACGCCGGCGAGCTCGGCCGCGCGGTGGACCGTCACGCCCTCGGGGAAGGATACGTTCCGGTGGTTGATTTCCATTGTCAGTGTGCGTGGCTCTTCAATCATGGCTTATGACTCGATAACAATGGCGTCGCCGGCGATGGCGTCGAACCGGCACACTTCGTAACAGGAGCGACATTTGATGCATTTGGATGGATCGAGGTTGTGCGGCTCGGACCTCGGACCGGTGATGGCGCCGGTCGGGCACACCTTGACGCAGCTCCCGCAGCCGGTGCATTTTCCGGGGACTACTCGATAGACAACCAGGTTCTTGCAGGTCACAGCCGGGCATCGTCTATCTTTGACATGAGAGATGAACTCGGGCCGGAAGTACTTGAGGGCGGAAAGCGCGGGGTTGGGGGCGGTGGCGCCCAGGCCGCAGAGCGACCCATTCTTGACCGTCCGGCCGAGCTTCTCCAGCTTGTCCAGGTCCGAGAAGTCGGCCTTGCCGTCGCAGACCCGCTCGAGAATCTCCACCATGTGCCGCGTCCCGACGCGGCAGGGAACGCACTTTCCACACGACTCCCGTTGAGTGAAGGTCATGAAGTACTTGGCCATGTCGACGATGCAGGTATTGGAATCGACCACGATGAGGCCCCCGGAGCCCATGATCGCCCCTGCCTCGGCCAGATGCTCATAGTCGATGGGCAGGTCCAGGAACTCCTCCGAAAGGCATCCTCCCGAAGGACCTCCGCTCTGGACCGCCTTGAACGGCTTCTGGGTTCCGCCGCCAATGTCGTAAACGACTTCCCGAAGGGTGGTGCCGAGCGGGACCTCGATCAACCCCGTCCGCCTGACCTTTCCGACGAGGGAAAAGGTCTTAGTCCCTTTGCTCGTCTCGGTCCCGTAACCGGCGTACCACTCCGCCCCGTTGCGGAGGATGTTGGGCAGGGTGCCGAGCGTCTCAGTGTTGTTGATAATGGTAGGTCTGCCCCTGAGCCCGGAGATGGCGGGATAAGGCGGACGCGTCCGGGGCATACCCCGTTTCCCTTCAATCGAGGCGATGAGCGCGGTTTCCTCGCCGCAGACGAACGCACCGGCCCCTTCCTTTATCTTGATGTCGAAGCTGAAATCGGACCCGAGAATATTCTCACCGAGGAAGCCGACCTCGCGCATCTGCGCCATCGCCTTCCTCAAGCGCTTGATGGCAAGCGGATATTCCGCCCGGATGTAAACGTACCCGTGCGAAGCGCCGATGGTGTAGGCCGCGATGAGCATCCCTTCCAGGACGGCATGAGGGTCGCCCTCGATGAGGGAACGATTCATGAACGCGCCCGGGTCGCCTTCGTCGGCGTTGCAGATGAGATTGCGCTCGTCGCTCTGCTGGTCCCGGCAGGTGGCCCACTTGCGCCAGGTCGGGAAGCCGGCTCCGCCGCGCCCGCGAAGACCTGACCGCTTGACCGTATCCAGAACCTCCTGCCAGGTCATGGACAGGGCCTTTTCGAAGCCCAGGTAGCCGTCTCTTGCCAAGTACTGGTCGAGGTCGTCCGGGTCGATGATGCCGCAGTTCCGGAGCACGATCCTGACTTGCGGCTTCAGCATCGGCAGGTCGAAGAAACGGGGGATATCGCTTCCGTCTTCCGTCTTCAGTCTTCCGTCATCTTCTCCGAAGTGTCCGGCGAGGTGATACTTCGGTATCTGGCCCGCCTCGAAGAACCCCTTGAGGATCGGCTCCACGTCCTTCGCCGCGACGTTGGAGTAGCTGATCCGCGGCCGGCCAGGCATCTGGATGTCCATCAGGGGCTCCAGATAGCAGGGGCCGATGCATCCGACCGGAACAATCCTGGCCTCGATCTTGTGTTGCCCCAGGTATTCCTCGACGGCGCCCTGCGTGTCGGCCGCCCCCGCGGCAAGCCCGCATGACCCCGCGCCGATGTAGATGAACGGGATCGGGCTCTCACTGAGAGCGGACCACTTGGCCTGCGCCTGTCGGCGCCGCCCGTCAATCGCTGCTGTCTTCATCGAGAATCTTCTGGAACTTCAGGACCGACATTTGACTATAGAACTTCTCGTCGAAGGCGACCACCGGAGCCAAAGCGCAGCAGCCCAGACAAGCTACGCGGTCGAGATCGTATTTCCCGTCGGCGGTCGTCTCGCCGGGCTTTATGTTCAGACGCGTTTCGGCCAGCGAGAGTATCTGTTCCCCGCCCCGCACGTGGCAGGCGGTTCCGAGACAAATCTTGATGTGGTGCTCGCCCGGCGGGTGGAACCGAAACTGGGCATAGAAGGTCGCGACCCCGAAGATCTCATTCTCGGATATCTTCATCCATCGGGAGATGCTGCGAATGGCGTCCGGGCGCAAATAGCCATCCTGTTCCTGCACTCGCTGCAGTACCGGAATAAGATCCTCCCGCTCGCCCTTGAATTCCTGTCGAAGCGCCGAAATGCCGTCGCGAGAGGTCAAGTGGCTTACCTCATCGGGTCTCCGGACAAGAAATTCCCGCGGGCTCGCTTTAGCCGACCTTGAGCTCGCAGAGTTTCTTGGCCAGACTCCAGGTGTCTCCATCGTAGCCGAGCAGCTTTATTCCGGCTTTGTTGGCCAATGCAATCACGTCATCTGCCGGGGTCTTATTGCGGGATATTACGACCGCCGCCACGTCGACGAGATTGGCGGCGGCGATCAAGTTCTTGTGCGTTTGCAGGGTTATCAACAAATGCCCCTCGCTGATGCCGATGATGTCGCTGACCATGTCGGAGATGTAGACTCCCTTGATCTCCTTGTCGGCACCCTCGTTGAAGGTCTTGAGGCCCGTCTTCTCGACCAGTTCGGATACTTTCATCGCGTCCCTTTCTCCTTTGACAGCACTCAATACAGATCCGTCAAACCGAAGTCCGCCAGCACGATTCCCTGACATGTATCGACCGACTTGCGCGAGCTGCAGGGAACGACGACAATCTTCTTAGCCGGATCCTTGATACCTTGATTGAAATACTCGTTCAACGCGCGGATGCTCTCGGGGGGAATGCACTTCCTGGTGGAATGAGAAGTGTCCGCGCACAGCGCTGCATAGACCCAGGTCTTCTGACCTAGTTCCTGCGCGCCGGCGGCATAGACGCCGCATTCCGGATTGCACTTCACGCAGAGCATGAGAGCCATGACGTCCTTCAATGGCATTTCGGCGGAGCACTTCTCGCACTTGAGGTCGAACTGCGAGGCCTGATAGTGCGCCAGGTGGCTCCAGAAATGCTCCCCCTCATGATAGTCGTCAATCGGCGCGACCGGCTCCTGTGAAAAAAAGGAAATCCTGTTCCTGCAGTGGAAACAGCCTTCGATGACCAGATATCCCGAGCGGAGATTAGTCATGGCCCATTGGTGATGACAAGCGGTTTTGCTCATTGGTACTCCCGCGTAGGTGTTTGTTCTCGTCTGCAGTCGGAAGACTGAAGGGTCTTGCGGTCCCGGTCACTATGACATTGGGGCCGCTCACGCGGCCCACACGGCTCTACCAGCTCAAAAAAAAGCTCCGGCGGATTCGGGCCCATTGTGATAAAAGAATAGGCGTCCGCCCGTCGCAAGTCAAGCGAATGAGGTCAGGGGCTGAACGGAAGGCAACTGCTCGTGCCGCTTCAGCCTCGTCCGCATCTCACGTCAGGCTCTCGACGATGTGCGAGTCCTTCGACGCAACGATGTACGATACCGCATCGTCTCGACCTGCCACGTTGGTTGGCCTCGGCGGCCTCTGTCTGACAGTGCGACAGGAACCGTACAACGTTTCATCGTTGGCCGACACTACGCTCCGCTCGTCCGGGAACGAACAACGATGTACGACGCAACGATGGACGATACATGCCGCGCCTTGATGTCGCGCAGGAATATGGGAGGTGTCCCTCGCGGTTCCTCGCGGTTCAAGATAGCAGGCATAGCGCGAGAGAAACACTGTCCGCACGGCCCGTTGACCGCCTTTGCTTATCTCGATCAATTCGGTGACGTCAACGAAATGATCCTCTACCTTCTGTCCACTGTTGAAACACGCCAGCCGCGCCTTCTGGAGGACCTGCTCGAAGTTCCGGTAGTCCGTGTATCCGAGCACCTGCGCGAACTCCCGGCTCGACCAGAACTCAGCACCAGCAGCAGTCGTCCGTCGAATCTGCTCAAACGGCGACTCCCGTCCATTGCTCGGCCTCATCACGTTACCACTCACCTGCTACCTCCCAAACGATTCCACGATGTACGATGAAACGATGAACGATACACGCCGCGCCTTGTCTTCGTTCAGAAACAGCGTGTCCCTGGCAATGCTCGTCTTGTCCCGGTACTCCCCCGCCGCAGCGGGCTAACGGTACACGTCCTTCCGATGACCAATCTTTATCACAAGCACTATCCGGGATTCATCCTCAACCGAGTAAACGACACGGTATGCTCCGCGTCGGATTCGATACTGGTCGGCTCCGGTCAGTTTCTTACACCCCTGGGGTCTGGGGTTGTCAGCCAGAGCCTGAATGTGTTCCGCCAGGTTCCTCCGAAGCTTACGACTGCCGACCGACTCCAGTTCCTTCAGCGCCGAAGGCTTGATGAAGACTTCATAGCCTGCCACGGCGTCTCAAATCCTTGACGGCGTCTGTGAATCGGATGTTCGGCTCGTGAGCGCGCTTCTCGAACGCGGCGATGTCCTCGGCGTCCTCCTGAAGGCTCAAGCCGACGGCTTCATTGATAATTTCAGAGACGGACTGGTCGGTCTCGGCAGCCTTCAAGCGCAGCGCGCGGTGCACAGCAGGGTTGAAATAGACTGTGGCTCTCCGCAAAGCAGCTTTCATGACTCCAGTATAACGTTATGACGCCATAGTGTCAAACAGCCGTCGGCGGGCCGTGAGCCGTAGGCTGTAAGCTGTCGGCTGTCGGCCGTCAGCGGCATCTTCAACGGCGCGAATCTCGTTCTCATCCGGGCCGTAAGCTGTAAGCCGCAAGCCGTTGGCCGTTTCGTGCAGCTTCAGAATTCGCCGTTCTTTCACTCCAGGCTCGTAACGATGTACGAGTCCGCCGAACCAACGATGAACGATCCCGCATCGTCTCGACCAGCCACGTTGGTTGGCCTCGGCGGCCCCTGTCTGACAGTGCGGCAGAAGCCGTACAACGTTCATCGTTTGCCGACGCTACCCTAGTCCTTCCGGGAAACGAACAACGATGTACGATGCAACGATGAACGACACACGCCGCGCCTTGGCATCGTCATCTAATAGGGTAACTGTCCCTGATTCTCCCTGATTCTCCGTCAGAAGCCGCAAGCCGTAGGCTGTCGGCCGTCAGCGTCCTGTTCTTCGCGTGCAGCTTCAGCATCATCTCAACCGACTCGTCCATCCGGTCATGCCGGGCCTTGGGTAGACTCATGAACAGGCGGCGTCCCTCATTTCCTCGCATCGCCAGAGGCACCAGCACCGTCAGCGCCCTGGACGTGGCTACCTCACACTCTCACCTTGCCTGCGAGGTGTTGTATCAATCCGAGCACGGGAGCGTCGCCCGACCAGCCAAGGAATCTAATACTCTGCAGAAGCGAGTGCATGCCCTCCTTGTCTTCCTCTCTCGGCAAACCAGAAGAAACGTCGACATTGCCAAGGATAGATCCGGCAGCAGTAATCCAATAGAGCTTCTTGTCAGTCAAGATGACTGCGGCTGCGTCATCGGCCAGGAGCACCTCCCGCTCTTTCTCCCCCCGGGGCAGGGCGGCTCTGAACAATTCCTCTCTAGTTGGAATATTGACCACCACAATGCCGTCTTGGCGTGGTTTCGCGCGAGCCCGGGAATCGCGGCAGCAGAAGGCAAGCCTCTGCCCATCCGGCGAAAACACACATTCGTCAACCACGAAAGGCACTGACAGCTTCATGACCAACTCGCCCCTGCGATTCAACAAACAGCAGGCGCTCACGCAAGAATCCGGCGGTACCGGAATCTTCTTCATTGCTCTTGCCTTGGGCAATGCCCCCTTCGGGGCCGGTTTCTGTTCCATTGCCCCTTCCTTGGGCGACTCCGCTTTTGTCAAATCAGGATAGTAGTCGTCGACACTTGAGAATGATATGTAGTCTCCACCGGGCGACATGGCCAGCGCCGAACTTCGGAGATAAGACCATCTCTCCCACTCCAGTCCACCACCGCCGTTGAAAAGCGCCACAGCCTCTTGCCAGTTCCCGGTGGTGCTCTCCGCCCAGACTGTCACGGCGAACTCTCCTGCGGCACTCGCGGCCACCCACCCCGATGTGGAGACTCGCCCTTCTCCAAGCGGACGCGGGGTGCCGACCGAATCGAAGTAGTAGAATTGAGATTTCCCAGGGGAATCCCCGGTGAAACTGGCAAACACGGAGCCATTGCGGGGGTTCACGACCACTGTTCCCCATGACAAGTCGTACTCGGGCCCTTGCCTGCGCCAAAGCATCTCCCCCTTGTCATTGTACATGGTGAACCGCACAGGCGCAGGACGACGTCCGGGGTAGTCTTCACCGACCTGACCCGGAACTTCCTCGACTCCGATGAAGTTCCCTGAGTTCGAGAGCCAGACTCTGCTGAAGTACTTCAGGTGGGGAATCCGGTTGA
>JAPLUO010000273.1 GCA_026397595.1 Caldifarciminota bacterium
ACGGAACACGCTATGTACTCAGGAAGAACCTCGGCACAGGAAGCCAGCCGTAGCCGCAAGACGGATATGGGACATTTATGAGACATTTGAGACATCCCGACGTCCCGCGCGGCGAACACCGAAGCGAAACCCGACAGAAACCCGACAAACCCGACAGGAACCGGACACCAAACGGGACTCAAGGAAGCCACGAATGGGGCAATGAATGGGCAAATGGGGCAATCATCAGGTCATAAACCGGACATTATGCGCGGGGCAGAAAGCGGAAGGGAAACAGGTAGAATGCGCGCTAAATGCGCACAGAACGCGCAATCGGGACGAGGAATTGCCTACGAAATGCCCAAAATGCCCAGGAAATGACCAGAGAATGCCCCAAATGACTCATAACTGCCTCAATCGGCTCAATTGGGCCATATCGGGCCACGGACCCGACAAAGGGGCCAACAACGGGCCAAACCCGCCTCAAACCCGCCAAACGGGCCACAAGCCTTGCCGCGACGACCGCAAACTCGCACCACCGGTGCGAGAAACAGGCCGGGGCCTGAATGCCCAATGACAAAAGACCGACCGGTGGAATATGGGTACTAAGTCGGGAATATAGGTATGAAATCAGGTAGTAGGCAAAGAATCAGGCGGAAGCCGGCAGTGACGATACAGCAGAACTTGGTGGAGCTCGGCGCGTGAAGTGGGATTCCATTCGGCTCGGCGACGTGATGGAGGTGAAGCATGGCTACGCGTTTGATGGCACGTACTTCGCCGACGCAGGTGAGTATGTCCTTCTGACGCCGGGCAACTGCCACGAATCGGGTGGGCTGAAGCTGAAGGGCGACAAGGAGAAGTATTTCGCCGGTGAGTTCCCACCCGAGTTCCTGCTCAACGAGGGCGACATGCTCGTCGTAATGACCGACCTCATCAATAGGGCACCCATCCTGGGCGGATCATTCCTCATCCCTGAGGGCAGCAAGTATCTTCACAACCAACGGCTGGGACTGGTGCAGGTGACGGACGAGAAACGCATCGACCGGACGTTCCTCTACTACCTGCTCAACACGCATGAGTATCGGGGGCAAGTCAGAGGTTCCGCCAGCGGTGCCACGGTCCGGCATACTTCACCTGGCCGTATCAAGGCCTGTCGAGTTCGCATCCCCGCCGACGTCAGCTATCAGAGTCGGGTCGGAGCGGCATTGGCCGCCTACGACGACCTGATTGAGAACAACCGGCGCAGGATGAAGCTGTTGGAGGACGCGGCACGGCTGCTGTATCAGGATTGGTTCGTCCGCCTCCGCTTCCCCGGCCACGAGCGTGTCCGAGTCAAAGACGGAATGCTGGAGGGGTGGAACGCTGGGATTCTGGGTGACATTGTGGACGTAAAGAAAGGGAAGAACATCACGAGGGAGTCTGTGAATGAAGGCACGGTGCCTGTTGTCGCGGGCGGGTTGTCGCCAGCCTACTACCATGACTCCTTCAACGCCGTGGGACCCGTCATCACGATTAGCGCATCAGGTGCCAATTCAGGGTATGTAAACCTCTACCACGAAGATATCTGGGCGTCCGACTGCTCGTACATCACCAAGGATTCCACGGATTGTCTCTATTGCCTGTACCTGCTGCTAAAGTCGAAACAGGCGGAGATCTTCGGTATGCAGAAGGGGGCAGCACAACCTCACGTCTACCCAAAGGACCTTGTGCGACTACCGGTGACAATCGCCCCACCGAGAATCACCGGCCTCTTCGAGGAGGCAGTAGAGCCGATGTTCATGCAGGTGGAGAACCTGCTGCTTCAGAATCGCCAACTCTGCGCCGCGCGCGACCTGCTCCTGCCGAGGCTGATGAGCGGGGAACTGCGGGCGAAGGACGCGGCGTGAGCGGCGCACCCGATGTCCTCTTCTCCAAGTACGACCTGCGGGGAGTACTCGATCGCCGAGAGCAGGCAATACTCAAGGAAACAGACGCGGTAGAGCCGAGCCGGCTTCTGAACACCAACACCGAGGACTGGTGCGACTACTTGGAGGACAAGTATCGGGTAGAGCCCTTGGCGCTGAACGAATCCGACATCACGGTGGACCAAGCGGAAGCGAAGATAGATGTCAGCGGCGACTTTCGACGAGCGGTGTTTGATCGAGGACAACCTTTCTACATCTCGGGGACACAGGTGCGGTTCCACGTTCCGTACAGCGGAGAGAAGGACCTGTTGCCGTGTCACCCGACAACCTGGACCACAAGCTTCCCGGCCGCGGTCATAGGTGACGCTGAACTAGTATTCGTGTACGCAACCGCCGATCATGACGGTGAGGCGATTAAGCACGAGTTTGAGCGGGACTTGAGCTTGACGCGACAGTGGATGGGCTGGGTGAACTCTGACGTGGGGCAGTTCAATGGAAGGGTCCGCAACCTCGCGAGGAAACGCGTGGAGGCCAGGAAGGCAAAGCTCTTGAAGGACCAGGGGATGGTTGCGTCGCTGGGTTACCCGCTGAAGCGCGCCAGCGCCGCGCCAACGACCTATGCGGTCCCGGCTGTGAGACGTAGATTGCCTTCTGCTCCAGTGCCTGCGGGTTCGGCGCCATTCAAGCCCGAGCCGACACTCCCGATGACGGACTATGAGCACATCCTGGCGATCATCACGAGCATGGTATCGGTGATGGAACGCAGCCCTAAGTCCTTCGCCACGATGCAAGAAGAGAACCTGCGAGACCACTTCTTGGTGCAACTCAACGGGCAGTACGAGGGCCAGGCGACGGGCGAAACCTTCAATGGCGATGGCAAGACGGACATCCTGATACGGGTCGATGACAAGAACGTCTTCATTGCGGAGTGCAAGTTCTGGAACGGGCCGGCGAAGCTGAGTGAAGCGATTGACCAGCTGCTTGGCTATGCTTCTTGGCGCGACACCAAAACGGCCCTGCTTGTCTTCAACAGAAACCGGAGTCTCACGACTATTCTGGAGAAGCTCCCACTAACGGTGAAGGAGCACCCGAACTGCAAGCGGCAGGTCGAGTGCAAGTACGAAACCGGGTTCCGCTTTGTGTTTGGGCACCGAGACGACCCCAACAGGGAATTGACGCTGACGATGCTGGTGTTCGAGGTACCAAAGTGACCCGCGACGCGCTCCTGCCGAGGCTGATGAGCGGGAGAACTGCGGAAAGAGATGCTGAGCAGCTCGTGAGGGCACACACTTGATCTGGGAGTCCTGGCCGTGGAAACGAGACCTCGCGAGGCGCGCTGATGCCCTGCTGCGTCGCAAGAAACAGCGACGATGGTCAGAGGCATCGCTCGCGGCAGTGGAGCGGGACGTCTTCCTCTCTGCATATACGGTGCGAAAGCTCATCATGACTATGCGGTTAACTCAGCAGATGAAAGACGGTGATGTCGCCTGCTTTGCTTGGCCAAGTAGACCCAGAAGTCCTGCATGCCTGTACCGGAGCGCGCTAAGTGCTGTTTTCCGCACACTACCGGGTCATACGTCTCTTGAACGAGTCCGGTCCGATGAACCTACCGCGCGGCCGCACCGTGGACATCATGAACTGGCACAAGATTGATGAGTTGTACGACATCTCTTCACACGTCGTGGTGAGCGTCGGCTTGCGCCAATTCTGCAATCAGGTCGTCCACAGCTTCGTCTTTTCGCTAGGCATGGCAGCACGCGGCGGGCTCGACGGATTCTTCGTTGCGTCCGACCACACGAAGGATAGGCAGCTTCTCTACTTCAGTATCGATGCGGTCATCAACACGCTTCTGCGCGTTGCTGACGACGACGTTGTGTCACTGCGCATGTCGCGTGAAGCCGTCGGCAAGCCCATGAAGGTCACTAGGAAATCCAACACGCTGGAGGCTGGCACGTGAGCGCCCTTGGCATATCCGTCGTCGAGGATGCCCCGCTCCTCCCGAAGCTGACGAGCGGGGAGATACGCGTTGCCCGAGGAGGGGCGGCGTGAGCACTAGAAGCCGCTCACCGCTGATGGAGAAGTTGCTGGCGCTGGATAAGCCGGAAATCAAGTGGGGCTGGCTTGACTGCGAGGAGCTGGGGATTGGCCCCGAGCACGTGGAGGAGTTGATAGAGCTGGCCCTCGACGAGAAGCTGAACCGCGCTCCGAGTGACAGCCGGGAAGTCTGGGTGCCGGTGCACGCATGGCGCGCGCTGGGGCGACTTCGCGTGGCATCGGCGGCAGAACCGTTGGTGCGGCTGCTGCACCGAATGGAGGCGGGTGATGACTGGGTCGGAGAGGAGCTGCCGCGCGTGTTCGGGATGATTGGCCCGCCCGCGATTCCGCCCTTGTCCGAGTACTTGCGAGCGGACGACCATTCGGTCTATGCCCGGGTCGCGGCCGTTGACGGTCTGGGGTTCATCTGCTCGGACCATCCCGAAGTCAGAGACGAAGTGGTTGCCGTACTGTCGAGCCAGCTCGCCGCATTCAAGGCGAATGACCTGAGCCTGAACGGGTTCTTGATATCCCACCTCATAGACCTGCACGCGGTTGAGGCCGCGCCGCTCATGAAGCAGGCATTTGACGCCGCCAGCGTGGAACTGTTCGTCATGGGCGACTGGGAGGATGCGCAGATTGAACTCGGGCTGAAGTCCGCACGAGAGAAGCCGCCAAGGCCGATGCCGTTCGACCTGTTGCTCCGTCGGGAGCTCGCGTCACCGGAACCGGCGACACCAGCACCAGCGCCGGAGGCGAGACCGCTGACACGTCAGGTTCGCCGCAAGGCGGAGCGCGAGGCGGCGAAGGAGCAGAGACGACGACGGCAGTAGCTCCGCTGACGAGGCTGAAGGGCAGGGAGGCGAGCGATGAGGCTTGAGGTCTATTGCGACGAGAGCCAGCACGAAAGCGATGAGCGATGAGTTATGAGCAATGAATGACAGTCGGCCGAAGGCCATCGGCAGACGATGTTGGCCAGCGCAGACGGGCGTGTATAATATGGGCAAGGAGATACCATGAGTGATGAACAACCCGGTTCTCCTGCGAGAATCGAAAGTCTGACCGTCAAGAACTATCGGGCGCTGCGGGATGTATCGTTCAAGCCGCTTGCGCCTCTGACCGCTCTGCTCGGGCCGAACGGCAGTGGCAAGTCAACCGTGTTTGACGTATTCGCATTCCTGTCCGAGTGTTTCAGCGTCGGCCTGCGCAAGGCCTGGGACAAGCGCGGCCGGTTCAAGGAACTGCGGACGAGAGGCAGTGACGGGCCGATTGTCTTCGAGTTCCGCTACCGGGAACCTGGCGTACCGGTTATGACCTACCATCTCGAGGTCAACGAAGACAGCCGAGGCCCGTTTGTCGGGCTTGAGTGGCTGCGCTGGACAAGGAAGCCTCAGGGTGCGGCCCGACCTTTCACTTTCCTGTCTTTCGAGTCCGGCAAGGGGTACGTGATTACGGGAGCTCTGCCCGAGGAGAAGGATACACGAGCAGAAGAGGAGCTGGAGTCGCGCGAGTTGCTGGCCGTCAGCACGCTCGGGCAGTTTGCCAAGCACCCGCGCGTCAGCGCGTTGCGCCAGTTCATCACCGGCTGGCATCTATCCTACTTGACCGCGGCCAGTACCCGTTCCATTCCAGAAGCCGGCCCGCAGGAGCATCTGTCCCCAACTGGCGACAATCTGCCCAACGTGATTCAGTATCTGAAGGAACAGCACCCGCAGTTGCTCGAACAGATACTTAGCACTCTGCGTCACCGCGTCCCTCGACTGGAGAAAGTGGATGCGAGCGTGCTGCAGGATGGAAGGTTGATGCTGCAGATTAAGGACGCGCCGTTCCGTGAACCGATATTGGCAAAGTACGCCTCTGATGGAACGCTGAAGATGCTGGCTTACCTCGTAGTGCTGCACGACCCCGAGCCGCCCCTGCTGGTGGGCATCGAGGAGCCAGAGAACCACCTGCATCCGCGCCTGCTGCCCGAACTCGCGGAGGAGTGCCGCACGGCTACGGCAAGAACACAACTGATGGTCACGACCCACTCGCCTTTCTTCGTGAACGGATTGAGGCCCGAAGAACTATGGATAATCTACCGTGATGAAAAGGGACACACCAACGCCAAGCTGAGTGCCAGGATTCAGGGCGTGCCTGAATTCATCGAACATGGCGCAATGCTCGGTGACCTGTGGATGGAGAATCACTTCCGCGTCGGCGATCCGTTTGACGTGTCGGCACAGCAGACTGCGGCCGACCGCGGCCCGAATCATGCACGTTGAGTTCATGGTAGAGGAACCCTCGGCCGAGGCCGCGCTGGCCGAGTTGCTCCCGAGGGTCATGGGTGGCCGCGCTTCCTGGCGTATCCACGTGCACCAGGGCAAGTCCTCCCTGCTGGCCAGGCTACCGGGGAGGCTCAAAGGATACGCGCACTGGCTACCTGACGACTGGTATATCGTCGTCCTGATTGACGAGGACCGGCAGGACTGTCACGAGTTGAAGCGAAGGATGGAAGACGCGGCCGGAGCAGCCGGTCTGCGAACTCGTGGCACAAGGCGCGATACTGAGCGAATCCAGGTCGTGAACAGGATTGCAGTGGAGGAACTAGAGGCATGGTTCTTCGGGGATGTCCCAGCGCTTTGCGCAGCCTATCCGGGTGTACCAGTGACGCTGGAGCACAAGCGCGGCCTGCGCGACCCTGACGCCATCTCTGGTGGAACGTGGGAAGCACTGGAACGCGTACTGCAGCAGGCCGGCCACCACAAGGGCGGGCTCCCGAAGATCGAGGCGGCACGAGTGATTGTCCGACACATGCAGCCAGGGCGCAACCGGTCGCGCAGCTTCCGTGCTTTCCACTCGGCGCTCGCCAACCTGCTGGCTGAACACCCAGCTTGACTCCCGGCATCTTCAGCGAAGACACTCTCGTCCAGCAGACGGCTGCGGACTACCTGCGTGACAAGCTGGGGTGGGAGTCCGTGTACGCGTACAACAACGAGACTTTCGGACCGGGAGGAATGTTGGGCCGGGCATCGGACCGCGAGGTGGTGCTGGCGCGGTATCTGCTCGCCGCGCTCAGGAAACTGAACCCGGGCCTGCCGGACGACGCGTACAACAGCGCGGTGCGGCAAGTGGTCGAATACAACGCGGCACAGTCAACGTTGGGCGTGAACGAGGACAAGTACGCACTGCTGCGGGACGGCGTCCGAGTGTCGTTCCGCGACGCCAAGGGCGAGTTGACCAAGCAGCGACTGCGGCTGGTCGACTTCGAGGAGCCGGAGAACAACCACTTCGTCGCGGTGCGGGAGTTCTGGGTGCGCGGCGACCTGTACCGCCGACGGGCCGACATCATCTGCTTCGTGAACGGCCTACCGCTGGTCTTCATCGAGTGCAAGAACATCCACAAGGACCTGAAGGTCGCGTACGAGGATAACCTGTCAGACTACAGGGACACGGTGCCGCACCTGTTCCATCACAACGCCATCATCGTGCTTGGCAACGGCAACAAGGCGAAGATCGGGTCTCTTTCGGCTCAGTACGGGCACTTCCATGAGTGGAAGCGGCTGTCCGAGGACGAGCCGGGTGTCGTGGACATGGAGACGATGCTCAAGGGCGTCCTGAGCAAGCAGAACCTGCTAGATATCGTCGAGAACTTCATCGTGTTCGACAACTCGGCGGGCGAGACCGTGAAGATACTCGCCCGGAACCACCAGGTGCTGGGTGTGAACCAGGCCTTGGCCGCAGTCGATGACAGGAAGGCGCGGCAGGGCAAGCTCGGCGTATTCTGGCACACGCAGGGCGCGGGCAAGAGCTACTCGATGGTCTTCTTCACGCGCAAGGTGCACCGGAAGCTAGGCGGCAACTTCACGTTCCTTGTCTGCACCGACCGCGACGACCTCGATACCCAGATATACAAGACGTTCGCCGGATGCGGAGTGGTGGACAATGACCGGGACCCGTGCCGCGCCGCAAGCGGCGAGCACCTCGAAGCGCTGCTGGGCGAGCACAAGTCAGTGCTGTTCAGCCTGATTCAGAAGTTCAACAAGGACGTCAAAGCCGGCGCGGAGTACTCGCTGCGGGATGACCTCATCGTCATCACCGACGAGGCGCACCGGACCCAGTACGGCACGCTGGCCCTGAACATGCGGAACGCCCTGCCGCGCGCCAGCTTCATCGGGTTCACCGGAACGCCGCTGATGAAGGACGACGAGATTACGCGGCGGATATTCGGCGACTATGTATCGACCTATGACTTCCAGCGGGCGGTCGATGACGGCGCGACTGTTCGGCTCTACTTCGATGCCCGCGGCGACAAGCTGGGTATCTCAGTCAGCGACCTGACCGAGCGGGTCGCGGCGAAGCTCGAAGAAGCCGCGGAGCTGGACATCGACGCGCGGGCGCGCCTAGACAAGGAACTGCGGCGGGACTACCACGTCCTGACCGCGCGGAAGCGGCGCGTGCAGATTGCGCGCGACTTCGTCGACCACTACTCGAAGGCGTGGGAGAGCGGCAAGGCGATGCTCGTGTTCATCGACAAGCTCACCTGCGTGCGAATGCACAAGCTCATTCAGTTCTACTGGGACAGGAAGGTCAAAGAGCTGGAGGCCGGGCTCCCCAAGCTGGCCGACGACCAGGAAGCGCAGATGCGCAAGCGGCAGATTGCGTGGATGCGCGAGACCCGCATTGCCGTCGTTGTGAGCGAAGAGCAGAACGAGGTGAAGAAGTTCCGCAAGTGGGGCCTGGACATCAAGTCACACCGTCGGCTCATCAAGGAAGGGTTCGAAACCGAGGACGGGAAGCGTATTGCCGTGGACGACGCGTTCAAGAAGGATGAGCACCCGTTCCGAGTAGCCATCGTCTGCGCGATGTGGCTGACCGGCTTCGACGTGCCGTGCCTGTCCACGCTGTACCTCGATAAGCCGCTTAAGGCCCACACCTTGATGCAGGCGATCGCCAGGGCGAACCGCGTGCACGAGGGCAAGATCAACGGTCTGATTGTCGACTACTGCGGAGTGCTGAAGAACCTGCGCAAGGCGCTGGCGACGTTTGCCGGCACGACCGCAGGCGGCAAGCCGGGCAGCATGGACCCGACGCGGCCGGAGAGCGAGTTGCTGGCCAGGCTGGCCGAGGCGATAGGGCTGGTGCGCGACTTCCTGACCGAGAAGAAGGCTCCGCTTGCGGACATCATCGAGAAGACCGGCTTTGAGCGGAACGCCGCGATTGCCGCTGCCAAGGAAGCCGCGAACGAGAACGACGAGGTGCGCAAGCACTTCGAGGCGCTCTGCCGACAGGTCTTCGCCAGCTTCAAGGCCTGCATCAACATCAAGGCGGTGAACCAGTACCGGGCCGAGCGCGATGCTGTAGACATCGTCTACAAGAGCCTGCAGAAGGACCGCGACGAGGCGGATATCAGCGACATCATCCGTGAGCTGCAGAAGATCGTGGACGAGGCCATCGAGCCGGCGCGAGTCGCGGACGGACACGGCCGAGAACCGCTCGACATCAGCAAGATCGACTTCGAGAAGCTACGCGCCGAGTTCGTCCGCAGGAGGTCGAAGCAGACCATTGTTCAGAACCTGAAGTCTGCGGTCGAGGCGCGGCTGCGGAAGATGCTGGAACAGAACCCGCAGCGGGCCGACCTGCAGAAGCGCTACGAGGAAATCGTGAAGGAGTACAACCGGGAGAAGGACCGCGCGACCATCGAGAAGACGTTTGCGGACCTGCTGAACTTCGTGAAGCAGTTGGACGAAGAGGACAGCCGCGCTGTGCGCGAGTGCCTCGACGAGGAAACGCTCGCCATCTACGACCTGCTGAAGAAACCCGAGCTGACGGCGGCCGAGGTCAAGAAGGTGAAGTCGGTTGCGTCCGAGTTGCTGGCAACGCTGAAGAAGGAGACGCTGAAGATTCACGCGTGGCGCGACAAGGAATCGACGCGGGATGCAGTCCGGGTCGAGATACGCGACTTCCTGTGGCGGGACGAGACGGGACTGCCGGTCGCGAGCTACACGGAAGTTGAGGTGGAAGCGCGGGTTGAAGAGGTGTTCCACCACGTCTATCGCGTGTACCCGACACTTCCATCGCCCATCTACGCCGCGGCTTGATGTCCCGGTGACGCAGTAAGCGTTTCCTGACGCGCGGCAGCGAGGCGCAGCCGAGCTAGCGGCAAGGAGTGAGGAGTCGGCCGGGGCGGGGCGAGCGGGTTTGGGCGGTTTTGGGGACAGTCCCCGTGCGGGGACAGTCCCCTTTCAGACGTCGAGAATCACGGTAGCCCGGTAGCCGTCTTCTGCTTTCTCAATCCGGTATTCGTGGTAGGTCGGGGTCTTTACTTCGACTTTCAGGCAATGGCGCTTCGCGTCGAATTCCTCACCAAAGACGGTTGCCTTGACCCGTGTCGGGTCGATTGAGGCAATCTCGACACGGCGTATTGCGAGCGAACGGGTCGAGAAGAGAAACAGCAGTTCGCGCAGCCAGTCGAGGAAGAGTTCTGACAGGTCGGCCGACTCCAATGACACGGGCACAGACTGGGTTTCTCGTACTTTCTCAAGGTCCAGAACAATGTCAAACAGGCAGGTCGCCGCGTTGGTGAAGAGACCGGCAAGGTTCGCGCCGTAGATTTCAACCTTTACGTCGGAGGTATGTTCCAGCCGGCGATAGGGCAGGGGCCCAGGGGTTCTGGGGTTCAAGGGTTCTGGGTACGGGCAGCAAGTGACAAAGGGGTGAAGGGCTCGAGTGAACAGCCGAAGTCAGAAGGCAGAAGGCAGAGTAGCGAAGTCAGGAGTGCGGGTCCGATACTGCGAACTGCAAACTGGGAACTGGTCACTCGCGCCAGCGCGCGGTCGTCCGTGCCGCTGCGACATTGCCCTGCGCGTCGGCCACCCAGACGCCGACTACAAAGGACGGAAGACCGAGGACGGAGGATGGAAGACGGACATCGGCGGTGAAGCGCTCGGTGACCGAATCGAAGACGTGGTCATCCGGTTCGAGCGTCTGCCAGTCGCCGGCGTTGACCGACACCCGGGCGGCGGCGATCGGTGACAGGAGGTCCTGGACCGAGAAGCTGACGCGGCACAGCCCGGCATTCCGTTGCGGGGTGACCGCCTTCAGGTCGGATACGACCGGAGGCGTGTTGTCAACCAGGAAAGGCCGGCTTACCTGTTCGGCAGTGAGCGCGGCGCCGGCCGGCTGAGAGGGTTGGTCACTGGCCACGAGCTTCAGCTCGTACCAGCCGTCGGGCAGCGTGCGCGTGTCTAGGTCGAAGCGACTGTCGGTAATCTCATGCCCTATCCGTTGCCAGGATGTCTGAGTTTCGTCCCGGAAGGAGAGTTCAAACGAGAGCGAGTCGGAATCAGGGTCGGTTGCATCCCACGTGACCTGGCGCGATGGTTTGTTTACGCCCTTTGCAGCATCTTCAGTCGAGGGCTCGGAAATGTCGAGTTTCTTGATGGTCGGTGCAAGGTTGGCCGGGCGGTAGTAGACGTCGACGCGGCGCAGTTCGGGCGTGAGACCGGGAAACGACGTGAGAAGACGGCAGCGCCACTGGATGAACCGGCGCGGGGGAGACGCGACCTGCGGGGATGCCGCTGACCATTGACTCCAGGTTGAGTCCGGCTTCTCGGAGTTGCCGGACCGGGTCGCGAATGTCAGTGCGGTCCCGAGCGGGACGTTCGCGCGGAAGGAGAGCTTGCCGAACCGGGCCGGGTTGGCGCAGTCGTACGGCACTGAAGTAATGTAGCCCGAATCGGCGTACGTCGAGCCGGTCTCGTAGAGCTTGCCCGGGTTGCCGGTTCCGAGCCAGATTCCGCCCCGGAACGGCATCAGGCAGAGGGCCTGGGTTTCTTTCAGCCGATAGCGGACCGAGAAGCGACCGAGCGTGTCGAGTTCGTAGACCGTGCCTTTTTTGCCGGTGGCGACGAGGAGGGAGGCAGAGGTTGATGCAGAGGTTGAGGGGGGAAGGAGGGCGAGACCGAAGACCGTCGAATCCGGCGCCGGCCACGACCAGCGGCAGACGCCGGAACGGTCGATGTAGTACACGACGGCGCGAGCAGAGTCCGAGCTTTCGTTCTCACCGGCGTTGGCCGCGATGTACACGCGACCGGTCTCGTCCGTGGCGATTGCCCGCACTTCGTTCAATGGCGTATCGTACAGAACCGAGGCGTCAGGCCGGTCGGCGCCGCCCGCGAAAGTGAGGCGATAGACAATGCCGTCGGGCGAGGTTCCGACCAGCAGTTCTTTGCCAGGAACCAGCCATGTCAGTGCGGTCAGGTGCGCCTGCGGGGCGGTGAAGACCTCGGTTGCCTTTCCCGAGGGCGTGATGCGCAGCAGCTTGCCGTGTTCGCCGGTGGCAGCCAGGATGAAGGCTGAGGTTGAGGTAGAGGTCGAGGGGGGAGCGGCGAGCAGGCTGAAGATGTAGCTTTCGCCGGTCGAGCATAGAAGCTCGGGCTTGCCGCCGGATCGGATTCGGTAGACTTTGCCGTCGGGCGTGGTGCCGAAGTATACGGTGCCGGAAGCATCAACGGTCAGGGCGAGGATTTCGCCGGTGCCGGAATCGAACACCAGTTCTGGAGACGGGGGACCGGAGACGAGGGACCGGGGTCGAATACGATAGAGCCGGCCCTGGTTGCCGGTGGCCGCATACATGTTGCCGTTGTGGTCAGCGGCCGTCTGCCAGATCGCGGCTGCGTCGTCGAGGGCCGTGGGCGCAAGCGCAGGGGCGAGCGTCACGGTGCCGGCATGGTTAATCGAAACGTTCTCGAACTCGATGCGGTCAAGCTGCGCAAGCAAGCTGTCGGTACCGTCGGTGGTCCAGACCGAGGCAAGTGACAAGGACGAAGTACAAAGGACAAAGCAAGTCGCAAGGGCCAAGTACGAAGGACGAAGTCCGGCCCGGATTTCGTGTTTTGCCGCCTTGATTTGTCCTTTGTCCTTGATACTTTGTCCTTTCATCTTGTTACCTCCAAGTCGAGCCTGGCCACGCCGGAAATGACGCGGTCGAGGCGGAGTGTCTGGCGGAAGACCGGGCTTTCGTCGGTCGTCATCACCGGCTCGTCGGACTGGGGATTGAGCAGTACGGACCGCAGCGACGGTGGCGGCGCGGGGAGTTCTCTGCCGGCAATGGTCAGGCCGGGTCTCGCTGAGTAACCGGCGACTACCAGTTCATTCTCGCGGCCGGTTTCGGAGAAGAGGTCAAGCAGGTCCGCAAACGAACCGGGTTCGAGTCTTCCCGGGGCCCGCATCGCCTCGAGCGCCAGCAGCGAATCACGCGGGGCGATGATGATAGTCAGCTTCCCCTCCGGGGTTGGTCCCGGGATTGCGACGGTGATAGTCTGTTCAGAGTCGGCGCCGCGAAAGTCGCGAAGGCCGAGTGTAACCCGGACCGTGTCGCCGGGGCGTACTTGAGTTCGGTCGGGTCGGGCCGACAGCAGGTACGCAAGAGCCCGGCCCGGCGTGAAGCTGAGGTCGAATTCGACGGCGGCAATCGGAGCGGGCAGGAACCGGTTGCCGAATAGGATGTCGAGCTCGTTCTTTGCCGTCCGGAAGAGGTCGGATGCCGGGTCGGTTCCGCTGAAGCGGTGTTCTACGACCAAGGGAGGGGACGGGGGACGGGGGACGGGGGACGGGGATTGGGAGGAGTTGAAGCGGACGGTCATGCGCGAAGCCAGCGTCATCTCTTCGAGGTTTCCCTCGGTCTGGTAGACGACGTCAGCCAGACCGGATGCGGCAAGCACTGGGGCGAGGTCCTCCAGTTCGATGATCCGAAACCGGTACGTATCACGGACCGAGGGTGACGATACCATGGCCAGAACCGGCAACATCTCGGGTACCGGACCGATTTCACCGCCGATGCCGGCCAGCCGGTCCTGGTTGATAGTGCCGACCGGCCCGGTGCCGGAGAAGAGCTTGAAAGAGGTCTCGACCGATGGCAGGACCGAGTGGATTACGCCGCCCACCATCGGCATTCGGACGTTGCCGGCCTGGAACATCGGGTGTCCGAACCCGAGTATGCGATTGCCGTCGCGACAGGTGAGCGTGCCGATAGCGGAGAGCCGCACGTCGCCGTCAATCAGGGCCACGCCGACTGCCGCGCCCGGGACGAGGTTGGATGTATCCCATGTTGCAGACGAGGCCGTGCCCGCAGCGCCGACCGGCGAGAGGCCGAATTCCTTAAGCGCCGGCCCGACGACTCGGGCCAGCGCGGGCGTGAACCCGGACATGGCCACCGGCAACGGCAGAGCCGAAAGACCCGCAAGTCCGCCGTTGTCCGAGCCGTGACCGGATCGGGAACCGCCCGGCCCCCCCGAGTGGTCCTGCTCGTCCCAGATTCGCAGCATCTGTGCCGCCGGGGTGACGCCGGCGAGCGGTTGCTTGGCAAAGCTCCACGCGTAGGCGACCGCACCGACAAGCTTGCCGTCGATGTACACCGGGCTGCCGGACATGCCGGCAACGACCCCGGATTCCTCGAGGCCCTGGCCCGATAGCCGGCAGAGTATCATGTCGCCGCGCGGCCATACCTGGTGCATCACGTCGATGACCTCAACGCCGAACTCCTTGATTTCAGTGCCGAAGAAGACTGACCGACCCGTGCCCTTCATGCCGGGCTTGAGCTGGTCCACGGTCATTATCGGGACGCGCGCCAGTGCGATGGCGAAGGTAAATGCCAGCAAGAGAGCGCCGACTCCGGCAAGGCCCGGCCGCCGGACCGTCGCCGCGGTCAGACGACTACTGGTTGGAGAGCCGGGCAAGCCGTTCCCATTTCTGACGCCACTCGGTGTAGTCGGCAAAGGCATGGCAGTTGACCGGCAGCCAGAAACAGGACTGGGTCTCCCACACCGCCTGGTCAGGATAGAACCATTCCTCTTCGGTGTCGTAAACGCCGACCAGGTAGCCGCGACCGCCCGTGCCGGAGTTCGCCGGCCGCAACTGCTCGGCGCCGGCGACGGCCCGGCGCAGAGCTGACATCTTCTCGTTCATCTGCGAGGTTGGAAACCCGCCCGGCGCGCCGGGAGCGACGTGGAATTCGAGCTGGAACAGCGCCTGGAATTTGCCGCCGGAGAAGAGGGCCAGGTCAGAGTTGGGCAGCGGCGGCTGGTTCGCGGCCGGGATGAGACGCAGGTTGGCGCGGCAGGACCAGCCGGCCTGGATAAGCAGCAGCCGGCGGATGTGGAAATAGGCGGCGCAGGCAAGGTCGCGGCGGTTGAAGACCCGGAGGTCGCGTACGTCCTCCTTGAGTTTGAGCCAGAGGGCGCCGGTGATGAAGCTATGCAGGTCGTCGGCCATCAGCCCCGCATCTCCGGACCTGCCGCGCCGCGCAGCGCTGCCTGGACCGCGGCTTCGATTTCCGGGAACTCGCGGAAGTTCAGCAGCGTGACGCCCATGCCCAGGGTGTTGGTCCGCCACCGGACTCCGTCCGTCACGCTCATGATCTCGATTCGCTGGATGCCGGCGTGGTCGTTCAGGAACTTGTCGCTCAGCAGGTCGTGCAGGTTCTGCCAACCCGCCGGAGTGAGCCGGACCGTGGAGCCGAGCAGCAACACGCCGAGCGGTTTGAGGCCAAGCGACACGGCGTCGCGGAAGTAGTTCACGAGTGCCATGCGGTTGGGGGGGTCGGCGACGAACCAGGCGGCATGCGCCGCTGCGTCAATCGCCATGAAGACCTCGACGTGGCCGTACACGTCGCGGAAATTCTGACGCAAGGCCATCTTGTTGGTGAACGTGTTGTCATAGAAACTCTTGAGCAGGCCCGGGTTCTGGACCAGCTTCTGGGCCGCCTTGTCGCCGGCAACGTTCGGATAGCCGTAGTTGGACATGGCGTTCAGCAGGGGGTCGGACGAGTTGAACCGCGGCAGGCTGTTCAGCATCATGCCGCAACCGTAATTCGGGCTTAGCGTGGCAAACGAGATCTCCAGGGATCGGTGCACTTCGAGTCTTAGTTTGGATGGCATCAGTTCCTCGCTCCGCGGCGAAGCGCGGCGGTAAATCGTTTGAGTTCGGCGTGGTCGTTAGCCAGTCGGGCAGCGAACCCGGCGAGGGCGGTACGCGGCAGGATGTAGTCGACGTTGCCGATGATCGCCTGGCCGTTAAACGTCTGCCGGAGCAGTTGCCTCGGACTGACGAATCGTTCGTACGCCTCGGCGTCGGCAAGGGGCATGCCGGTGTCGGGGTCGAGAAAGGCCGCGACCAGCAGACCAGGCTGTGTCGCGAGCCGCAGGAGGAGTCCGGGCGGGTCGGGCGGATCGGGCAGCAGGGCCTGGACCGCCTTGACGTTGCCCGGACTGAGCATGCTATCGATGTCCGGTTCCGGTCGGAACCCGAGCCGCAGCGCGACCAGGCCGATGCCCAGGTTACGGAGCGTGATACGCGGCGACAGCGGGCTCTGGATTTCGGGTTTGGGGTTGCCCGGGCTCTGGGCGTCGCGCCGGCCGGCCTCGGAGTCGACCTGCATCAGTTTGCGGATTGCAAACCAGTGGCGCCGGCCCGAGGCCAGCAGCTCGCGGAAGGTGAGTCGGATCAGCGGGGTGGTCAGTCGCCGGTGTCGAAACTCGGACCGAATGAAAACTCCCCAGAGGGTCTCGGTGCCGGTTTCCGGGTCACGGTCGAAGTGGCAGTGGGCCACCGGGTCAGGAGTGATTGGCGATTGGCGATTGGCGACCGGCGCGCTGCCGTCCGCGATTTCGTAGAAAGCGAAGTCGGCCTTGGTGTCCGATATGCTGCGCTCGACACGCAGGGCGGTGCCGGCGAGCGGGCCGGACTCAATCGCCAGCCGGTCGGCCGACAGGACGTAGCGCGAACCGAACGGCACCGGCCCGGCGACCGGGTGGGCCGGAACGAACATTCGTCCGAAGATGCGGTTGAGCAGCGCCGGCATGCTAGTTTCCCCGAACCTGGCGCCGGAAGACCCTGGCTTCGGGTTCATCGGTCGCCAGGTGGTTGACGAACTGGTCCAGACCGTTGCGGCGCAGCCGATAGTTGCCGTTGCCGATGGCGATGAGCCCGCGGCGCACCCAGTCGAAGATGAGGGACTCGTTGCTTGCGAGCTTATCGTAGGTCCGGAAGTCGTCGGTCAGCTTCAGGCTGTGGGCGTCGAGTACGAAGGCGATGAGGACCAACGGAAACGTCCGGAGGACGATCTTGAGACTGGGCGGAAAGTCACCCTTCGGCGGCAGGATTTCAAGGCTGGTGACGTTGTCGGGCCTGAGGATATTGTCGACGTTCAGCTCGGGGGTGAACCCGAGCCGGTTGCCGATGACCCCGATGCCGACGTTCTGCAGTTCGACGTTCTTGTCACCGGGCTTCACCAAGCGCATCATGCGGATCTTGAAGAAAGCGGTCTCTTGGATGGAGAGCAGTTTGCGGAAGCCGACGTAGGTCATGACTGAGGCGATGCCCTGGCGGCGATACTGCTCCTTGACCACGATGTCCCAGAGCACTATTCCCTTTCCCGGCGGGTCACGGTCGATGTACGTACGCGCAATCTGCCTGCCGTCGAGCGAGACGTAAACGCCGGCCCGGGCGTCCAGGATTTCGGTCCGGAGTCCGAGCCTGCGTTCTGCCAGACGGCCGTCGAGCATCCGGATGTGCGCATAGTCCAGCCATTCGAACCGGGGCGCGATGCGCGCCGGCCTCCAGGCGAACGGCGGTTCCTTGACGAACGCCCGGCGCAGGAGTGGAGCGACCGGACCGATTATCGGCCATTGACTGATGCCCAAGCGTTATCTCATCAGCCGGGGACTGCCCCCGCATGGGGACTGTCCCCAAAGCACCGTCTGTTCGACGTGGTCCATGCGTTATCTCATCAGGTTCGGGTTTATCGTGACGGCTTTCTCCAGCGCCGCGACCGCTTTCTCGGTCTGCCCCTTGTCCCGATAGGCGATACCGAGGTTGTGCCAGGCGCCGAAGTGCTTGGGGTTAATCGCGACCGCCTTCTCGTAGCAGTGGATGGCGCCGTCGAGGTCGTGCTTTTCATAGTGGGCGCGGCCCATGTTGTAGTAGGCGGCGACAAACTTCGGGTCGATACGCAGGGTCTCACGGTAGTGTTTGATGGCGAGGTCGTGCTTCTGTTGTTCCATGTGTAGATTGGCGAGGTTGAAATGCGCCTGGTAGTAGTCGGTCCGGCGCTCGATCGCCGCCTCGAAAGCGAGGACCGCCTGGTCGGTGTTGCCGGCGTGCAGGTAGGCGAAGCCAAGGTTGTTGCAGACCTCGGCCATGTCCGGGCGGAGGCGGAGAGCCCGTTTGAACGAGTCAATGGCCTTGCGCCAGTTCGACTGCATCGCGTAGGCGTTGCCCAACTGGTGATGGACTTCGGGCGAGTTTGCGTCGAGTTCAAGACAGGCCGCTAGCTCCCGCAGCGCGTCGTCCGGCGCCTGCTTGCGCAGCAGGCAGATCGCCAGGCTCAGGCGGGCTTCGATCGACGTCGGGTTGAGCTCGAGCGTGCGCTGATATGCCTCGACCGAACGGTCCAGCATGCCGCGGGTGAAGCACATCGTGGCGAGGCTGCCGTAGACGACGGCGAGAAAGTCGTGCAGGTCAACCAGGTGTCCGCTGACAGCCTTCACGAGCGATGGCGGCGCGGGGTTGACCAGTTGCCAATGGACGCTGCGGTTTCCGACGAGGACCTCGAGCCGGAGCATGCCCTCTTCGACCAGGTACTTGGTGCGGAATCCGAGCTTGCCGAGGATGATGCTGTCGAATATCGCGAGGCCGAGCGAGTTGCCGACTCCGTTCTTCGCACCAAGGTAATTGTCAATGACCTGAGGGAGCAGGAACTCGACCGAGACCCGGTTCGGTTTCAGGAGCCAGAGTTGATCGCGCACTGCCGATATCACCTTGAACAAGACCTCGGATTTCTCGCCTTGGTCGTCGGGAATCACTGCCTCGAGAGCCCGGACGACCGGCGGCGCGGAGATGAGCTGGCCGAACACGCGGTCCAGGCGTTCGCCGTAGCGGACGATCTCCTCTTCCTGGCGCAGGCCGGCGAGACTGAGCATGCAGTAGGTCAGCGCCGTCGCCGGTCCGCAGTCGCGTTCGATCTGCTCGAACGCGGCAATCATTGCAGTGGTGGAGTTGGCGAATCGGCGGGGCTGCAGTTCCGGGCAGGCATAGACCTCCCGTAGTCGGTCGGCTTCGGCGCTGGGAAGGATGCCGAGCGCGCGCCGGGTAAGCTCATCGCGCTGCTGGGCTCCGAGCATGACTTCGTTCAGGCGATCGGCGACGAGCATGGCCTCAGCCTGGGCGCGGGCGATTTCGAGTTGGCGACGGAGCGGGCTAAGCCTTCCGAGCACCCCCGGCGCGTAGCGGATATAGCCGTTTGGGGCGCGGTGGAGTTCGATGCGGCAGCCGGTGCGCCGGGCGTAGTGGTCGGCCGGCAGGTCGGCGAGGCAGTACTGGGCAGTCCGTTCGAGCGTGGACTCGACTTCCTCGACGGTCCGCGCGACCCGCTCGTCCCGGCCTGAGTTGCTGTGCATCATTCGCCCGTGAAAAACGTCGTGCTCACCGGGGTACGGCGACGATCACCAAAGGCCGTACGACTCACGGCGTTCATGCTACGACGCGTCCGACCAAACTGAGCCAGAACCACAATCCTAGGCCGACGCGACAGCAAGTCAAGCCGACAGAGGCTCATCCGATAACCGAGACGGGAAGTTACTACAAAGACACATAGATAAGAGGTTGAGTGCGGCCGGAAATGTCATAATTCGCCCGGTATCCCTGGTGTCCTGGTGGCTCACTTCCGGTTCTCGGGAGGCTCGATTCTGCCGTCGTGCAGTCGCGGCACGACCGGGATGGAATCGACCTTGAGGGCGAATTCGAGGTCGGCGCGGAACCCGAGGTCGGCGAGCCGGTGGGCGTGTTCGGTGGACATCAAGGATCGGTGGAGGTCTTCTTTCAGGTCCTTGTACGCGGCCCTCGCGGCCATTGCCGCATCGTCCAGTTGCGACGTTCGCTTTGCCAGCCGGCCCACCAGTCCGCCGGCGCAGGCGAAGTCCTCGAGGCTGAGCCGGCCGTTGTTGCCGGCGCAGAGAATCGTTACCGCGTCAAAGCCCGCGACGGCCTCCACAACCGCGCTGAAATTCACAAAGGAGCCGACAAAGACCGCGCCTGCGTCTTCTGCCGCGGCCAGCGCCTGCGTGCCATTGGTGGTCGTGAAAATGACGACCTTGCCGGCGACCGTCTCCCGGGTGTACTCGCGGGGCGAGTTGCCGAGATGGAATCCATCAATCCGCCGGCACTCGCGCTCTCCGCCAAGCAGGACTTCGTTCTCGGCGTATGGCTCGGCCAGCCTCATTGCCTGTTCAACGTCCGCGACCGGCAGGACGAACCGGGCGCCGCCGGCCAGCGCCGCGGCAATCGTGGTCGAGGCGCGGAATACGTCAACGACCACGACCCCGGTGTCGGCATCATCGTCGGTAAACTCCTGCGGAACCGGGGCGACGCTGATTCTCATGCGGCCAGCTCCTCGTCCAGCATGCCGATTCCCAGCTTGCCCCGGCGGAACCGGCCGCTTTCCATCAGCCGGCGGTGTAGTCCGACGGTCGTGGTGATGCCGGTGATTGCGGTTTCGGCCAGGGCCCGGGCCATTCGCGTGATGGCCTGGGGCCGGTCCGGAGCCCAGGCAATGACCTTGGCCACCAGCGGTTCATAGAGCGACGGCACTACGTATCCGGGCACGAGGTAGGAGTCCACGCGGATGCCCGGGCCGCCCGGCATCCGCACCTCGGTCACAAGGCCGGAGCTGGGCTCGAACCCGGCTTCCGGATCCTCGGCGTTGATTCGACACTCGATAGCATGGCCGACGGGTGCGGGCGGTTCCGCCGGCAGGGTCAGCGGCTCACCGGCAGCGGCCCGCAGTTGCTGCTGCACGATGTCGAGGCCGGTGACCATTTCGGTGACTCCATGCTCGATGTGAAGCCGGCAATTGAGCTCGAGGAAGAAGCAATTCTCCTTGTCGTCCATCAGGAACTCGACCGTGCCGGCATTGGTCAGGCCAACTGCCTTCCCCAAAGCAACCGCCCAGTTTCCGAGCTGGCGGCGCAGCGGCTCGCTGATCGCGGGCGACGGACTTTCCTCAAGCAGTTTCTGGTACCGGAACTGGACCGAGCAGTCGCGCTCGGGCAGGAAAGCGACGTTGCCCTGGCGGTCGGCCAGGAGTTGAATCTCGACATGACGGGCGCGGGCCAGGTGTTTCTCGATGTACACCCGGCCGTCTCCAAAAGCCTCCTTGGCCTCGGCCTGACACATGCGGAACCCGGTCTCGATGTCCTTGTCCCGCTTGATGAGGCGCATGCCGCCACCGCCGCGCCCGGCCGCTGCCTTGACCAGGACCGGGTAGCCCAGTTCGGTGGCCAGCTTCGCGGCGTCGGCCGCGGTCGCGACCTCGCCATCCGACCCGGGCACGACCGAAAGGCCGGTCTCGCGGGCTATCTGGCGCGACCGAATCTTGTCCCGGGAGAGCCGCATGGTCGCGGCACTCGGGCCGATGAACGTCAACTTGCACGACTCGGTCGCTTCGACGAACTCGGGCGAGTCGGCGAGAAAACCGTATCCGGGATGGAGCGCGTCCGCTTCGGTTATCTCGGCCGCCGAAAGCACCCGAGAAACGTTCAGGTAGCTATCTTGCGCCGGGGCCGGGCCGATGCAGACCGCCTCGTCGGCGACGAGCACGGGCAGAGAGTCGCGGTCGGCCTCGGAGTAGACCAGGGCGGAGGGCACGCCCAGCTCCCGACAGGCGCGGATAATGCGCAGCGCCACCTCGCCGCGATTGGCGATGAGGACCTTCTTGAAGGGAAGAGACATCGCTAGGAGGAATGACCAATCGCCAATGACCAATTCCCAACGAATGACAAAAGCGGAGAATGCCCAAGCGGACACCGGGTCATTGGGGATTCGTTAGGCATTAGGAATTCGTCATTAGTCATTCGGACGTGAACTTCGCTCACGCCCGTTCGACATACGTGTTCGTCCGTGTGTCGATTTTGATCTTGTCACCGACCTTGACAAAGAAAGGGACAGTTACGACCAGGCCGGTCGCGAGCTTTGCCGGCTTGCCGCCGCCGGCCGCCGTGTCGCCGCGGAAGTTCGGCTCGGTCTCCTTGACTTCCATGACAATGAACATCGACGGCTCTACGCTCACCGGCAGGCCCTCCATGTACGAGACGTCGATCTCAAGGCCGTCGCTTAGGTAGAGCGCGCTGTCACCGAGCTGTTCCTCGCTGAGCGCAAACTGCTCGTAGGTGGAAGTGTCCATGAAGTGATAGCCGATATGGTCATGGTAGAGGAACTGCGCCTTCTTCCGTTCCCTCTCGACCTCGTCGAACTTGGCCTCGGATTCAAAGCTCTCTTCAATCAGCACTCCGGTCTTGATGTTGCGCAGCTTGGCCACGACCCGGGCCCGGCGCTGGGCGGTCCGGCTGCGCGAGTAGGACAGGACCTGGTAGATGCCATCCTTGAACTTGATGAGCACTCCGGACTTGAATTCATTGGGCGTTATCATAGTCAGCTACTCCATTTTCTGAATCTGGAATCCAGACCGGCCTATAGCTCAATGAGCCGCTTTGGGCTTCTGGTCAGGTTCACGTACCCGTTCTTTGTGACATGCACCATGTCTTCGATTCGGACGCCGCCGATTCCCGGCAGATAGATGCCGGGCTCGACCGTGACAATGTCGCCGACGGCAAGCGTATCCTTGCTGGTCGCGGCAAGCGAGGGCATTTCGTGGACCTCGATGCCGACGCCGTGGCCAAGGCCATGGCCGAAGCACTTGCCGTAGCCCTGTTCCGTAATGTAGTCGCGCGCCGCGGCATCGACCTTGCGCGCCGCGACCCCCGGCTTGATGACGGCGAGAGCGCGCCGCTGCGCCTCGAGGACAATCTCATAGACTTTGCGCAGGTCGGGAGGGGCCTTGCCGACAAAGACCGTTCGGGTCATATCCGAACAATATCCTCGAAGCCGGCAGCCGATGTCGAACGTGAGCGCGTCGCCCGTCCGGAGCTTCCGGTCGCTGAACCCGGCATGGGGCTTGGCCGCGTTGGGGCCGGATGCGACGATTGAGTCAAACGCCACTTCCCCATGCTTGCGGAACTGGAACTCGATTTCGAGCGCCAGGTCGCGTTCGCTAACGCCCGGCTCGACCATCTTGAGCACGTTGCCAAACACGCGGTCGGTGACGCGCTGGGCATCGGCAATCTGCTTCACTTCGACCGGTTCCTTGGTTCGGCGCAGGTCCAGGACAAGGTCGCGGGTCGCAACCAGCCCGGCCTTGGCGAACCGCTTCCGGAACTGCTTGAATCGGACGAGCGTGACGTGGTTCTCTTCGACCCCGAGGCGCCGGAACGGCCTGCCCCACTCCGGAGGCGGGTGGGAAACGAGGTCGCGCACGAGGACGCGCTTGCGGCAACCCTTCACCTCGGTCCTTATCTGTTCCTGGTAACGGAAGTCGGTGTAGAACCAGCAGTCATGGCGCGTGACGAGCATCAGCCCGTTCGAGCCGGTGTACCCGCACAGGTAGCGGATGTTGGGCAGGTTCACGACTACGAACCCGTCCAGTTTCTCGCGGCGCATCAGCCCACGCAGCCGTTCGATTCTCTTAGACATGGCGAGGTATTCTAAGGGAAGTCAACTCAGAGTCAAATCAGGCAGTGTTCCCGGAATAGAACCGCCGAGGCCGGGCCTCAAGCCGCAAGCCTCAAGCAGAGGAGAGCTCAAGCGCAAGCCTCCGGTCTGGGTCATTGAGGCATTGGGGCTGGTTTGGAGTTTGGGGTCTGGATTTCCCGCGCCTTGAGCGGTGGTTTTCCGCGCCCGGCGCGGGCGCTGGCGGCTCTCTGCTAGCCGACCAACTCGCGCTCAACTGATACGTAGGGTATCCCGACTTCTTGCCCGTACAGCTCGTACACCGGTAGGTTGCCGGCCGAGGGCAGCGATGTTGCGTAGAAAACTCCGGGCCCCGGAGTCACTTGGCCCTGTCAAGAAGGGGGCGGTGACTCAGCGGGCGGGAACTCGTCCTCGTTCGTGGGTTTGCTGCTGCGGCCGGTGAACAAGAAGAACAGAAAGAACGCGGCAACGATGACCAGGGCGACCAGCCACCACGAACGCAGGATGTCGTTCTTCACCAGGAATGATGCAGGAGTCTGGGCGACAAGGCGCCGAGCCTCGCGCTCGCCAATGCCGGGTCCGATTCAGTCACACACAGGATTCTAGAGCTTCCCCGGCAGTTGTCAAACCAGCTTGCTTCGACCGGAAACCGTCCGACGACACCCAAGGGACGCATAGCAGCACCGCGTAGAGGCGCACGTGTGAGCGGGGAAACTGCCAACTGCAGACGGGAAACCAGTCACTCGCGCCCCAAGTGCGCGGCTAGCTGATGTCCACGAAATCATCCGGGAATCTTCTGTTGCGTCACCGGAAGTTCGACTTCGGCTTCGGCTCGGGCTTGGTCGGGGCCGCGGCTGTGAGCCCGATCGTCAACACCCTGCCGGTCGCGTAGTACGACACCGGCAGCATGTATGAAAGCTCGGCACGGAACTCGACCGGGCGCAGATTGTAGCCGATGAGCGCAAGCGGCCCGGCGCCATAATTGCTGACGCGGCCGCCGAGCGCGTAGTTCAGTCCTCTTGTGCGATACCCGTTTCCCACCAAGAGCGACGCCTGCGTCCAGGGGGCCACAACCGCACCGGTTCCGCTCTCGTCATCGCTGTAGAAGTTGAGCAGATAGAGGCTCGGGCGGAACATGACGCTGATACTCGGGTCGTTGTAACCAAGTCCGACTTCGCCCCCGAACAGGGCCGAGAAGCCTCCTGCGGCCTTTATTACGGACGTCAATCCCAACTCGGCAGCCAGCGGCTCACGGTTGAGACCCACGCGCACGCCGGGTGTCAAATAGCCGACGCTGAAATCCGGGATGGCGAACGGTAGTCCGAGGAAGTTGAAGGAATCGGCACCGAATGCCGAAAGATGCTGATAGCCGACCCTCCACTCGACTCCTCCTGGCTCCGGAGCCCAGGCGGGCAGGCCGTCGTGAAAGGCAATGGGCGGCACGCACGCGCCGCCTGCCAGCAGAACCATGGCGGCCAGGAACAGAGCCGGACGGACGAGCGGACGTATGTCGATCATGTCCTCCTTCCTGTGATTCCTCCCACAGGCGGCCTTCAACGGCGACCTCGGCTCGGTCATGGCTGGATTCTAGGACTCGCGGGCGGGCGTGTCAAATGGGCGGGCGGAATTGGGGCGGGCTCCACTGGATCTTCACCTCGCAGGGCCGCTCTTTTCCTTCCAGACATACCTGCCGGTCTTGTCTATGTAGCCCCACTTGCCGTTGGCCTTCACCTGTGCAAGCCCCAGCCAGAACTCATTGGCCTTGTCGAACTGCGGGGCGATGACAAACGTTCCGGTCGTGTCCTTGTAGCCCCATTTGTCGCCGAGCCTGGCCGTGGTCAATCCTCGCCCTGGAAGCCAGATATCACCCGGCCCGCTGCGGAACACGTCCCTTCCGGTTCTATCTATGTATACCCACGTGTCGCCAATCTTTTCCGGGGCCAGCGCGCAGCAGAAGTCAGTCACCTGGTCAAACCGCGGTGCGATGACGAATCTGCCAGTTCTGTCAATATAGCCCCATTTGCCGCCGGTCTTGGCTGGAGCCATCTCCTCAGTGAACTCGCCGGCGCTGTCGAACTGCGGATTGATGACGTACCCGCTATTCTTGCCGATGAATCCCCATCGGTCACCGGCCCTCACTGCTGCCAGCCCCTCGGAGAAGTGGCAGGCATCCTCAAACTGCAGGGGTATTACATACCTGGCGGCCTCGTTTATGTAGCCCCACTTGGTGCCGACCTTGACTGGGGCCAGCCCCTCCTGGAAATCACGGGCTCCGTCGAATTGCAGGGTGATGACGAGCTTGCCGGTCTTGTCCATGTAGCCACACTTGACTGCGCTACCCGTGTCACAGGGCATTCCGGTCGGGATCCTGCCGTAAGCAATCGGGAACAGTCTGGCTGCCAGCCTCTCTGTGTTACCACGCTTGCTGCAGTCGGTCGGGCTTCCTGCGACGAGCAGCAGGCAGAGCAGAAGGACGGTCCTCATCGCGGACATACTAGGACTCGCGGGCGGGCGTGTCAAATGGGCGGGCGGAATACGGACGGATGCCCCAAGACTCTTCGAAACAGAGTGACTGCCCTCAACTTGGCCGGAGCCGCCGCGAGACAGCGGCTCCGGTTCTGCCTGCTGAGCTGCTAGTGAGTGACCACCAGCCGCGTCGAACGGGTTACTGCTTCCGCCTCTAGCCGCAGGAAGTAGATACCGTTAGCCAGTCGGCGCGTGTCCAGTAGAATCGTCTGCCTGCCAGCGTTCATCCGGCCGGAGAACAGGCTGGCGCGCCGCCGTCCGGCCGCGTCAAACGCCGTCACCTGGACCGGTCCGGCCCTGCCCAATGCGAAGGAAAGGGACGCTGTCCGGGACGCAGGATTCGGCCAGACGCGGAACGCGGCCGGTTGCGCGGGTTCGGGCTGCGAGATGATGCCGAGGACGGCTGGGAATGTCGCCACGCGGATGCGGGGCGCCAGCCATTGCCCGGGCTGATAGCTCGGAAACGTCACGCCCACGCGGTACGAGCCGTTTGTCGCCATGGCGGCGTCAGTCACCGATACCCAGCCGGTGTTCTCACTTACCAGCAGAAACTGGGTTGAGTCAAGCAGCCGCCCATCCGGAGCGATGCGCATAGCCCCGACTCCGTCGTAGCCTCTTCTTTCACACAGCAGCATGAAGTCCGTGCCGTCGAACCCAACCTGGGAGCGGTCTGAACACCAATGCCGCGTTGAGTCGAGCACGGTTCCCTCCGGCGTGACGCGCCAAGCGTCGTAGTGCCCGTTATCGTTCACCAGGTAGACCCCGCCGCCGAATGCGAGAGTCTGGCCACCTCCCTCGCAGATGTCGATGTCGGCGGTGTCCAGGAGCTGCCCGGCCGTGCTCAGGCGCGCGCCTCGGATGCCATCGCGTACAACGAGGAAATTCACGCCGTCAAAGGCGACCTGAGGGTTTTCTCCGGACTCCGTGTTGGCCTGAAGCAGCAACGGCACCGAGTCCAGTATCACGCCCGATGGCGACACCCGGACGCCGTGGATGCGGTCGGGATACGCGGCTTGCCAGACGACAAGGAAGGCCGAGTCACCGAAGGCGATGTCTGGAATCGACCAGGTATACAGCCGGTCCGGCCCGCTTACCAGGAACGGCACGCTGTCCAACAGCACTCCGCCGGCGCTTACCCTCGCGGCGAGGACACCGCTATCTCTGTTCCACGTTACCAGGTAGCAGCCGCCGCCGCAGGCTACAACCGGCCGTCCGTCTGTAGTGGCTCCGATCCGGACTGCCTCGGGGTCGAGCGCGTGTCCATCCGGCGAAAACCTCCTGCCGTACACTGCCCGGACCACGCCGGTCGAATCGCGGCGCGCGTCGGACCACACCGCGAGGAAATCGGTGCCGTCGGTCGCGACGTCAGGCGACTCCTGCCGGTTCGCCCCGTACGATGCGAGCACCGGGGCCGAATCAAGCATCTGTCCCTCGCGGTTGATTCTGCGGTACCACATCTCGCGGTTGCCCTGGCCTGGGAGTGGCTGAGCCCAGGCTACCAAGAAGCTGTCACCACACAAAGCGACTGCCGGCGTGCCGGGCGCCACAGGCCAGGCCAGTGCCAGCGGCGTGCTGTCTATGCGGTGAAGCCCCGTATCCACCCGCACGGCCATGGCCCTGAGGCTGTCGAAGCTCCCGGTCGAGTCACTGAGGTAGACGACGAGCGTCGTGTCTCCGGCCGAGCAGACGTCGTTTTCATATCGAGAGAAACTGTCAATCAACACTCCGGCCGTGTCCAGCACCTGTCCGGCGTCCGTCACGCGCGCCAGCTTGGTACGGTCAGGGTCTTCGTACCATGAGACGACGTAGTTGTGCCGGTCGTGAGTCACCGACGGATAGTCCACGTTGACGCCACTCACAATGGGAAACCCTACCGAGTCAGGCACCGACCCGTCGGGCAGGACCCAACTCGCCCAAACGCCGTCGGGGTGGCCGATGCAGTAGTTACTCCAGACCGCCATGTACCGGTCATCGTGAAAGCAGAGGCCTATCTCGGCCTGCGGGACCGAGGCACGAGGTGCTAGCACGCGGGGCGGGCTGTCGAGCATCACTCCCTGCGGTGTCACGCGCGAGAAGAGCGCGGTCGCACTCAACTGGCTATCGCTGACAATCCATGAAACGAGGAAGTTCTCTCCGTCAAAGGCCACTGCCGCATACGTGTTCTGGCACGCGTAGATGGAATCCTGCAGCCCGCGCCGTGTCACATGTCCGTCCGGGTCGATGATTGCACATTCGGCAAGGCACCCGCGGTTGCAGCCGTCCATCTTTGTCCACGCAACGAGGAAACGCCCGCCACCCCAGGCCAGGCCGGGTCGCATCAAGACCGTCTTCACGGTGAAAGGGCCGCTGATGTCGATCGGCACCGTGTCCAGCAGGGCGCCAGTCCTGTCTACACGTGAACCGACCACGGTGCTACCCTCAACCCAGGTCATGAGGCCCACATCAGGGCCGAACGCGACGCGGTTGCGCCCGACGCTTCCGAACGTCGGGCCGCGGACAATCGAACTGTCGAGCATGAACGACGGGAATGGCTGGCTCAGGGCGACTGAGCACGCCAGAAGCAGACAGACTGCTGCGGTCCTTGCTGCGGTCACTGATACCTCCTATCAGGACTTAGCGGACTCTCCTGAACCGCCAGATGGAACAAAGAGAACCCGGCAATCCGGGCGCGGTCAGGGCAGGACGGTGATTGTCTTTTGGGTGGTTCTCCGGTCAGGGCTCGTTGCGGCCATTTGGAGTATGGCGGTCTCGGTCATCGCGAGGATTCTAGGATTCGTGGGCACACCTGTCAAGAGAAAGATGGGCCGGGATGTCAGGGCTGCGGGGTTGGACGGCCGACAACTCGCGGCTGACGGCTACGGTGTACAGTCTACGGCAAACGAACGGTATACGGTTTGCGGTGTATAGTTAGCGCTGACGGTGGCAGACGCCGCCCGCGCGTCGGCCCGGAAGGGGTCAGATGCCCTGCTTCGCTACGCTCTCGATTTCGACTTCACCTATGCCGGAGACGTTGACGTCGACTGACACCTTCGACTTGCCCCATGCAGCATTCGTCCAGGTTTTGTCGTTTCGGCTCAGGTCCGCGGCCTCCACTTGCCCGATTCCATCCACTTTGACCCTGACTCCGACCGCGGACGGCACGACTAGCTTCAGCTTGCCGAAGCCGGCCTCGACGTCCGCATTCAGACTGGTACTCACGTCGGACAGGTCGATGCGTGCCTCGCCGACCGCGCCCGCGACCTTGAGATGGCGCAGATTCAATCCCCGCGCATCAATGTCCACCTTGCCAGTGCCCATCTCTACGACAAGGTCGGTCGGGACCTTGCCCGACAGCTTGAGGTTCCAGTCATAGCGGACGTCCGTCTTCGCGCCGACCTTGGAGTCGGGCTGCTTGACCGCCAGCCGGCCGAAGCCGTCTTCCACTTCGTAGATCACTTCGGGCTTCCAGTCAGGGATCTCATACTCGAACCGAGCGTCGAGCAGTCCCTTGGCACCCCCGGAGATGTTCAGCTTGCCTATACCGATGGCGACGGAGACCTGCGTGGACTCGGCCCGGCCAAGCTCGACCTTCCTGTCCATGATGTTCAGCTTGCCTGTGCCGGCAGCGGATACCTGCGTGGACTCGACCCGGCCAGGCTCGACCTTCTTGTCTATTGATGTGACTCCGGGGACCTTTGATGCGGGGGCACGGCAGCCGATGGCGGCCAGCATGATGCCGGCCGTCACGAGTGATACTGACAGTCTTCTGCTCACGTTGTTTCCTTTCTTGGCAGCACTACGCGAGTAGGACGCCAATCGAAGGCCGAATGTTGCGGGCGTGTCAAATGCGCGGGCGCGCGGCCGGGGTCAGTAATTCTCTATTGCGACCCCGGAATTGACAAGGCAGAGGGCGCTCGGGTGCGGGTTTCGGAAGTCGCGAGGCGGGAGAAAAACAGGCTATGACAGATTCTATCTCAGAGTCTAGGACAGAGTCTCGGGCAGATTCTATCTTAGAGTCTAGGAGTCCGGCCGAAAAGCCACCTACCGCAAGATCGTCATTCTTGCGGCCATTGATAATCAAGGACTTACGTGGTGCCATTTCACGGTCTGCAAGCTACCGGAGGGGTTTCCGGCCG
>JAPLUO010000388.1 GCA_026397595.1 Caldifarciminota bacterium
ACCCGCGCGAGATTGCGAGTGCCCAGTTCCCGTCGAACTGGGAGCTGTCACAGGCGCGGGCCGAGGCGGTGAAGCAGTATCTCGTCGCGAAATTCGTAATCGCGCCGGAGCGGCTGACCGCCCACGGCTACGCGGACACCCAGCCCATCGCTCCGAATGATAACGAAGAAGGTATGGCCAAGAACCGACGGACCGAATTCCGCGTGACTGGGCAGTAGAGCGATGAGCTCGCCGGGGCTGCTTCCGGACACTCGTCGTTGGCACGGAGCAGAACGCCGCCGGTGAGGCCTGTCTGCGTTTTTGTCGGGTTGGCCACGGCCGTTCTCGGGGCCACTTGGGTTGAGACAGACTGGGATGAGTTCAGAGACGGGACGTTTGAGCACAATCTCTACGTGTCACACCGTGACAGCGGCACGGTCGAGTTTGTCCCTCGTTTCGACCTGAACAACGATGCGTGGATAGACCTCGTTTGCAGCGACTGGACCGGACCGTATCTGCGCGTGTATTTCGGTGATTCCAGCGGGTTCTCTGCCGCTAGGCGTCGCATCTTCCCGATAACCTACGGTGGTGGCTCTGACGCGGCCGACCTGAACTGCGATGGATACGCTGACCTCATCCGTCCGGGCTGGCACTCCGACCCCTGCATCTATTGGGGTTCCGACTCCGGCCACAGCCCGGACAACCAGACCATCCTCTCCGCGCACGGGGCCGAAGCAACGATGACCGCCGACTTGGACAACGACGGCTACCTGGATATCGTGTTCCCCGGAGAAGACGGCCCCCTGGTGATTTACTGGGGCACTGCGTCCGGCTACACATCATCTCAGCGTACGGAGATACCCATCGGATACGGCATGGGCTTCAACTCGGAAATCGCTGACCTGAACCGGGATGGCTACCTGGACATCATCGTCACGTGCTACAACCCGAGCGGAGAACAGCCGGTCATCTACTTCGGTGCCGGCCGCGCCTACCACATCGAATGGTTGCAGTACCGGGCATCGTCCGAGTACGGCCCCCATGGTTTGACTGTCGCCGATTTCGACCACAACGGCTGGCTCGACGTCGTGTACACCGGATTCGCGGACATCACCGAGAGCTACATATACTTCGGCTCAGCTCAAGGCTTCAGTACCTCCCGCCGGACAATCGTCGCCCCGGGTCATTGTCACGGCGGCAGCGCCGCGTACGATTTTGACCGTGACGGCTGGGTGGACCTGCTCTTTTTCCGGGGCAACGGTAACTACGGAGACTACTCGCGTCCGGTCATTTACTACAACTGCGGAACTGCGCCATATTTCGACGACAGTCGCACGCAATTGGTCGGCAACATCCCTCTCCGTCTGTCTGGCGGGCTCATTGGTGACTTCAACCGCGACGGCAACACCGACATCTACGTTGCCTGCTTCGAATCCAACACGCCCTCGCCGATGCCCAGCCTGGTACTCTGGGGACCGGACTGGATGACTGCCGATACACTGGAATGTGAGGTGGACCATCATTCCCACCCCCGGGAACCGGGTAACACCTACGACCGCACGTATCGAGAAGATTATCTTTCCTCGGTATTCGATGCCGACGCGGTGACCCACTGGCAGTCGGTCACCTGGGACGATTCGAGTCCCGGCGGTTCCTCGGTCGAGCTGTCGGTGCGGACCGGCAACACGCCGAGTCCCGACTCGACTTGGAGCGGCTGGGTTGATGTCACCAACGGCGGGCCGGTGCCGGATTCATTGGATTCGCGCCACATCCAGTACCAGGCAACGCTGAAATACCAGAATCCGGCCTCGCTGCCCATGCTATTCGAAGTCCGCGTCGCTTACGGCTCTGGCCTGACCCATGACGTGGGCGCAACCAGCATCGTTGCACCCGCCGGGACGGTTGATTCGGGCACCGTGCGGGTTCCGCGCGCGGTCGTTCGCAACTTCGGGACGACCGGTGCCGTGTTCCCGGTCACGATGCGGATCGGCGTTGGCTACAGCCAGTCGGTATCTGAGACCCTGGCCGCGGGAATCGCTGACACCGTCTCATTTCCCGTCTGGACCGCGACGCCGACTGGAGTTCTGCCGGTCACGTGCTTCACCGGTCTGACCGGGGACGAGAACCCGGCCAATGACACTATCAGGGATTCAGTGCGAGTGGTCGGCCCGCCCGAGCACGACGTCGGCGCCACCGCGATTCTCTCGCCGACCGGCACCGTGCACACCGGCGACACCGTGATACCGATGGCGCGAGCCATGGGTGGCGGCATCAGGTAACTGGGCAGTCAGTTGCTCGACGATGCTGCCCATAGACGCGAACCGGTCCAACGACAAGATCAGCTCTTCGGTGCGGGCGTTCGAGCAGTCGCTGCAGATTGAACCGGACCAGTCAGACCGACTCGAGGTCGGTCAGGGCAAGACTTACCAGTTCCATGCCTTGATTGAGGGCGATACCGGAGGAGTCGTGGAAGTGGCGCGGCCCTTTGTGCCGGCTGGTTGGAGCCTCCGACTCTGTGATTCGACCGGCACGAACGAATTGACCGACACTGACGTTGATGGGGTGCCTGACCTCGGTTACGTCGCGCCGGGTGTGCAGCGCTGGTTCTCACTCGAGGTGATGACGCCGTCCGGGTTGGTCGGCGACACCGCGTCGCTTACTAAACGGACGTTCGTGGTGGCGGGGCACTTGGGCAACGACTTGATGGTGGCTGACACGGCGCTTCTGAATCTGACACTCGTTCCCGGTTTCTCCGTCCACAACTTCCCGAATCCCTTCAGCATCCGGACCGCGTTTGTCATCGGCCTGCCGGGCGACGGCAAGGTGACTCTCACCGTCTATACTCGTGCAGGAGAGAGGGTATGCCGGGTGCTGGATGGGGAGTCGAGAGCGGCCGGGGTCCAGATGGTGCGATGGGAGGCGGTGAATGACCACGGTCAGGACGTTGCGCCCGG
>JAPLUO010000313.1 GCA_026397595.1 Caldifarciminota bacterium
ACACAGCGCGGCCTCGGAGGCCGCAACCAAACCCGATGGAACCACAGATGAACGCAGATGGACGCAGATGACGCGAAGTGTCACCCCGACGCCGAGGAGGGGTCTCGGCCGGCGAAATCAGAAGCGAGAATGGCGGAGACGGAGAGGACTATCCACAGATTTCACAGATTACGCAGATTCTGGGTTAGGATGCCGAGGACCGGAGAGGATCAACCACAGATGAGCGCAGATGGACACGGATTGAGTCCCGAATCGAACCCGAATCCTGCGTCGCCGCGGGCGGCGTTTGCGGGCGGTTGCCAGAAACCTGGCGACCTCAGGACAGAGGCGGCGGAGAGAAACAACGTCGCGAAAACGACGATCCTGCACGCTTGTAGTACAGATAGGGTCCGAAGCCAGTCTGCGGAATCTGCGGAATCTGCGGATGATGCTCCGGAGAAATAAATGGGCAAGCGCATCGCCTATTTCATCCTCGGGTTCGCGGTCTGGATGATTCTGGTGTATACCCTCCACTACCAGGAAGTCATTGCTGGCGCCGGAGTGGCGCTGTTGACCGCGGCGTTCTTCGGACAGTATTTCCCGATGAAACCGTCGAGGTTGCTGAACCCGGTGCGCTGGTTCTGGCTGCTGGCTTACATCCCGGTTTTCGCCTACATGTGCCTGAAGTCGAACATTGACGTCGCGCTGCGCGTGCTCTCTCCCGGTCTGCAAATCAGGCCCGGCATCGTGAAGATTCGCACGAGCCTGAAGTCCGAAGTCGCCCGGGTGTTCCTGGCCAACTCGATTACGCTGACCCCGGGTACGATGACCGTGGAAATCAAGGACGACGTGCTCTACATCCACTGGATTGAAGTCGGTTCCAGCGACATGGCAGCCGCTTCCAAGGCGATAATCGGGCCGTTCGAGTATTTCCTCGCCCGCATCTTCGACTGAAGGATGAGGATGTTTACCACCAAGACACAAAGACACCAACGGTCCGGATCCCCGAACCCCCGAACCCCCGAACCCCTGAACCCCTCCGGTGGTTGCGCATGACGATACTCATCGTGGTTCTCTCCTTCGGTGCGTTCTTCTGCCTTTACCGGGCGCTGCAAGGCCCGAGCATTCCGGACCGGGCCATCGCCGTGGACATCATGACGGTCATCTTCTCGAGCATCACCGCCCTGATGGCGCTCAAGTACAGGCTCGCCTACCTGATTGACCTCTCGATAGCGCTGGCCATCATATCATTTGTCGGCACGCTGGCGCTGGCCAAGTATCTTGAGGGAAGGAGCTTGGATGACTAGTCGAACTCGGATAAGTCAGAAGTCAGATGTCAGAATGGTGACCGGAGACTTGGGACCGAAGACCGTCCTCCGTCTCCCGTCTCCCGTCTCCCGTCTTCTTCATTCTGCATTCTGGTCTCTGACTTCTGAATTCTCCGGGAGTCCTGTATGATTGAGGTTCTAAGTTGGGTCAGTCTTTGCATCGGAGTCGGGTTCACGTTGCTCGGCTGCCTCGGCCTCGTCCGCTTCCCGGACCTGTACAACCGGATGCAGGCAGCTACCAAGTGCGTCACGCTCGGCACCTGCGGAATCATGCTCGGCATCTTCCTCAAGACCGGCTTCAGCGCGCTGGGCGTCAAGGCGCTGCTCTGTGCTCTGTTCGTGCTGATTACCGTGCCGGTCGCTGCGCACGCCTTGGCGCGCGGCTCGCTCATCTTCGGGGTCAAGCTCTGGAAGGGCACGGTCAAAGACGAGTTCACCGACGACCGGGGTGGCGAGTCGATAATCGATGACAAATGAAATGAACCTCAACCTTTGCCTTTACCTATACCTCTACCTTCCTGGAGGTCCTGCGTGAGGATTCCGCTGCCCAAGGTGCGCGAACTGGTCGAGGCCGTGACGGCCGTAGTTAAAGGTCCCTTTACGACCAAGTTCCCGGCCAAGGTTGACTCAGTCCACCCGAACTTTCGGGGCATCATCAAGTTCCGGCCGGAAAAGTGCATCGGCTGCGGCGCGTGCGTGCGCGTCTGCCCGACCAACGCCCGCGAGATAATCGTTGACCGCGACAAGGGCGTCCTCCGCCTCGTCCACCATGCGGAGCGGTGCATCTACTGCGGCCAGTGCGTGCTCTACTGCACCACCGGCGAGGGCATCTACCACACCCCGGAGTTCGACCTTTCCCGTACCGAGCGGAGCGCGGACTGGGAGACTTCCATCGAGAAAGAACTCGCTTTCTGCGAAGTCTGCCACGAACCATTTGCCGCCAAAGAGCATCTCGTCTGGATTGCCCACAAGGTCGGAGATCTCGCCAACTCAAATCCCACCCTGTTCCTGAGCCTGTACGAGCAACTCGGTACGGCCGAGCCCCGTCCGCGCGGTAGCGTCCAACCCTACCGGTCAGATACCCTGCGCATCCTCTGTCCTGAGTGCCGGCGCAAGACCTATCTGGCCGAAGAGTGGGGCTACTAGGCGGGCCGCACCCGGTCAGCCGCAAACCACAAGCCCGGCCGAACAATCCGGCGGCAGTTCAGGCATCGTTACTCTATGTCGTCAGCCGGAGCGGCTGCCGATTCGGCTCACAGCTCCCCGGACGACTCTCCCGGCGGTCCACAAACAGTCTGGGGCGGGGCAGGGCCGGGAGACGTTCTACATTGTGCGGTTCACGGGTTGCGCCGCTGGTAGGGGAGACGGCCGCGCGCCGGCCCGGCAGGCTTCAGTCGTACCCCCGTTTCTACCCTCCCCGAAATCCCGAGGCTTGCACGTCCTCTAGGCTGCCATATAATCATATCCATCTTGAGCCGAACAAGAAAGAGCGGCCGGCCCGGCTCGGCCGCTCACACCAACGCAATCCTCGAGAGCATCTCGGATGGCGTTTTCACCGTCGACTTGAACTGGCGAATTACGTCGTTCAACCGTGCTGCCGAGGGTATTACCGGCACCCCGCGCCGCGAGGCCATCGGCCGGCACTGCTCCGAGGTGTTCCGCTCCAGCATGTGCGAGGATGACTGCGCGCTCAAGCACAGCATCAAGACCGGTAAGCCGGTGGTGGGTAAATCCTGTTACATCATCACCGCGGACGGCGAGCGCATCCCGATAAGCGTCTCCACGGCAATCATGCGCGACGCGACGAGAAAGGTCGTCGGCGGAGCCGAGACCTTCCGCGACCTGAGTGAGGTGGAAGCACTGCGTCAGGAGCTGGCCGGGCGTTTCCGCATGGGTGATCTCGTGAGTCACAGCCCGTTGATGCAGCAGGTGTTTGAGGTCCTACCGGCCATCGCTGTCAGTCCTAGCACAGTCCTCATCCTCGGCGACACTGGAACCGGAAAGGAACTGGTGGCGAGAACAATCCACTCACTGAGTCCGCGCAGCCAGGGTCCTTTTGTCGCCGTGAACTGCGGCGCGCTGCCTGACACGCTACTGGAGTCGGAGCTGTTCGGCTACAAAGCCGGCGCTTTCACGGGCGCCACCCGGGACAAGCCCGGCCGCTTCGCGCTGGCCCGTGGCGGAACGATACTGCTCGACGAAATCGGTGAGACGAGCCCGTCTTTTCAGGTGCGGCTCTTGCGGGTACTTCAAGAGCGCGTCTACGAACCGCTGGGGTCAACCCGTTCCGAAACCACCGACGCTCGCGTGATCGTTGCCACGAACAAAGACCTCAGCGCGTTGGTTCGGCAGCAGATCTTTCGTGAAGACCTCTATTACCGTGTGAATGTCGTCCGCGTCGAACTGCCGCCGTTGCGTCGCCGCAAGGAAGACATCCCGCTTCTGGCAGAGCAGTTCGTGGAACGGTTCAACCGCATCCAGGGGAAGTCCATTCCCGGAGTCAACGCCGAGGCACTTTCGCTGCTCATGGCCCACGACTGGCCGGGGAACGTGCGCGAACTGGAGAATGTCATTGAGCGGGCCTTTGTCCTGTGCGGCACCAGAGCCATTGGCATTGAACACCTGCCCGCGGAGCTGACTGCGCGCGGCGTCTACGTCGCTCGCGACCCCGACATGCGCACGGCCCGTGAACTCCTCGAGGCCCAGACCATCCGCAATGCCATGGAACGCAGCGGCGGCAACCGCCTTGCCGCGGCGCGGGAGCTCGGCATCCACAAGACCACGCTCTTCCGCAAGCTGAAGCGACTAGGAATCAGCCTGCCGGCACAAGACGGCCGCTCTCGCAAGCGCAGCGTAGAGTAGCGTTTCGTCTACACTCACCTGACACAATAGTAGCACAAAGGATACCGTAGAGGACGTTGGGCCCAATATGGGTAGCCACCTAACAGCATGAGAAACCGGCAGTAAGAGGCTTTCGTCGCCACTTGGTTGCTTCGGCACAATCGGTGCATGATAGCGGCTGATGAGTACTGAAGGTGCCGCGAAGTGAAAGCAGCCTTTGCCGCGTGGAACAACCGGATTGCGCCGGTGTTCGATGTGACCCGCCAGGTGCATGTCGTCGAGTCGCGGTCCGGGAGGACGGTGGGCACGGCGCAGGAGATCCAACTCGACGGCCCTCCGCTGGCCCGGGCGCTGCGCCTGGCAGAGTTGGGCGTCGGCACTCTCGTCTGCGGCGCAATTTCCCGGCCTTTGCGCGGGTTCGTGGCCAGTCAGGGCATCCGGGTAATCCCCTTCGTGGCCGGCGAGTTAGACGAAGTAGTGCGGGCGTGGCTTGGTGGTGGTCTTGCCGGTGACGCCTTTGCCATGCCCGGTTGCTGTCGCCGCGGCCAACATCGGTTCCGGGGGATGCACAATCCCCGACCAGTGGGGTACGACATTAAGAGAAGCAGTGGCACGAGAACGGGACAAGACAACGGGCAGTCGCAGGGCCGAGGGCTCGGTCGCGTGGGCGGACCGAAATCGGCGGGACCGACCGGTTTCTGCGCGTGCCCGCAGTGCGGGCAGCACGTGCCGCATGAACGCGGCGTACCCTGCGCTAAGCAGAAGTGCCCGAAGTGCGGCACCGCAATGGTAAGAGAATAGCAGAAAGAAAGGAAATAAGATGCCAAGAGGAGATGGAACCGGACCTGTGGGAAAAGGAAAGGGTGGCGGGAGAACGGGGCAAGGTCGCGGGCTCGGTCGCATGGGCAGACCCAAGGCGGCTGGGCCAGCGGGCTCCTGTGTGTGCCCGAAGTGCGGGCAGCGCGCGCCGCACAAACGCGGCGTCCCCTGCACTGAGCAGAAGTGCCCGGGGTGTGGCGCCGCAATGGTTAGAGAGTAGCAGAAAGAAAGGGAACAAAATGCCAGGAGGAGATAGAACCGGACCTGTGGGAATGGGTCCGATGACCGGCCGAGCGGCCGGCAACTGCGCTGGATACGGAGTACCCGGCTATGCGAATCCCGTGTTCGGACGCGGCTTCGGTCGAGGCTGCGGCTTCGGCGGAGGTCGAGGCTTCGGTGGCGGCGGCCGTGGACGGCGACACTGGTTCAACGCCACCGGTGTGCCGGGCTGGATGAGGTTTGGCGGCTACGCCGCGCCTTACCCGGCACCCGACGCGGAGACCGAGAAGCAGGCTCTCAAGAGCCAGGCCGACGCAATCCGCACAGAGCTCGACGCCGTCGACAAGCGAATCGCCGAGATCGAGGCCGGTGCTGCGTCGAAGTAATCGACAAGAAGCGACCGCGATGCCCGCCGTCGGCGGGCGCGGTCGCCATGTAGAAGTTCTGATAGCAGAAGGAGAAGAGAATGAAAGTGGCCTTCACAACGTCTGGGAGTAACTTGGACTCACCGCTCGATGCCCGGTTCGGCCGGGCTCCGGGGTTCATCATCTACGACATCGATACCGGGACTTCCGAGTTCGTTGATAACCAACAAAGCCTGAACGCGGCGCAGGGCGCGGGCATCCAGGCAGCGGAAACCGTGGTCCGGTCCGGCGCTAGGGCGGTTGTGACCGGTCACTGCGGGCCCAAGGCCTTCCGTGTCCTCTCCGCGGCGGGAGTCAAGGTGTACAACACCAACCAGCCTACCGTAGCCGCCGCACTGGAAGCCTTCAAGGCCGGGAAGCTGAAGCCGACGGAGTCCGCCGATGTCGAAGGGCACTGGGTCTAGAACGAGACCTGCCATGGCGACCGGCAAGACATCCGGACTCGACGGGGCGGTCGAGATTCTCTTCTTCAACACCCGGAACTGGCTGCAGCCGCCCCGAAGGAACCTGGAAGAAGCAGGCCTTCAGCCTGGCTGGCACGTGCTGGACTTCGGCTGCGGGGTCGGCGGTCACAGCATCGCCGCCGCGAGACTCGTCGGCGAGACCGGCCGGGTCTATGCTGCGGACGTCAAACCGCTCATGGTCGAGCAGGTAAGGAAGCGGGCCGCGAGCCGCAGACTGGCGAACGTGACCGGAATCGTGACTGACTGCGCAACCGGGTTGGCAGACCAATCCCTCGACGCGATTCTGCTTTACGACGTCTTCCACGATCTTGAGCAGCCCGGCCAGGTGATGGAGGAATTGGTCCGCGTGCTGAAGCCCGAAGGGATTCTTTCGTTCAGCGACCACCACCTGGAGGACAAACAAATCATCGCCGGGGTAACGGCCGGCGGGAGATTCAGACCGGTCAGGAGAGAACGACTGACATGGACATTCGCCCCGGCTGGTGCGGATGTGCTGTCGACCGTCGGTTTACCTGAGAGCGAACGCGGTGCCTGACGAGAAAATCGGCAGAGCCGAAGACGACTGGGTCGAGGGGCTTCAAGACAGAGTCATCCGGGATATGGAGAAGGTCTACTCAACCCGCGTGATGGAGCTTTGGAAGAACCCGCAGAACGCCGGGTCGCTGGACTACCCGGACGGGTACGGCCAGGTCACAGGCCCCTGCGGCGACACGATGCAGATCTGGCTCAGGGTCAGGGAAGACGTAGTCGTCGAGGCCACCTTCTGGACTGACGGCTGCGGTACTTCGGTCGTCTGTGCCAGCATGGCAACAATCATGGCTAAGGACAGGACCCTGGAGCAGGCGGCTCGAATTGACCAGCAGTCGGTCCTCGATGAACTGGGAGGGCTACCCGAGGAAGACCGGCACTGCGCACTGCTGGCCGCGAACACGCTGCGGGAAGCAATAGGCTGTGTCAGACCGGAGTTGACGAAGAACAGGGCTGAGCGGTCTGCCCCACCTGGAACCGCGACATGACCGGCACAGCGCTGATCCTGCTCTGTCTTGGCCATCTTACTGGAGGAACAATGGGCAATGGACCGGTGACCATCACGGTCGTCTACGACAACCGCAGCCAGCAGAAGGACCTGACGCCGGATTGGGGCTTTGCCTGCGTGGTGGACGCAGCCGGCCACCGGCTCCTGTTCGATACGGGCGCGAAGGGGGAGCTGCTGCTGGCAAACATGAAGATGCTCGGCATCGACCCGACGACGGTCGAGGCAGTGGTGATTTCCCACAATCACTGGGACCATACCGGCGGGCTGGAATCGGTACTGCCGCTCTGCTCAGCCCGGTGCTACGTGCCGGCATCGGCCGCAACCGAACTCGGCGCTAGAGCAAAGCAGACGGGCGGTACGAGCATCCCGGTAACCGGGCGCGCCGCAATCTGGCCCGGCGTGTGGCTGACCGGCGAATTGGGTGAGGCAATCAGGGAGCAATCACTGGTGGTTGAAACCGACTCCGGCTTGGTGCTTGTCACCGGCTGCGCCCATCCCGGCGTCGTCAACATCGCGCGTCGGGTGAAAGAAGATTTCGGCCGGCCGCCCCATCTGGTTCTGGGTGGATTTCACCTTGGCCATGCGAGCCCCGAAGAGGTGAAGAGGATAGTCGGGGAATTGAGGACCCTGGGCGTCGCAAAGGCTGGGCCCTGCCACTGCACCGGCGACGAAGCGATTGGGCAGTTCCAGCAGAACTGGCCGGACGGATTCGAGCAGATTGGCTGCGGCCGGGTGTTGAAACTGGAGGCGAAGTGAAGAGCTGTGCCGAGTGTGACGACAAGACCTGCTACCAAGGTAAGGATTGCTTCGGGCTGCGCGATGAAGTCCTGAAGAAATACCAGGACCCCACCGTCCTCAAGATGACAAATGTGGCAACCATGCTTGAGGGCCGCCACTACATGAAGCTGACCCGGCTTGAGGAATTGATTCGGTTCGCAACCGAGCTGGGCTACGAGCATCTCGGCGTCGCTTTCTGCATCGGCTTCTCTGATGAGGCACGGCTGCTGAACGATATTCTGAGGAGACGTTTCAAGGTGAGCGCGGTCTGCTGCAAGGCATGCGGCATCGAGAAGGAGCAACTCGGTCTGGACAAGATCATGCCGGAGCGGGTCGAGGCGATGTGCAACCCGGTCGCGCAGGCGCTGCTGCTGAACCGTGCCAAGACGCAGCTCAACATCATCCTCGGGCTCTGCATCGGCCACGACATCATCTTCACGAAGAACTCCGAGGCCCCGGTCACGACCCTTGTGGTCAAAGACCGGGTGCTGGCGCACAACCCGGTCGGTGCACTCTACTCCCGGTACTGGCGCAACAAGATAGCCAGGCAAATGGACGAAGGCCGCACGGCAGACGACAGCCGACCGGACCGACAACAGGAACGAGCAAGGTGAGAACGGCCATGAACTTCCAGCCCATCGGTGTGCTCCACAGCGAGCACCGCGTTGCGGCACAGACGCCGATACAGCCGGTTTACGCCAAAGGCTGCCGGGGCCGGGCTGAGGTATTTCCTGAGTTCGCCGAAGGTCTGACCGATCTTGAGGGCTTTTCACACGTCTATGTCATTTATCATTTCCATCAGGCGCCGACGCCGAAGCTGAAGGTCAAGCCGTTCCTGCAGGACGTGGAACGTGGCGTGTTCGCAACCCGCGCGCCTGCCCGACCCAACCCCATTGGAATCTCGATCGTCGAGTTGATACGGCGCGAAGGCAACGTCCTGTACCTCGACGGCGTCGATGTCCTCGACGGCACGCCGCTGCTGGACATCAAGCCGTATGTCCCGAGGTTCGACCGCACCGAGACGACACGCAACGGCTGGCAGGACGAGATTGACGAGAAAGAGGCTCAGAAGCGGGGCCGCCGGGAGGACCCTGGTAACACCGCAGGCTGAGGTCAAGACGAACAGAGGAACAAGAAAGGAAAATTGACATGCCGGAGTTTGCATCGCCCTTTTCCGGGACGGCACATGACCGGAAGCTGACTGCCGAGGAACTAATCCGCGCCGTACGTTTCATGGTGGCCGCGGAATATGAGGCGGTCCAGTTGTACATGCAACTTGCCGAGTCAACCGATAACAACCTCGCCATAGAAGTACTTAAGGACATAGCGGACGAGGAACGCGTTCACGCGGGCGAATTCCTCAGGTTGCTCCGGGAGCTGGCTCCAGACGAGACGGATCTCTACGGCCGCGGTGCAGCGGAGGTGGAAGAGGAGATCGACAAGCTGAAACAGAAAGCGTCCCGGTGACCGCCCAACACGCCGTGCGCAGGCGGCGGTTCGTAGTGACGCCGGATCCACAGCGATTTCTGAAGGAAGGCGCGTCCTGATTCTCGCAGTTGCGTCCGGTAAGGGCGGGACCGGCAAGACCACGGTCGCGGTCAACCTCGCGCGGGTGCTCGACGCACCGGTGCAGTTGTGCGACTGCGACGTTGAGGAGCCTAACGTCCACCTCTTCCTCAAGGGAACGGCGCGGGCCGAGGACGTTATCACCATCCCGGTGCCGGTGGTGGACGAGAACCTGTGCGACGCCTGTGGTGAGTGCAGCCGGTTCTGCCAGTACCATGCCATCGTTTCGTTCGGAACCAAACCGCTTCTGTTTCTGGAGATGTGCCATGGCTGTGGCGGCTGCACGAAAGTGTGCCCGAAGAAGGCAATCCGTGAACAGGGTCGCCGTATCGGTGTTGTCGAAACGATGCAGGCGGGCAACATCACGCTCGTCACGGGCCGGCTCGACGTAGGCGTTGCCATGGCCCCGCCTCTTATCCGGGCTGTGAAGACACGTCTGCAGGAGAATACGACCGCAATCCTCGACGCGCCTCCGGGAACTTCGTGTCCGGTAATCGCCGCGATTCGGGGAACGGATTTCGTTGTCCTGGTAACGGAACCGACGCCCTTCGGCCTGCACGACCTGAAACTCGCCGCGGGCATGGTGCGGGAAATTGGGATTCCCTTCGGTGTGGTCATCAACCGGGTTGGAGTCGGCGACGACCGGGTCCACGCATATTGTCGGGAGCAGGACATCCCGATTCTGCTCGAAATCCCGGATGACCGGCGCATCGCCGAGGCCTACTCCCGGGGCGAACTCGTCGTCGAAGCCCTGCCGGAGTATCGCGGCCATTTCCTGCGGCTATGGGAGAGGATAAGTGCGACACAGTGCGCGTAGGACGCAAGTCAAAGTGCAGAATGCAGATGTCAAAATGCTCCTAGGCGGAACCTGCCACGAAGCAGTAACGACGGGACAAGTGTCTCCGTGAAAGCGAAGATGTTGTGGCCTTGTCGTACAGTGAAGGAGACAGTCCATGCCAACGTATGAGTACGAATGCGGGGCCTGCGGCGTGCGTTTCGAGCAGCAGCAGGGGATGACCGAAGCACCGCTGGCAAAGTGCCCCAAGTGCGGCGGCGAAGTCCGGCGACTGATAAGCGGCGGCTCTGGCTTCATCATGAAGGGAAGCGGTCAGGGCCGGCTCGGACACGGTGAAGGAGGGTGCTCGCTTGAGGCCGGAGGACAAACCTGCTGCGGCCGGGACGAGCGGTGCGGGAAACCGCCCTGCGGGGACAGGTAATGAACGGAGGCGACGTCCGGTATTCGTACGGACCCGTTCCATCGCGGCGTCTGGGAAAAAGTCTGGGAATCAACAACATTCCGGCCAAGGTATGCACCTACTCCTGTGTCTACTGCCAGGTGGGACGAACCACGCAGATGCAGAGTGACCGTTGTTCCTTCTATGAACCCGAAGCCATTTTTCGAGATGTACAGAACAGGTTGGCAAGAACGAAGGAGGCGAGGGAACGGGTCGACTACCTGAACCTGGGCAGGGAAATCATGCTCTTGAAGACGCTGAAGGTCCCTGTCGGTGTAATCACAAACAGCTCGCTTCTATGGCGCGAGGACGTCAGAGAGGAACTCGGCAGGGCCGATTGGGTTTCACTGAAGATCGATGCCGTCCAGAAAGCAATCTGGCGCCGAGTCAATCGGTTTCACGAAGCGCTATCCCTGTCCCAGGTTCTTAAGGGAATACGCGCATTTGCCAGGACCTACACCGGCAAACTGGTAACGGAGACAATGCTCGTGAAGGATATCAACGACAACGATGACTGCCTGAGAGAGGTAGCCGATTTTGTCCACGGTCTGCAACCGTCCCGGGCATATCTGAGCATCACCACCCGCCCTCCGGCAGAGCGGTGGGTGCATGGGCCGGATGAAGTGGTTCTCAACCGCGCGTATCAGATATTCGCCGGCAAACTGAAGCAGGTGGAGTATCTGATCGGCTATGAGGGAGACGCCTTTGCTTCCACCGGAGATGTGGGAAACGACCTCCTGAGCATAGCCGCTGTTCACCCGATGAGGAAAGAGGCTGTCAGTGCGTTTCTGTCTAGGACTGGTTCGACGTGGGAAGTTGTTGAGCGGCTGGTGGCTCAGGGCGATGTGGCGGAAACGCAATACGAAGGGCATCAATTCTATCTGAGAAGGCTCCAGGAAAACCGCGCGGCTACAACATGACGATGCTCACTGTTTTTTTGTTCACGCTGGGCCGAATGGGGACCGGTGAGGAATGATCGCCAAGATAAGACACCTGATGCGAAACTCCAGCTCATTTGCGTGGGTTGGAGGCCGTCTCTTGCTCTGGTGGACGGCTGTCTCAGGATTCATGGCTATGTTCGCCACGTGCCCGTTTTGCGGGCGGCCAGGGTGCGTTTCCGGTGCCGGCATATACGGGGTCCTAATCGCCCCAGTACTGACTTTCTCTTCATGGAGAGCCCGGAAGGGTCACAAGAAGGGAACAAAGACACCGAGCAAGGAATGTACTGCACGTGATTCCAGGGCCATGTCAAAACGGTATGTCGAGTCATGTCGAAACGAATTCTGGCAAGAGGTTTTCCAACTTGAACTCGCGTACCTCGTTGAACACCTGAAAGGCTGCCGGGATATCCTGAGCGTCGGTTGTGGTCCGGCGACCATAGAAGGCGAATTGGCAAAACGCGGCTTCAATGTCACGGGGCTGGACGTATCGCAGGAGGCATTGAACTGCGCACCGGACAGTGTCAGAACCGTCGCAGCACGAGCCGAGGACATGCCGTTCCCGGAATCTTCTTTCGACGCCGTGATCTGTGTGGCCTCCCTTCAGTTCGTTGAAGACTACCGACAGACGCTGGAGAAATCGGCTTCGGTTCTGCGCCCCAACGGTAGGATTATCGTCATGTTGCTTAACCCCGAGTCGGAATTCTTCAAGAGAAAGCTACTCGCCCCGGATTCATACGTGCGCCGGATTCGGCATACCGATTTGAGGAAGATCGAAGACGTGATTGCTGAAAACTACAGAATTCGAACGGAATACTTCCTTGGTGTGAAGGGCGACGCCGTATTCGCCAACCGCCCGGTCGTTGCCGATTGCGACGTGGACGCGGCCGACCTGCACCTGATTCTCTCACCAAAGGTCACTGAACGCCACGAGTTCCACAGCGGGCATGAGGCGGTAATCCGCCAGCAGGATTGCATCCGCTGCGGTCTCTGCACGACGCACTGCCGGTTCGATGCCGTGAAGATGGACGATAAGGTCCCGGGCGAAGCCACGTTCTCTATTGACCCGGTTGCGTGTGAAGGCTGCGGGGTGTGCGTGCGCTTCTGTCCCGTGCAGGCAATCGACTTCCCGGAGCGCCTCTGTGGCGAGTGGATGGTATCGGTGACACGCTGCGGCCCGATGGTACACGCACGGCTGGGCGTGGCCGCGGAGAACTCGGGCAAGCTGGTGTCGACCGTTCGCCGCGAGGCCCGCCGCATCGCCGAGGCGGAGGGCCGCTCCCTTGTCATCATCGACGGGCCGCCCGGTATCGGTTGTCCGGTGATCGCCTCCGTTACCGGCGCCTCGCTGGTGCTGGTGGTCACGGAACCGACCGTGTCCGGCGAACATGACTTGGAACGGGTTCTTTCCTTGGCGCGTCACTTCGCTGTCCCGGCCGCGGTGTGCGTGAACAGGTGGGACATCAACCCGGGAATGACGGAACGAATCGAGAACAAGGCTCGCGAGACGGGCGCCAAGGTTGCCGGCCGCGTCCGCTACGACCGTGCCGTGACCTCGGCACAACTGCAAGAGCGAGCCGTGGTGGAGACGGATGCCCCATCGGCCGCTGACGTCCGTGGACTGTGGCTGCATCTGAACCAGTAGGAGCGATACATGAAATGCACCGACCTTGACCGACTCTCAGAAACCGCCCGCGACCACGCGCAGCGCCCCCGTAACCTGGGGCCGCTTGCGGACCCGGACGGCCATGCGCGTGTGACCGGACCCTGCGGCGACACCATGGAGCTCTGGGTGACCGTTGCTGACGGCAAAATCACTAAAGCGTCCTTCACTACTGACGGATGCGGCCCTTCGCTCGCCTGCGGAAGCATCACCACCGTCCTGGCCAAGGGTAGGCCGGTTGAGGACGCGGTCCGCCTCCGGCAGGAGGACATTGCCGCAGCCCTGGGCGACCTGCCTGAGGAACATCTGCACTGCGCCCTGCTCTCGGCCACCACCATGAAAGCGGCATGCGAGGATTACCAGACCCGTCAGGCGGAAATGCACGCGAAGCAACCGGCAGGGAAAGAAACCACGTGCGATTCCTGCGACAAATCCGGCTGCTCGGCAGCCGAACGCAAGACGGACGAAAGCGATGAGGAGTTCAAGGACCGCCAACTGCTGGCGTCCCGGCTCTGCCGGATTCGGCACAAGGTGGTCGTGCTGTCGGGCAAGGGCGGGGTGGGCAAAAGCACGGTCGCGGTCAACCTCGCCGTCGCTTTGATGATGGCGGGCAAGAAGGTCGGCCTGCTGGACGTGGACATCCACGGCCCAAGCATCCCGACGATGCTCGGGCTTGAACACGAACACATTCAGGGCAGTGCCGACGGTCTGATCCCGGTCGATGCTGGCGGGTTGAAGGTCATGTCGATCGGCTTCTTTCTAAACGACCAGGACGATGCCGTAATCTGGCGCGGCCCGCTGAAGATGGGGGTCATCAAGCAGTTCCTCAAGGATGTTGAGTGGGGAGATCTGGACTACCTGATAATCGACTCCCCACCTGGTACCGGAGACGAACCGCTGTCGGTCTGCCAACTCGCCGGGCCCTTGGACGGAGCGGTCATAGTCACCACGCCCCAGAAGGTAGCGGCAGTGGACGTCAGGAAGTCCATCACCTTCTGCCGTCAGCTCCACGTGCCGGTGCTTGGGGTGGTAGAGAACATGAGCGGCTTCGCCTGCCCGAAGTGCGGCGAAGTCACACAGGTATTCTGCTCAGGAGCCGGCCGGGAAATCGCCCGCGACATGCTCGTGCCGTTTCTCGGCTCTATCCCCATTGACCCGAAGGTAGCTGAGGCCTCCGACAATGGCCAAGCCTTCGTTCATCACTACGCATCGACGCCCACTGCGAAGGCCCTGCTGGCAATAGTCCGGCCGCTCCTCGCGTTGGATGACAAGAAAACCCAAACAGACAACGAAAGAAAGGACGAATCATGAGAATCGCTATGCCTCTGGCCGACGGGAAGCTATGCGCTCATTTTGGCCACTGTCAGCAGTTTGCCCTGTTGGATGTGGACGAGAAAACCAGGAAGGTTACGCGCAAACAGATGCTGACGCCCCCACCTCACGAACCGGGTCTGCTGCCGCGCTGGCTGCACGAACAAGGTGCGGACACAATCATCGCCGGCGGAATGGGCCAGCATGCCCAGAGGTTGTTCAGTGAGAATGGCATCAAGGTTACAGTCGGCGCGGCAGCCGAGACGCCCGAGAGGCTCGTTGAAGACTATCTCGCCGGAACACTTCAGGCTGGCGCGAACCTCTGCGACCACTGAGGCTCGGCAGGTCAATGACAAGAATCGGTATCATCACCTGTTCGCGCTACCAGAGCTGCGGCGGCGGCAAGTGCTTCCGTGCTCTGAGGGAAAGGACCGGTGGGTTCGCCCGCTACGCGAAAGACGAACCCCTCGAAGTCGCAGGCCACTCGTCTTGCGGCGGCTGCCCGGGCGGAAACGTCGAGTCCGTGCCGGAAGAAATGAAGAAGAACGGCGCGCAGGTCATTCACCTGGCAACCGGTCTTGTCGTCGGCTACCCGCCCTGCCCGCATCTGCGTGAGTTCAAGGAACTTATCGAGCAGAAGCATGGACTCCCCGTTGTCGTCGGGACCCACCCCATTCCTCTCAAGTACTTCACCGCGCACGAGCATCTCTCCTTCTGGAAGAAAGCTGACATGGACACCATTGCCGGCGAACTGCTGAGAGAGGAGAAAGGCATGATGGCGGCCCATGATTGATCGGGTCTGTCCGGCAGTGCCAGTCGCAAGACCCGCTACATGGGGCGCCCCGGCGGGCAACATTCCGTTGCAGCAAAGGAGACTTAACTATGAATGAGAAGCACGAGCAGTACCGGTTCAACACCAAGCTCATCCACTCGACGGCGGGTGGTGGCGCCTACGGAGCGGTTAACGTGCCGATATACCAGACGTCCACTTTCGCATTCCGCAGCGCCGAGCACGGCGCGAAGTTCTTCGCGGGCGAAATCGAAGGCTACATGTACACGCGCATCGGCAACCCCACGGTAAAGGCTCTGGAAGACAGCATCGCCGGGCTGGAGAACGGCTTCGGCGGCATCGCGACGAGTTCCGGTCTTGGAGCCGTGACGACGGTGTGCATGGCCCTGCTGGAGCAGCGTACCCACGTGGTGAGTACTGCTTCAGTCTACGGGCCGTCGCGCGGGCTGCTGGAGGACCAGCTCGCACGGTTCGGGGTCGAGGCCACGTTCGTGGATACGTCGGATGTCGGGAACGTGGAGAAAGCGTTGCGGGCCAACACCAGGATGGTCTACATTGAGACGCCGTCCAATCCCGCAATGCAGGTCACGGACCTGCGTGCGGTCGCGGCCCTGGCGAAGGCGCGCGGCAGCGTATTTGTCGTCGACAATACGTTTGCCACTCCTTATCTTCAAAGGCCGTTGGACTTGGGCGCTGACGTGGTCCTGCACTCGGTCACCAAGTTCATCAACGGCCATGCGGACGTTGTCGGCGGGATGATTGTGACCAGGGACGAGGCACTCTACCGGCGGGTCCGGCCGCTGATGGTGAACCTCGGCTGCTGCATGGACCCGCACCAGGCGTTTCTGGTGCTGCGCGGCTTGAAGACGCTGGCCGTCCGCCTTGATCGCGCCCAACAGAATGCCATGACGATCGCATGTTGGCTTGAACGGCACCCCAAAGTCGCCTGGGTGCATCACCTCGGCCTCGAATCTCATCCTCAGCACGAACTGGCGAAGAAGCAGATGAGCGGGTTCGGCTCGGTCTTCAGCTTCGAACTGAAAGGCGGCGTCGAAGCGGGCCGCCGGCTGATGGACAATGTCCGGCTGGCGACGCTGGCGGTTTCGCTGGGAGGCGTCGAGACGCTGATAGAGCACCCGGCGTCAATGACACACGCCGGGATGTCGCGGGAGAGTCGCATCGCGGCCGGCATCACTGACGGCCTAGTGCGTTACTCCACGGGCATCGAGGACGTAGAGGACCTTGTGGCCGACCTGGAGCAGGCGCTGGCGGTGGCGTAGTACGGTCCTCACATGACGATACTGCCAACTCAGGTATTCTTGACCAAAGGGGTCGGCGTCCACCGCGAGAAACTGGCGAGCTTCGAGGGTGCCTTGCGCGACGCCGGCATAGCGGCGTTCAACCTCGTCCGTGTCTCCTCGATATTCCCGCCGCACTGCCGGATAATCTCGCGCGTCCGGGGTTTGAAGACACTGACACCGGGCCAGATTACCTTCGTCGTCATGAGCGACAACGCTACCTGCGAACCGCACCGGCTGGTGTCG
>JAPLUO010000050.1 GCA_026397595.1 Caldifarciminota bacterium
GTAGCCGGCTCCCGACAATCTATATGTAGTGGTCAGGGATGGCCGGAACCACAATTCTGCCGTACAGGGTGCGGAGGAGGGACTGCCCCCTGGGCGGCTTTCGAATAAGGTCTTGAACAAGGTCTGAAACGAGCTTTGAACGAAGCTTTGCGAGAAGCTTTGAAGTGAGCTTTTCGCCGAGCTTTGAGCTGTGCTTTGACATGAGCTTTCGAATGAGCTCTTGAACGAGCTTTCGAGGGAGCTTTCTAAGGAGCTTTCCGGCGAGCTTTGCGGGATGCTTTGCAGCTCCCGAGTGACCCAGACAAGAGAGACCCTCTCGCTTCCGTGTCGCTTCGCGACCGTAGGAACGAGCAGGGCGGCTCAGCGATGGTTTCCAGGTACCAGTTACCAGTGTCCAGTGACGGAGGCTGAGAGATTCCTCGATTCGTCGGACTCCCCCTCGGAATGACAGGACTCTTGGCGCTCTTGGCGAGCTTGGCGGTTCATTCCATGTCCGATTTACGGTTGTCGATTGGCGGATGGCGGAAAGCGGACCGAAGTCTGTGTAATCTGAGGAATCTGTGGACAGTTCTTCCGGACTCCGGCGCTCTGATCTGCGTCATTTGCGCAGTCTGCGGTTACTCCCTTCGTCTCTTGGTGGTTCTGTCCCGGTTTCCGGGCGGGGCTCGGAGTTTGACAGGCTGAGGCCATTCGGTATAGTCCTTCCATGCGCGTCAGCACCGGCCGGTACAAAGACAGGGAGCTGGAGTATCCGCGCGCGGGCCTGCGGCCGACCAAGGCGATAACGCGGCAGGCGATGTTCAACATCGTCGGGGCCCGCGTGCGCGGGGCAAAGGCCTGCGACCTGTACGCGGGCGGCGGGTCGCTGGGCATCGAGGCACTGTCGCGGGACGCGGCATCGGTCGTGTTCGTAGAACAGCAGGCGACCGTGTTTCGGTTCTTGCGGCACAACGTAAAAGGTCTGCCGAACGTGACGGTCACGCGCGGGGACGTGCTGCGCGTGCTGAAGAAGCTGGCCGGGGCCGGTCTTGACCTGGTGTTTGCCGACCCGCCGTATCTGCACGGGCTGGTGCAGGCAACGATTGACCGGGCAGCCGAATTCGACGTCTTTGCCCGGGACGCGTGGTTCGTGGTCGAGCATCACCGGCAGGAGATGCCGGTTGCGCCGGAGGGATGGGGAATCATCAAGCAGGGAGCCTACGGCGAAACGATGGTGAGCGTACTGAGGAGGACCTTGTGAGGAAGACGAAGTCGGATGTCAGAAGTCAGAAGGCAGAAGTCCGACGGCCGGCGGGGCGAAGTCAGAAGGACGAGTGACGGACGGGCAGCGGATTGCGGTCTATCCCGGCAGCTTCGACCCGATAACCCTTGGGCACATGGACGTGGTCAAGCGAGCGGCCCAGCTCTTTGACAAGGTGATTGTCGGCGTAGCGAGCCGGCAGGAGAAGCACCCGCTGTTCTCGCGGCCGGAGCGGGTTCGGCTGGCAAGGGAAGTAACAAAGGGCATGGACGGGGTCACTGTGCAGGGGTTCGATTGCCTGCTGGTGGAGTTCGCGCAGCAGGTGCACGCGCAGGCCATCATCCGCGGAATGCGGGCGGTGATGGACTTCGACTATGAGTTCCAGATGGCGCTGACCAACCGGAAGCTGGCGCCCAGTGTCGAGACAATCTTCTTCGTGCCGTCGGAGCGATATTTCTATCTCAGTTCTTCGCTGGTGCGCGAGCTCGCGGCCAAGGGCGGCGAGCTGGGCTGTTTTGTCCCGGAAGCGGTGGTGAAGGCGCTTCGCCGGAAACTGGGCAAGTGATGGTCGAGAGTCAGAGCGCGGTGAGTAGGACCGCGATGATATCGGCAGGCACGCGGTTTCGCATCCGTCTCCTCTCCCTGGTTCCTGGCCCCCAACCCCTAACCCCATTCCTCCATGCGATTCGTTGACGAGGTAACAATTCAGGTAAGAGCCGGGTCCGGCGGGGACGGCTGCGTTTCGTTCCGGCGGGAGAAGTACGTGCCGAAAGGCGGGCCCGATGGCGGCGATGGCGGCGATGGCGGCTCGGTCGTGCTGTGGGGCAACCGGCACCTGCAGACGCTGGCCGACCTCGAGTATCACCGTTTCTACAAGGCCGCGGCAGGCCGGCACGGAGCAGGCGCGAAACGACACGGCGCGAACGGGGACGGGGTGCGCGTAGCGGTACCGCTGGGCACGGACGTGCTCGACGCCGAGACCGGCGCGAAGCTGGGCGAGATACTCGAGGCGGACCAGGAGTTCGTGGTTGCGCGCGGCGGCAAGGGCGGCCGGGGCAACGCCCGGTTCGCTACGTCGAAGGACCAGGCTCCGCGCCGGTTCGAACCAGGCACACCGGCTGAGGAACGGAAGGCCAGACTCGTACTAAGGCTCGTGGCCGACATCGGCATCGTCGGGCTGCCCAATGCCGGCAAGTCAACGTTGCTGTCCCGGCTAACCCGGGCCAACCCCAAGGTCGCGAGCTATCCATTCACGACACTGACGCCGAACCTTGGCGTGATGCAGACCCGGGACGTGCGGTTCACCGTTGCCGACATGCCCGGAATCATCAAGGGCGCGCACGAGGGCAAAGGACTGGGGCTGGCGTTCCTGCGGCACATCGAGCGGACGCGAATGCTTGTGTTCGTAATTGACGCGGCAGATGGGCGCCCGAAGAATGACTACACGGAGTTGATTGGCGAAATTGGTAGCTACAACGAGGAGATCCTGAAGCGGCCGCGCGTCGTCGCATTGAACAAGGTTGACCTGTTGACCGGCCGTAAGCCTGCCATCAAGCTCGACGCGGAGCGGGTCTGGGTATCGGGCCTGACCGGCGAGGGGGTCGAGGACTTGAGGGCGGCGATCGACCGCGTGTTCCCCAAAGGAATCGGCGATTGACAATTGACAATCGGCGGTTCATCGAGTCCGTCTTTCACTCTTCACTATTCACAATTCGCTATTTCCTCACTTGAACGAGCTGTTCGTTGACCTGTACGCGGCGCCGCGGATGAATGAGACGCGGCTCAAGAACCTGCTGGCCCGATTCGGAACTCCGGAGTGCGTGTTCGCCGCTGAGCTGGATGAACTTGTGGAAGTCAAAGGCGTAGACAAGGAACTCGCCTCGGCGGTGCGATCCTACAAGCGCGGCGAGGAAACCGAACGCCGGATTGCGGCGGCCCGGGAGTTAGGCGTCAGAACCGTCTGCTACACCGATGAAGGATTCCCCGGCAACCTGAAGCAGCTTGCGCACATGCCACCGGTGCTGTTCGTCAGAGGCGAGGTTCAGCCTGAAGACGCGACCGCCGCGGCAGTGGTGGGCACGCGGCTGCCGACGCACTACGGCCGGCAGGTGGCGGAGAAGCTGGGGCGCGAACTGGCACAGCACGGCGTCACGGTTGTGAGCGGGCTGGCGCGGGGCGTTGATACGTTCGCGCACAAGGGTGCGCTGGATGGCGGCGGCCGGACCCTGGCCGTGCTCGGGTGCGGGATTGACGTCCACTACCCGCCGGAGAACCGCAGGTTGTACGATACCATCAGCGCGCAGGGCGCGATCATCTCCGAGTTCTCGCTCGGGGTCGAGCCGCTGGCGATGAACTTCCCGAAGCGGAACCGGGTAGTGTCCGGTCTGTCTCAGGTTGTCGTGGCGGTCGAGGCCGGGGAGAAATCCGGGGTGCTGAACACGGTGGCATGGGCGGCAGACCAAGGACGAGCCGTGTTCGCGGTGCCGGGCAACATCACGTCGCAGCAGAGCCTCGGAATCAACCGGCTGCTGAAGGAAGGGGCGAAGCCGATGCTCTCGGTCGACGATATCCTGCGCGAGCTGGGCGTGGCGAAACGAGCCGGGGAGCGGGCGCGAGTCGAGGTCGCTGCCGAGGAGAAACCGGTAATGGACTTTCTGACCGCCGAACCCGCGCACGTGGACGAAATCTGCGAGGGTCTGGGAATACCGATGGCAGGGCTGCTCTCGGTGCTGATGCAGCTCGAAATCAAGGGGCTGGTGCGACAGTTGCCGGGCAAGTACTTTGTGAAAGAAATCTGATCGGAAGAGGACTAGTGGTCCTGTGATCCAGTGGTCAAGTGGAGAACCCGGAGTCCTGTGTCCCGCACTGGAACACTGGACCACATGGACACTTGTTCACTCTTCGAAATCGAGCGCGATGTCCGCGGCCGGGGCCGAGTGGGTGATGGCTCCGACCGAGATGTAGTCAACGCCGGTCTCGGCAATCCGGCGCACGTTCTTTAGAGTGACTCCGCCCGAGGCTTCGAGCTTCGCCTTTCCACCTACCAGCGCGACTGCCCTCTTCATCTGCGCGACGCTCATGTTATCAAGCAGGATGCGTTTTGCGCCGGCGGCCAGCGCCTCGGATACGTCAGCCACTGTCTGAGCCTCAACTTCCATCGGCAGTCGGCTGGAGCGGCAGCGGTGGACGGCAGTCGTAATCGAGCCGGCAGCCACGATGTGGTTGTCCTTGATTAGAATCATGTCGTAGAGCCCGGCGCGGTGATTGGCGCCGCCGCCGCAGCGTACCGCATACTTCTCCAGGGCGCGCCAGCCCGGCGTTGTCTTGCGAGTGTCGAGGACAACAGCCTTCGTCCCCCGGACCGCGTCGGCGAACCGCCGGGTTGCGGTGGCGATGCCGGACAGCCGCTGGATGAAGTTGAGGGCTGTGCGCTCGGCGGCAAGGATGGGTCGGTCCCGACCATGAATTGCGGCAAGCACCGTGTCCTTCCGGAACCGGCCGCCGTCCGCGAGCTTCGGCGTGAAACGAACCGACCGGTCAAGCGCAAGAAACACCTGACGACAGACGTCGATGCCGGCAAGGATTCCCCCCGAGCGGGCAA
>JAPLUO010000200.1 GCA_026397595.1 Caldifarciminota bacterium
AAGTGCCACCCGCGGCGACGCAATGCTCGGGCTCGGGTCGGGACTCAATCTGTGTTCATCTGCGTTCATCTGTGGTTCCATTGGATTTGGTTGCGGCCTTCGAGGCCGCGCTATGAGTTATGAGGTGAGTTGCTGTCCCGATTGCTCTCGGGATTGCTTGCCCGATTGCTCTACCGGTTGCTGTCCGAGTCGCTGTCCCCGTTGCTCTCTCCAGTGCTCTACCCGTTGCTCTACCGGTCGCTCTGACCATTGCGGTCTGGGTCGCTCTACCGGTTGCGGTCCTCGTTGCTCTCCCCGTAGCTCTGACCGTTGCTCTCCAGATTGCTCGTAGAGTAGCCTCCCGAATTGCCTTCCGAGTTGCTCTGTCCATTGCTGTCCCGATTACAGGGCCAGCACTGTCCCCGGCCAGACAATCGAACGCACTTTGCAGCGGCCCAACCCGCACCAACTCGTTAGACTCACCCCGCCCGGTGCCGGTTTCACAGCCAGCTGCGCCGGCCGCCGATTGACAACCGTCCAGAGCCGGCTATGCTGACTCACCCGTGAAGGCTGACGAACTAGACTGGATGGACTGGCTGCACCAGATGCGGGCAGAAAGCTCAGGACGGAAGATGCCGGGCCAAGGCGCGGAACGCGACGTCGGTGCACATATGGCCAGAGACGCCACTCCGGGGAGGTGTCCACTGCTTTACATCGAGACGTCTATCTTCGGCTTCTACCACGACGACGAGCCACGCAATGCCCTTCGCCGCGAGGCAGTGCGCACGCTCTTCCACCAAGTCGAACTCGGCGTCCTGAACGTAGTGACATCCCCGGCAACGGTTGAGGAACTCGCCGACACGCCCGGCAGATACGGCTCCGACCTGCTCGAGCTACTCGCCGACGTGGCGGTACTCGAACTGGACGAGGCCGAAGTCAAACGGCTCGCCTCCTGCTACGTGAGCGAGAGAATCATCCCCGCCGACTACTCAGCGGACGCAAGACACGCCGCCTATGCTGCCGTAGGCCGCGCTAACGTCATCGTCACGCTGAACCTCAGACATCTTGCCAACGAGTGGGCCGAACGCCGAATCAACGCCGTGAACCTACGCGAAGGCTACCCGCTAGTCCGAATCCGCACACCCGAGGAAGTGCTGCGTTATGGAGAATGACAGCAAGGGCTGGATGGATTGGCTCCATGAGTACCGCGCGGCGCAAGAGAGGAAGAGGCGTGAAATGGGTACGGACGAAGTGGAATGGATGAAGCGCACCACGGCCCGAGCCCGTGAGATCCTGGCCCGACTGCCGAAGCGGGAGCAGCCGCTGGTCGTCCGAGACAAGCCCGCGACGCAGCCGTCCCGCCCTCGGAGCCGCAAGCCGTGAGCCGTGGGCCGTCAGCGAGTCGTGCCCCTGAATGCTGACTACTGAATACTGTCTACTCTCGCCCTCAGCCCGCGCCCGACCCGGCCGCCGATTGACAACCGTCCAGAGCCGGCTATGCTGACCTGATGAAACACAGACCGCTGCTGTACATCGAGACCTCGGTCTTTGGCTTCAGTTTCGATGAGGAACCGCGCAACGCGCTGCGGCGTGAGGCGGTAACCGCGTTGCTCGACCAGATTCGGCTCGGAATCCTCGAAGCCGGCACGTCGCCGGTCACGTTTCACGAGTTCGAGAACGCTACGGAACCGCTTAGGTCGAGACTGATGGCCTTCCTGGACGACGTACGAATGCTGCCCGCAGACGACGACGAGGTCGAACGTCTTGCCGCCGTCTACATTCGAGAGCAGGTCATACCGGAAAGATTCGCCGACGATGCGCGGCACGTTGCGTATGCGACTGTCTGCAAGGCCGACATACTCGTGTCGCTGAACCTACGACATCTTGCCAATGAGTGGACGGAAAGGAAGGTGGCTGCAGTGAATCTGCGAGAGGCGTATCAGGACGCCGGAAGAGGTGCTTAGCTATGAAGATTGACGGACTGGATTGGATGGAATGGCTACACAAGAAACGGGAAGAGTCCGAGAACGAGCGCAAACGCCGAGGCATCAGCGGCGCGGAATGGCTGAAGGAGATTCGAGTCCGGGCTGAGGCGTACATGAAAGAGCGCGCGAGCCGGAACTCCACCATCGCCCGCGACCGGCCTGCGACGAAGCGTCCTCACCCCTGAATGCTGACTACTGAATGCTGTTTGCTCCCGCCCTCGGCCACCGCCATCTCCGACCGCTGCGACGAACTCCTGAGCCCTGCCCCGCCGCCCGGACATCCCGGACGGCGAGTCCGAGAATCCGCAGCAGAGCCGATTCCATCTTCGCCTTGACAGGTTGCGCCTTCTTTCTATAATCATCGCGAGATGAGGTACGTTGCCCGAGCCCTTCTGCTGGCTGCGGTACTCCTGGTCGCCGGCTGCAGCCTGTTCCGCGACCGAACTGTACAGGTTGCCAGAATCACATCCATAGCAGCTCCTGACACGGTCGTCGCCGATTCCACGTTCAGTGCCATTGTCACCGCGATGCTGGGTCCTGACAGCGGCTACGTGCTCGACCGCTTTGAGGTCAGTGGCACTGACGCGCAGGTCACGGTGCAGGCGTGGTCTCGGGATACCAGCAACGGTAAAGTGGCTCCCTTAGGCGCCACTTACAGCGACGTCAAGATTGGGGCCAAGCCCACAGAGCCCGGTAAGTTCAGCATCATCGCACTCAAGCCCGACGGGAGCACTACCCTTAAGACAATCACCGTCCTGCCCTGACCGCGCCCGGATTGCCGGGTTCTGTTCGTACTGCATGGCGGTTCAGGCGAGTCCGCTAAATCCTGATAGGAGGTATCAGTGACCGCAGCAAGGACCGCAGGAGTCTGTCTGGTTCTGGCCGGAATTGCTCTGGCCGGACCCCAATTCCGTATCGGCACGAAGCTCACGTGGCATGGTGGTGAGTCATACTCAGACTTGTACGATACCGCAGGAACGCCAATCGCACGAGTCGTCTACGAACGGTTCTCCGTAGGCCCGGCGGTCGAAGCGTCGTACGGGCCGGTGTTAGGCATGCTGACCGGCCGGCTCGACCTGGCGCAGGTGAGCTTATTCACCTCAGGCGGAGCCGGTTTCAGTTTGTTCCCGATGCTGGGTCTGGACGTGATGGCCGAGCCGCCGACACAGTGGCGGGTGAAGCCCTATGTCTGGGCTGGAGTGCGGACAGCCGGCTACACGCAGTCATCGTCCGTGTACGAGTTTCACCCCGATGCCGCGGCCCATTGGCGCGGCGGACTTGGCGTGAAGTTCACGCTCAACTCCCGGATTGACCTCTTCGCCGAGACGCAGTTGTATCAGCGGGACAACTGGTGGGATGGGGTCGACTACCTCGACGGTGGGGCATGGATGGTAGGGTCTTCCATGACAGAGGTGGTCGGTCTGGTCAATGCCGGAATCGGCGCACGTTTCGCGCTCGGGAAGTAGCGGGTTGAGATTGAATAGAAAGGAACAACACAGATGAAATCCAGATACCTCGCCCTTGCTTTGCTCGGGCTGCTAGCGGTCGGCTGCGACGTCTTCAATCCACGGACAACCACGCGGCTTCAGACAAGCTCGAATACGGTAGACGTGTTCGCCCGCAATGACACTTTGCTGGTTGCGACAGGCGATAGTGGCCTGCTCGCGTTCGACATCTCTAGACCGAAGGTGCCGCGCGAGCTGTGGCACGCCGACCTCGGCCGCGACTGCCGATGTGTCATCGCCAAAGGCGCAGCCGCGTACGTCGGCACCGATTCCGGCATAGTCATCTATCAACTCACCACTGGTGAACAGACTCGGCAATATGCCGGCGGCGCGGGCCAGGTTGTGACTGCCCTGGCAGCCGATTCGACGCGCCTGTTCGCCGCTACCGCTGACGGCGTCACCGTATTCGACTTCGCTTCGCCCGACCCAATCAGGTACATCCCGGTGGCGGGCGAGCCGACCGGTCTTGCCCGACGTGACTCAAGGCTGTTCGTATCCTTGCGCGACTGGGGCGTACGCGTGTTCAACATCCTTCCGGGCGACTCCTTTGTCCTTGATACGCTTCGACTGGGCCGTCACTGCCGCGCGGAGGGCGTGACAGTATCATCGGGCGGGTACTGCATTGTCTCGCAGGGCGATTCCGGCATTCTCACATACTACACTCCGGCTCCCGATTCATTCCCATTCGGCGGCGGTGGTGGTGGTGGCAGCAGATCTGCATATGCCGCGGCTGCGACCGACGGAGTGGAGCAAGCGGCCTTCTACCTGGCAGATTCGACCACGGTTACGGTCACGGAAATCATCAACCGGCCGGGGACCGGCTCCTTCTCGGAAGATATTGGTCCGGACCTCCAGGGCTTCACCCGTCGTATCTGCCTCGGCGGCAACGGCTACGTCTACACGGCATCCGGCGACGCCGGCATCTACATCATCCGCGAGTAGCTGAGATGAACACGACAGAACGAGCTTCGGGACAAGTGTGGATAGACCTGTAACAGGAGGAACACAATGAGAACAATAGCTCTCGCAATAGTGGGTCTGCTGGGCGTGGCCTTGGGCGGGCCTGTCAATGACGTTTGGAACGCTGCCCGGCCTGCATCCCGCGGGTTTCCCGGTGCCCGGGTAACGCGCAGCCTTACGGCGGCACAAGCGCAGCGACTCGCGACCCGCAGCCGACTCACGCGAGCCGCGTGGCTTCCCGCCGTCAGCCAGCGAAGCAGCGCCGTCCACCGGGCGAGCGGCCCGCGCCTCGACGGTGAGTTCATGGTTGATACCGCAGTTCACTACGGTCCCGCTCCCACACAGCAGTGTGACCCCTCAGTTGCCTTCGACGGGAACAACTATCTGGTGGTCTGGACCGATTGGCGAGACACGCTCTTTAATACCAGCGTGTTGGCAGCAAGGGTCACGCCCGACGGAATGGTCCTTGACACCGAAGGCATCCAGATTGACACGATGGGGTCCTCCGCATCGGTAGGTTTTGACGGCACCAACTATCTGGTCGTTGACTGTGGCGCGGCCATCCAAGGGTTCAGGGTCAGCCCGGCCGGTGAGGTACTCGACTCGACGGCAATCCTCATCTCGTCCTCCAATGGATGGCAGCAGGCTTTGGCCTTCGACGGCACCAACTACCTGGTCGTCTGGGAGGACTATCGCGACAGCGTGCAGCAGATATATGGCGCGCGTGTGACTCCCGGCGGCGCAGTGCTCGACACCGCAGGAATCGTTATAGGCACCGGCCCGCACGCGCTCACGTGTCCGGCCATCACGTTTGACGGCACGAACTTCCTCGTCGTCTGGAACGACATCCGCGACTCAGCGACAGCTTTCATCCGTAGCGCGTTAGTCAGTCGGGCCGGGCATGTGCTGTCTTACGGCTTCGTGCTCGATTCCGCATCTAATCTTGACGGCTTGTACGGTCCAACGGCGACCTCTGACGGCACCAACTCCCTCGTCGTCTGGCATGATTTCACGCTTGGGATGCGCGGCGCCCTGGTCGATTCGAACGGTAGCGTGGTCGATAGTAGTATCGCCATCGCGCCGCCAGACGTGGGCTACGCGGGCCACGCCGCGCTCTACGACGGGACCGACTACCTCGTGGCCTGGAAGGCCTGGTCGCCTGTCGATTGCATCCTGGCCAGTCGGGTTTCGCGCGCGGGCGTCCCGCTCGACACGCCAGGTGTGTACGTGAGCACCCCACCTCAAGCTTTCACCGACAATCCGGCGGTCGCCTTCGACGGGAACAGGTACTTCGTGACATGGGATGACGACCGCAGCGGATGCACCAATGTCTACGGTGCCCGGCTGACTCAACAGATGAACATGCTCGATACAAACAGCATCGGCATCAGCCTCGGCACCAGCCGGAGCATTAATACGCAATACGGGTCATCGGTTGCTTACGACGGGAACAACTACCTGGTCGCGTGGACCGACAACCGGAACCAGGCCGAAGCGATAATCGCGGCGAGGGTCTCGCCCGGCGGAGCTAACCTTGACCCGGCAGGCATTCCGATTTGCACGCTCGGGTTTCACCGCGAGTACTCCTCGGTCGCCTTCGACGGCACGAGTTATCTTGTCGCCTGGGCCGATGGTCGTCGCAATGACAACGCCGACATCTACGCAGCCCGCGTTACGCCGGGCGGTAGCGTGCTTGACCCGCAGGGCATTCCGCTCGTGGTCGGCGGCGACCAGCACATCTTCCCCGTCGCCGCCTTCAACGGCAGCAACTACCTCCTGGTCTGGGACGACATTACCGACTCGGGCATGTGCACCATTCGCTGCGCCCGGGTCAGCCCGGCCGGCCGGGTGCTCGACACCGTAGGCGTTACCATCTGCTCCGCCTGGAGCGCATGGATGCCGGTCGTCACTGCCAATGGCGCGAACTGGCTGGTTGCCTGGCATGATTGGCGGAGCGAGTCGAACCCCGGCGTGTACGCGGCGAGAATCACGTCTGCAGGGCAGTTGCTTGACTCGGGCGGCTTTGCCGTTGGAACCGCAGATGAGGGCGAGGCATGTGCCTCTCTCGCCTCTGATGGCACCAACTCCCTCATCTTGTGGGAGCGCATAGACGGGTCCATGCTGGACGTGCGAGGTGCCCGCATCAGCACAACTGGAGTATTGCTGGATAGCTTCATGGTGCAGCCCGCAGTCGATTCGTTTGGAACGCCCCCAAGCGCGGGCTTTGACGGCACGAACTACGGCGTGGTCTGGGTCGACTCCTCTTGGGGATCGACCTGGGGGATCTGCGGAACACGAATCAGCCCTTCGGGCGAGGTAATCGATGTCACCCCGCTCGCATCGCAGCTTGCATGGCATACGTACTACCCCATGGTCAGCATGGCCCTTGGGGCCGGAAGCCAGGCGTTCTGCGCGTATCCGTGCTGGACCGATGAGTACCAGGGCCGGACGTATAATACGAACCGGATTTGGGGCAGAATCGGGGCGTTGAGCGGGATACAGGAAGGAGCCGGAAGGCTCATCTCCGGCCCGAGCGCGACCATTGTGCGGGGCGTGCTGGAGTTGGCAGGCGACCGAAGACCGCAGACCGGAAGCCAGGCAGTACTCCTCAACATCGCCGGGCAGAGGATAATGGACCTCACACCGGGCACCAACGACGTGAGCCGCGTCAGCCCCGGCGTTTACTTTGTGCGGGAACCGGGCACTCAAGCCCAAACCTCAAGGAAAGTGGTTATCACCCGGTAGGAGTAGAACCAAGGTAGGCGCCCAATTCCGCCCGGCCATTCAGGCGACTCCGTCGCAGCTCAAGCCCCAAGCCGCAAGCTTCGGGCCGTGAATAATCCCGGGGATCGTAATTCCGGGGACGCAGAGCTTGTCTGAAAACTAGCTTACAGCACTCGCGTGCTACCTCATGTTGTGTCCAGTGAACCGGCGACGCCCAGCCAGTTGTGGTTCAGGAAGGCCGAACCCGAGTTTCTGGACAAGCTCCGCAATAAAAGATTCCTGACGCGCCGCGGCGCGGGCGCGAGTGACCGGTCACAGGTGTAGAGACCCGGCCGAAGGGGTGTTCTTCTTTGGGAAAACATCGCTCAGGTTTGCGGAGCAGTGGAAGAGCCTTCCCCACGGGAACCGGAACACGCAAGTTTGGCCGAGGTCAGGCCCGAGCCAACGCGACTGCGAGGGTGTCTTGTTCGCGCATCTCCTTACAAGCTCGCGCCTTGCCCGAATCTCCCCCGCGCTCCCACCGGAGTCCCGGGGGTTTTCCCCGGGACCATCCCCGGAACCTCCCCCACCGTTCTCCCCGAACACTTTCGGCAGGCCCTCCGGGAAGCACATTCCTCCGTGCTCTCCGGTTCCAACCGAACAGTCATCTCCGCGCCGGTTCGGACATCCAAGCTCCATGGTGCAACCCGGGACAACCGCCCGGCCGAAGCGAGGTCAGCAGGGATGGTAACCAACCAGGCCAACGGGTGGCTAATGGCCGGCACCAGGTCCCAGACCCTGTGCGCTGTGCGAGTCTCCAGCTACGAAATGAGAAACCCTCTCGCTACCGCTCAGACTCAGCGCCGGCTTGCAGTCAGCGGACGGCGGGCGGGGCGTGACGCTGTTGCAGCACCCGGGACACAAGTTCGGCTGAGTCGGGCTAACCGAGAACAGCGTAGAGCCGGGCGAGGTTGATGTAGGCCTCGGGCCGGTCGGACAACGGAGAAGTGGATGGCAGTAGCAGAGAGATTCCTCAACTCATCGGATTCGTCACGCTCCGCGTGCGTAGGAACGAGCGGAATGACATCCCCTTGGCCTTCTTGGCGGTTCAACCGATTCCCGATTGCCCGACGGGTTGCGGGCGGTGGTTTAGCTACGAGGAAGTGACGAGTGACGAGCCACGCACTGTCGGACAGGAGCCTCCGAGGCCAATGCCGAGTGCGGGCGCGGAATCAGGAGTTGGGCGGTAGCCCGGAGAGGATAGCGCCGAGTTTCTGCTTCAGTTCGGGCAGGTCGGATTCGACTATGTTCCAGACTTCGTCGACGTCCACCCGCAGGTAGTCGTGAATGAGCACGTCTCGGAAACCGACGACCTCACGCCAGGGTATCTCCGGGTAAGCGCGCCGGAGTTCGGCGGAGATCTGTTTGGCCGCTTCACCGATGGTCTCAAAGTTACGGATGGTCGCGTCCTGGATAAGACTCGAGGCCAGGAAGGCGTCGCGGCCGTCTTTGACGTACTGCATTATCCGCTCGGCGGATTCGATAATGCTATAGGGCTATGCAGTTGACTCAAGTAGGGGCATTTTGTAGCATCTGGCCATGGACGAATGGCCCAAGACGGCACTCGACTCTGAACGCCGGTTCGGAACCGGTCCAGCCGTCGAACGTCGCGGTCGCGCGGCAGTCCCTTCTACCAACTGTTGGAGCAGGCCGTAGTAATCGAGCCGACCAGAGGGACAACCCTGAAGGGCCGTGCCTAAGCACTCGAATGACCGGCCCCAAGGACGCCAACTTGAGTCAACTGCATAGCCCTGAAGGACCATTGACGCGCGAGCGGCTGGTGGCAGACGGGCGCAAAGGGGTCGGCCAGATGGCAGAATCGCGGGCGAGGTCGGGGCGGTGACTCAGTTATCGGACTTGGGTTTGTCGCCGGCGACGAAGGCGGCTGCGGTGTCGACCGGCACGAGCAGGCGGTCGTGCAGGAACTCCGGCGCAAGGTCAGCACCGTTTTCCCAGACGATGGTCCCAAGTTCCGGGTCCAGCCTGAGCGTGGCAAATCTCGCTCTATCCTTCAGCGGGGCAAACATCTCGCCGTAGAGCTCTTCCGCAAGGTCAACAAAGCCCTCGGCTCCATCGTTGAACTTGAGATGGACCACGTAGTCATGTTCGTACCTGGCTTCCACAATGTGCAGAATCATCGCTTCACTCCAACGGTTCGATGTAGGCAAGCGGCAGTCGCCGACGGGCGCGCTCCCAATCAGCCAGCAGTTCATTCTTACGCGCCACACGCCATTCGTTCACGAGCGACAGGACGCGCCCCGGCAGCGAGCCCCGAATCACTGCACCCGTGAGTATATCAATCATGCCTTCGTCGCCGGCATACTTCGCGTGGAAGTGCGGGGGAAGATGGTCTTCCCAGTAGAAAACGATGGCGATCCCGAAGAATCTACTTACGACGGGCACACGGTCATTCTAGCCGGCCGGCAGTCCTTTGCAAGCCGGTCGCGTGGCGAGCGGCAGGCGGCACGCAGCGTTCGGGCTGCACCGCGGCTCGGGAACCGAAGTGGACGCCTCGGAGGGCAAGGGCAAAGGCCGAAGGGGAAAGTCCGAAGGCTGACTTCGTCATTTCCACTTGACCCTTTGCATCTTGGCGGCTCGTTTCATACGGCTTTGTGGCTTTCTATCTCGGGATTCTGGCCGCGGGCATGAGCTTGCGCCTCCGGAGCCGCGCCGGACGAACGCCAAGATCCTCCAACGCTTGAACTGCAGTCTCCAGGTCTTTGCCCAGGTCGGCTGGGCGATGAGCATCCGAGCCGACCGTAAAGACCTGGACCCCGGCATCCCTCGCCAGCTTGAGGATACGAAGCGCTGGATAGGGTTCCGCATTGCCCCGGCGCAGCGCTGAGGAATTGACCTCGATGCCCGTGCCGGACTGAGCCACGAAGTCGAGGACCGAGGGAAGCAGCGAGTCAATTGTCGCACCAAATCGCTGGTCGTAGAGCGACTCGACGTATTTGCGGTAGATGTCTAGATGCGCCAGGCAGTCGAAGAGTTGGCATCCGGCCGCGGCGCGCAGATGATGAAGGTACCGTTCGGCAACGAACTCAGGACCCTGGTCCATGTACTCGACCTTAAACCGGTCCAACTCCTGACCCGCCGTGATTGCGATGTGGTCGAGGCAGTGAATCGCACCCAACACGAAGTCAAATGGATACCGGCGGAGGAAATCACTGACGATGCCCTCAAGCCCTGGCTCGTAACCGACTTCTACGCCGGCCAGCACGGCGACACTGGGGAACTTCGCCGTGGCGGCTTGCAGAGCGGCGAAGTAGGCGTCCGGCCAGTCCGAGTCAACCGGCTGCGCGCAGCCGTTCACGTGGACTTCCTCACAGTCCCGGCGCGCCGGGTCCGGCTCGTAGTGGGTGGTGAAGCAAATCTCCTCAAGGCCGAGTTCGCTGGCCCGCTCACAATACGCCTCAATCGAGCCTTCGGCATCTTGCGAGAAGTCAGGGTGAACGTGGTAGTCTATCATCGTTTCTCCAGTTCCAGTTGCGCTGCTCCGTCCATGGTCGCCTGTGGTTTCCATGCGCAGCCTGCCTTAAGTCCGAGCCGCAGCCATTCTCCGATTCGGACCCCGCAACCCGCTGACAGGCGCCAGGCCGAAACGCCGGTGCTGTAGGATGAGCCGATGCGCTCGGCTCCGGGTTCATGCAGGTACATGGTAACGCCGGGACCGCTGATGACAAGTCGCGCCGCGGCAAGGTCCAGTTCCGCCCGCCCGAGTCCCTGTGTCAATAGAAGCGCGGCCATCACCCCGCGCGACTCGCTCTTCTCGGGATAGACGTCTGCCAGAATCAACTGCGTAGTCGTCGCGTGGCTGATACGCGCGCGAAGCTCGACTCGTGCGGTCCGCTGACGCTCCAGCTCGGCACGATAGCGTGCGCCGAGAGTGAGCGCCACGTTCAGCCCGCCCAGTTCCTGTCCAAGGCGCAGATCCAGCTTCGCCGGCACCGAATCGAACGCGAAGTCCCGATACGTATTCCCACTCACGGACACGCCGGAGCCGCCATGGCGCCAGGCGAGGCGGCCCGACGCATCCAGGCGGTCAGCGGTTTCAGTCAGACTGGACCACCGGCCGTGGGGCGCGAAGAACCGGGCCTGGCGTCCACGGAGAGAAACGCGGACGTCGAAGTCCGGCCAGTCGCCATTCAACTCCACTGCGCCGGCCAGACCCGACCCGCTGGACCCGGCCATCTCGACGCCCAGGTCATAGTGCACGAGTTTGAACTCCGCGTTTACGCCTGCCGCGAATAACTCACCCCCGATAAAGGAATTGCCCGAGTCAGCCGGCGCGAACGTGCGGCTGTACCTCGAATATCCGGCGGCAAACCCTGCTCCGGCCGTGCTACCATGATACCCGGCGCCAAACCCGCCAGAGGCCTCACGGACCGCGTTTCGGCCCGCCAGCGCAGCCGAGTCATCGTGCACGCCGGACCCGACCAGACGCTCCACGGTCCCATCCTCGTTCAGCCGCGCGTCCCTGCCTGCGTACGACCCAAGCACGCACACGTTCCATCTGCCGACTGTGGCTTCCACCGCGCCGCCGCGCAGGTATGAGTCCTCGACGGCTGAATTGACCAATCGGGTGTTCTGCTCCGTCCGGCCAGCACCGTCCAGAAAACTACTGCGCCAGTACGGCGCGCTGAACACAAGGCCCCGGCCGAAACCGGCAGTGAAGTCACCGAGCGTGACTCGGGCCCGGCCCAGGCGCAGTTCTGTGCCTGCGCTGAGAAAGTCGAACGCGCTGGTCTCGCCCCGGTCCTTCTCAGCCAACGCCGAGACCCGGGCTTGTCCGAGCTGGAGATTCAGACGGTCAAACGTCCTGAGTCCAACCGCGCCGGACTGAACTGAATCGCTCCCGGCTCTTGAGACGACGCTGCCGGTCCACGCCTGCCGCCTGCTGCCGATGCGCAGGAACGGCCGCAACGCCTCGAACGTCCCCTCAGTCATACCCGGCACCCGGCGCAATTGTTCGACGCTCTCAAACCGACCCACTGAATCCCGCGCCGCGACAATCCGATACGCAAGGAAACTATTGAGCCACGGAATCGCCAGTAGTTCCAAGGTCGATGCCCGGTTCAGGTCAATCCGGCGCTCGAGCAGTCGCTCGACCTGCTCCTGCATTGCCACATCGCCTTCAGTGGCCGGCGACTCGGGAAACAGCTCGGAACCGAACTGCCCGTAACCGGAAGAGGAACTCACCAACAATGCACAAAGACACAAAGTCACGTACATCGGGGCACGTCCATGCGCGCTTCGTGCTCTTGGTGTCTCAGTGGTTCTATCTCGGTCTTGGGAAGAAACAGCAAGGCTAATGCCATGCCGCGCGCAGTCCGAAGACGTGCGATTCCTCAAGAACAGGATGGAACTGGTACGCATACTCGAACCCGATCGGCCCGACCTCGGCCCCGAGTCCGGCCGCAAACCGCAGCGGAGCGGTGCCGACGCCAAACCGGAGTCCAAGCTGCGGAATCAGCCGGAGTTCAACACCGAATGCCGCGTCCTCGTCGCTGCGCTCGCGGCTGAGGTCTAAGGCCAGAAGCAATTCGTCAACCGGCTGCCACGCGCCGGCCAGCACGACCCGGAGCGGCAGTTCGGTGCCGTCGCGCCAGCGCGGCGCATTGAGCCGCAGGCCGGCGGCGCCGACCCGAAGGCGACCGGAGTGCCAGCATGCCCCCGCATCGACAGCCGGCACGAAGTCACCACTGTACTGCCCGGCCTCAACCACGAGCGCGTGCAAGCCCAGGCCGACCGCAACGTTGCGCGCCGGCATTCCGCCGACGGTTGCTTGCGCGTCATACTCGTGGTAGCGGTCGAGACCAAGCACACTGAGTCCGGCCCCGGCGGCGACCCGCCCCGAACTCCAGCCGGCGCAGGCCCTGCCCCATTCAAGTCCGGGCAGCCCGTACGGCCGGGAATAGGCAACACCGGCCTGGACCCGGTCGGCGTCCGTGCTGAGCGCTGGGTTGAGAAAAAAGGAATGCTGCCAGTCCGGCACCGCTGCCCCGGCGAGCATTGCCGATGACCGTCCGGCATATCCGGGGAATTCGAACGCCGAAAGCAGCAGAAGAAGAAGTACCGTCAGTGGCGACTCCCGGCCGGCCCCTGCCGGTTCAGTCTACTTCACGTAGTACAGAAAACGACCGCAGTTCGGGCAACTAACGAGGTCGGTCCGGCACCGGGCCGCAAGCTCGGAGGGCAGCTTGACGTAGCACCCGCCGCAGAACTCACGGATGACCTGGACCACGACCCGACCGCCGTACCGCTTCATTATCCGCTCATACATCGCCAGCAGCTTGGGGTCGACCTTCTTGGTCAGCTTCTCCCGTTCCCGTTCCGCGGTCTTGATGAACTCGTCTGAAGCCTTCACGCTCTGGAACCCCACGGCCTGATAGTCTTCGGTCTCGATGTCGCGCAGGATATGGTCGAACTCTTCGAGCGACCGCAGAGTCTCAACCTTCGCGTTCATCGAATCTTCTCCTCCAGGCTCCTCACTAACTCAATCAGCTCGTCGGGAGTCTGCGGGTCGAACAGCCGCTTCTTCTTGGTCAGCTCCTGGCAGACCATCGCCACCCGTCCCAGGGTAATGAGATACTGGTTGCCCGGGTCCTGCGGCGGCGCCATGATCAGGAAAAAGAGGTGCGCGGACTTGTGGTCGATCGAGTCGTATTCAACGCCCTTGGTCGAACGGCCCACCGCCATCTCCAGCTTGTCAATCAAGAGCGAACGGCCGTGCGGAATGGCGATCCCCTTGCCGATGCCGGTGGAACCCAGTTCCTCGCGCTTGGTCAGCGTCGCCAGCAGCAGTTCGGAGTCGTCACCCTGCCGGATCATCTGCACCAGCTCGCGCAGCGCCTCCGGCTTCTTCTTCGCCTTCAGGTCGAGGTTGATACGGTCGGGCCGAAGTAACGACGTGAGAGTCAAAAGGCACCTCCTGTCGGCCGCAGCCATCGGGCAGGCGGCCAGTTAGTCCCAAGAACCTGAATAGGAATCCACCACAAAGGCACAAAGACACAAAGTCGGGTGCATCGGGGAATACCCGTGTCTGCTTGGTGCTCTTGGTGTCTTGGTGGTGCTATCTCGGTCTTCGGGTTAGTTCTTGCCATGGGTTTGAGTGAAGGTCTGGCAAGGCGCGTCGCCCCAAAGCCGTTCCAGACCGAAAAACTGGCGGGTCTCACCACAGAAAATATGCACGACAACGTTGAAATAGTCAAGAAGTACCCACACGCCGTTTTCCATGCCCTCGATGTGGTGCACGCGCTCGCCTTCACTTTTCAGCTCGTACTCCAGTTCCTCGGCGATTGCCTGCGCGTGGATGGTCGACGTGGCGGTGGCAATCACGAAGTAGTCGGCCAGCGGCGAACGGCCGCGCAGGTCGAGTACCATCACGTCGTCGCCGAGCTTGTCGAGGATGATCGCCGATGCGCGCTTAGCCAGCTTTGCCGCAGTCATGCCTAGTACAGTGGAACCACGTTCGCGAAAAAGCGGCGATAGTCATCGCCGACAACCAACCGCACTTCCAGATAGCGCGCCGAGTCGAGCGCGACACGGGTCTCGGGCACCGCTCTCGGTCCCAGTGGCAGCCGCCGCCAGCGCCGCTGCACGGACAGTGCGCGCGCCACTGCTTCTGCGGTCGCGCCGGTCGGGTCCCGCAGGTCAACGACCGTGGTGCGGGCGGAATGCTGCGGGTCGGCTCTCACCGCGTAGACGTCAAACCCGCGCATCTGCAGCTCGTCGGCGACCGCCCGGCCGACACGCGGCATGCCGCAGGCGTTGACTACTTCCATGCGCAGCGACCTGACATCAGACTCAGTATCCTCTTCCGGCAGGAACCGCCATGTGACCGACGCGCCGACAACCAACGCCAGGGCCACGGTAATCATCCACGGTAGCGCGCGCCTCAACCGGCACTTTGCTCCCGGCGCGCGGCGATCCCGCGCTCCAGCGCGACCAGCTCGTCGCGCGTGTTGGCGCCCAGCATCTCGCTCGGGTCGGATGCGAGCACGGCGACCACGAGTCCGCCGTCGGCCCGCACCTCCCGGACGATGTCGGTCAGGTAGTACTCACCCGAAACCGGGCTCGGCTGAATCCGTTCCAGCGCGGGCTTCACCCTTCCCCAGCGGAAGGAATACGCGCCCGAATTGACCTCGTCAATTGCCAGTATCTCGGGAGTGGCATCACGCTGCTCGACGATCCGTTCGACAAAATCCCCGCCGGCGCGCACCACCCGGCCATATGCGGCAGGGTCCGGAAGCCGGGCGGTGAAGACCGCGACGTCGGCGCCGGCCTCGTGCCGCGCCTGGCCCAGACGGCGGATTGTCGCCGGCCGGATGAGCGGCGCGTCCCCGCACAGCACTACGCACTCCTCGTCATTGCCGAGCAGGTCCCGACATGCCAGAACCGCGTCGGCGGTCCCGCGCTGCCCGGCCTGCTCCGCGAACTCCACGCCCGCCTGCCCGAACGCAGCAATGACCTGCTCCTTCTGCGTGCCGACAACGACGATTGTACGGGTAACGCCGGCCTTGCGGGCCGACTCCAGCACGTAGCTCAACAGCGGGCGTCCTTCAATTGGCAGCAGCACTTTGGGGACGGAAGCCCCCATGCGCTTGCTCCTACCCGCTGCGAGGACTATTGCGGTCACTCTTCTTGATGCGATTCCGATGGTCCACGTTGACACGCGTCAGCCGGTGTTGCCGGGACTCGGCGTCGCCAAGCCAGACCAGGCTCATGACGATGACCTCGTCACCGACTTCGCCCAGCCGGGCAGCGGCGCCGTTCAGCACGCAGGCGCCGGAACCGGCCCGCGCCGCGATGACGTATGTCTCAAACCGGCTGCCGTTGTTGACGTTGACCACCTGCACGAGTTCGGCGGGCACGATGTCGGCCGCCCGCATCAGCCGGGAGTCAAGCTCCAGGCTGCCCTCGTACTTCAGTTTCTTATCGGTGACGACCAGCCGCTGGATCTTCGACCGGATCAGGCACCGAAGCATCGGCCCGCTACTTTTCAGATTCGTCGCGAGCTTTGCCCTTGTCGCCAACTTTCTTCTCCGGCTTCGCCTTCTTGCCGCCCTTCTGCTTGGCCGCTGCCGCCTTGGCCTTCTTCTCATGGTGGCGCTCCTCGCGGATCACGAGTTCGAGCAGGGCCATCTCGGCCCCGTCGCCCTCGCGCGGCCCCAGCCGCAGGACCCGCGTGAACCCGCCCGGCCGGCCGACAAATCGCGGCCCGATTACGTCGAACAGCTTCTTCAGAACGGCCTTGTCGTGAATGTCCCGGCCGACCTCACGACGCGCGGCCAGGGTATTCTTCACCGCGAAAGTGATCATCCGGTCCGCGAACCGCCGGGATTCCTTGGCCTTGGCCAAGGTAGTCCGGACCCGCTCATGCTCGAACAGCGAGGTAATCAGGTTGCGCATCAGCGCCAGACGATGCTGGGCGGTCCGGCCGAGCTTCTTGACCTTGTCTCCGTGACGCAAGGTTACTCCTTTTCCTTGTCCGGATCACGCTCGACAATCGGCAGACTGGAAACGTCCATGCCGAGGGACAACCCGACGTCCTCAAGCACCTTTTTCAACTCCTCGAGCGACTTCCGGCCGAAGTTCTCGATGTCGAGCATGTCCTTTTCGTTCCGCTGCACCAGGTCGCCGATTGTCTGAATCGAAATCCGGTCGCCGGACGTCTTCGAACGCCCCTTCATCAGGCAGTTCAGCGCCCGGTTCGAAAGCTCCAGTTCCTCGATGCTCTGGTTCAGCAATTCGACCAGCTTGTCGCGATCCTGGTAAAGCTTCTCTTCCGCGATGAACTCCGGTTCCTTCTCCGCCGGCACCATCACCGCCATGTGATTCTTGAGAATCGTGCCCGACTGAATCATCGCCTCATCCGGCCGGACCGTACCGTCGGTCCAGACCTCAACCACCAGCCGCTCGAAGTCGGTCCGGTCCAGCACGCGCATTGCCTCGACCCAGAAGTTGACCCGCTTCACCGGCGAGAAGAACGCGTCCAGGAATATCGTCGTCTCCGGCGCGGTCCGGTTCTTCTTCAGCCGCTCGGCCTTCACGTAGCCGCGGCCATTCT
>JAPLUO010000474.1 GCA_026397595.1 Caldifarciminota bacterium
CTCACTGCTCTGCGGCTTTCTTAATGGCCGCGATTGCCCTCTGCAGACTTTGGCTCCGCCCAGCCGCGGTGAGCGGCTGCCAACGCTGGTCCACATACTCAGCCATGCGCAGTCTGTAGCCTGGACCAGCCACTCCTCTACTGCCCTCCTCCGGTACGAGGTCGTCACGGATAGAGCGGTCAGGTGAACGCCGCGCCAGATTCACGAGCGTGCGCTTAGGGTGTTCCTCGGCTTCCGGGTCACGAGGCACGATTGATGTAGCCACCTTCAGGAATCCGGCCAAGCTGTCGCCGTCCGCCAAGAGCCAGCTCTCAAGCATTCGCTCGGCGATACGCAGGACAAACTGAGGGTGTTTCCCATGGGGCAAGTGTTCGGCAATCAGCCCGCTGGGACAGGGATGCGTCTCGATGTCCGCCAGGCCCAAGACCAGCCCACCGTGCCGGGCTGCGTCGTTGTACTTCGGCACCCTCTCCCAGAAACTGCCCCTCGGGCGCACGTAGACCGCGTCCCTGTCCGATATCCGCAGCACAGAGAATAGCTTTCGCGCAACCGGCTCCTCCAAGTGGCCTTCGGTGGCTATTAGCCGGAAGGCCGTCATGGGAACAGCGTGCCGAAATCCGGGACCTGCTGCGGGTTCGTACGCGGCAGTGCGGCCTCGCTGGCGGGAATGCCGGACTCCATCAGTTGCAGAATGGCTTCGTCGGCAGCGCCCACGATGATCTCCGAACCTCCCGTACGCGTGCCGGGTCGTACCAAGAGCACTTCCTCGGGCGCGATGCCCTCATCTGATAGAAGGTCCGGGCTGTGCGTGGACACAATAACCTGCCGCCCGCCGCCAGCCACCTGAGCCCTATGGATGAAGGGAGCGAGACGCTGGACAATGGCTGGATGCAGTGACAACTCCGGCTCCTCCAGCAAGAGAGGTCCGGCCTTGTCTTGCAGCGCCCACAAGAACCCTATGAATCTGAGCGTGCCGTCTGAGAACTGAACCTCATCCTGTCGGGCACCGTACCGACGCCAGTGCTCGAACTTGACGACCAGATGAGGTCGTCCGTGGGAATCCGGCTGCATCTTGAGTTCGAGGAAATCAGGCACGACTGTCTTCAATACGGAGTTGATGAGCTTCAGCCGTTCGTTGCGAGCTCTTGGGTTGGTGTCCCGGATGATGCCAAGCAGGTCGCGGCCGTACGGATCCGCCGTCAACCGTTCCGCAGGAGGCGGCGCTTCCTCGCGCAGCAGTTGCGGCACAAGGTGCAAGTACGAGACGCTTGCGAGAAAGTCGGCGAGTTCGCGGAAGGTCTTGTTGGCGGGAGCCTGCTGTATGGCCACTTGGGTCCGCGCCTTCAGGTCGCCTCGGTCGTTGTCGTTTGGCCGGTCGAGCAGAAGGCGCGAGCCGCCGGGTTCAACGGCCGTAACCCGTTCCAGCGCCACTACGGGGACATGGCCGTTGCGTGTCTCGTGAGTGAAAGACACCTCGTAGCACCATCGGGCCCCAGAAGTGGGATTCAGTACCGTTGTCTTTAGCGCTACCTCAGGGTCTCTGTGTGCATGCAGCGACCGGACGCGCCCCAGCCCGCCGCGCGACTTCAACGCCTGCGCCAGTCCGCCGCCCTCCACCACCAAGTCTCGCAGGAATCTGAATGCGTCGAGGAAGTTCGACTTCCCGATAGCGTTCGGCCCGATAAGAAACACCCTGCTCGCCAACTTCACGTCCACGGATGGGAAGTTCTTCCAGTTCTTCAGCTCTATCCGCTCAAATCTCATGGCGCTCATTCCGCCTCCTCTAGCTTCACAATCTTGGGCAGCTCGTTGCCCCGGTCGTCAATCACCTTCACTGCGATGGTCTTGTGCTCGCCAGGCTCAAACGGCGCACTCGTTGCCCCGGCCAGATGCTCCCAAACTGCATCGTCGTACTCGCCCCGCAGTTCGCGCTTGAGCGAATCCCACGCGCTCGTGCGCGGGAAGAATGCCTGGCACACGTGGAAGCACATGCCGTTGTAGTCGGTATCAAGGAACCACGCCGGCACGTCTTCGCCCTCCATGTGTATGGGCTTCCGCGTGGCCGGGTCGAACACGTCCAAGCCGAGAAGCTCTACCTGATACCGCCCGTCATTGAGCTTCTTGAGCTTCACGTCCGGCAGTCCGCAGACGCTGAATATCTGGCTCGACCGCATGTTCTTGAGCAGGTCTCCCATGGTTACGTCCATCGTGACCTGTACCCAGGTTGCGGGCACGCCGGCTATCTCATGGCTGCGTTCCACCATCTCGCGGGCATCAGGGCTGATGCTGAAGCCCTTGACGTACAGGTGCGTGTAGCTCTTGGCGTACGCCTCCCGCGCCGCCTCAAACACCAGCTTCTCGCTCACCGACCCATTCTCCGACCCGAAGACGATGGCTACAGGCTTGCGCGAAAGCGGCAGCCGTCTGCCTGCCTTCTCGTCGGCCTCGTCGACAGCCTCGGTCAAAGTCGGCTGCTGGCCCTCGGCAGTCGCGTCAACTGATGCCTCGGCGGAAAGTGAAAGCGACCGCGCCGGACGCCTGACGCCGTGCAGGGTTACGCTCTTTCCGCCGCCAATATGCAGCACCGGTGACTGCCGCAGAATCCCGAGCATCCGGTCTACAAACGCGCCATACTCCTCGGCTACCTCGGCAATGCCCGAATCCTCTTTCCCGTCCGCGTCCCAGTCAACCGGCGTCGGAATCGTCGCCTCAACCACAAACGGCCCGGTCACGCGCGTCACGTCTTTCTCGACTTCTGGCCGGTCAACCAGCACTTCCTCTTTCGGCGGGAGGTTGTTGGCGATGGACTCCAGAGTTACATGCGGCACGATGCCGCCTACCTCTTCGCCCTTCTTGTTCTGCTTCCGTTTGTACTCAAACCCGCCCGCCGGCCCCATCGTCGGTTCCTTCAATTCGTAACAGTCATACGTCGCAGTCAGCAATCGCTGCCTTGCCAGCGCCAGCGGAACCCGGCTGACATCGGCCGCAATCCACCTGCGCCCCCACCGCTCGGCGACGTAGGCCGTCGTCCCGCTCCCGAAGGTGGGGTCGAGCACTAGGTCGCCAGGGTCGGTCGTCATCAGGAGGCAGCGTTGGATAACCGCTGTGTTCGTTTGTACGGCATATATCTTTGGATCCGACCGGCTTTGAATTCCTCCTCCAACATCTCCCCAGAAGTTAGTGAGTGCAATTGCCCCGAAGTCATCAAAGAACTTCTTGAAGCGAAGCGTTGTTCCTGCTTTCAGTATTCGTCCTGCCTTCCCTAGTCGCTCTAACCCTTCTACGCTGGTTCTCCAGCCACCCACCGTTGGAACGTATTCTTTCCCTTTGAACACAAAGGGCTTTCGGGTCGTATCGGAGCCAGTGCGCGATGTGAGACCCTGGTCTGTAAAGAATCTCGCTCCTTCTGGTATCAGCGCCGAATTCTCCCTTTCCTCTTCTGTCAGAAGTCTCTCTTCGCCATCGGGCAGTATAACGTAACTGTACCGAGTGGCACCTTCTTTGCCTCTCTCCAAAGGCAAATACAGTTGCCGATACTTTGCCCTGTCTTTGTCTCGTGAATACCAGACTACATGATCGTAGACCCTGTCGAGATTCTGTGCTCCAAGGCCAATTGAAGTCCTAAATGCGATGCAGGCGATGAAGTTCCCAACTCCAAACACCTCATCCATCAACTCCCGGACGTGGTGCACGTTCTCGTCGCTGATTTGGACGAAGATGCTGCCGGAGGGATGGAGCAGGTCGCGGCTGACAAGGAGCCGGTCACGGAGGTAGGTTAGATATGAGTGAATGCCGAGCTCCCAAGTGTCGCGGTACGCCTTGACCATCTCCGGCTCGCGGGTCATGTCGTCATCGTCGTTGTGGGTAACGTCGCGCTTGCGGATGAAGGGCTGGAAGTTGGAGCCGTAGTTGATGCCGTACGGCGGGTCCATGTATATCATCTGCACCTGCCCGCCCATTCCCTCATACTCTAGTAGCGAGTTCATCACGACGAGCGAGTCGCCGAGAATCATCCGGTTGACCCAACCATTCGGGTACTCATAGGCACGGAGGACCTGGTCGTGTATCGAGTGCTGCGGGTCGCCGAACAGGTCAATGTCCATCTGCTTGTCCCGCTTGTGGCCCTTGAGCGTTTCGAGGATAGCCTTGGTAGAGAGGCGCTCGTGGACGAAGAGCGGCAGGGTCGGGACCTTGAACGAGAGTCGCTCGGCCTTGCCTGCCCAATTCAGGAACGGCTTCTCCAGCCGTTTGAGCTGGTCTATCGCGTCATGCAGGCCAAGGACTTTGGCGTGAATCCGGCCTGAGGCGTCCTTGAACTCCAGCGGGTCGTGAAATTGGTGCGGCGGTGGCAGGGCTGCGGCTTTCTCAATGACGGTCAGAAGCCACTGGCCGTACTCGCGCGCCGGGTTCTGGCCGTCCCAGTTCAAGTCAGGCGCGAGCGACGAGTCGAAGCGGTACTCCTTTGCCGGCTTCTTCTTCTTGCACTGCGCCTGAACCCCGACCTCGGGCCTGAGAATCAGCTTCGCCTTCGGATGTCGGAAGGTTTCGACTCGCTTGCCGGTCTTCCCGGTCTTGCCGATGCGCTTGGCCATCGTCACCTGCCTTTGCCGTGAAAGTCGTTTCGTGTCATCTGAACCACTGAACTATAGACACTGCCACAATCTAGTCAAGCCTAGCGCAAGAGCAGTGTAGGTCCGCGCGGACGCGGCGCGCCAAGGGTCTTCGGGTTGGCGGGATCGAGCGGCCGCGAACGGCCGCGGGTTGCGGAGGTCGCGAGATGGGAGAAAAACGGGCTGTGACAGATTCTAAGACGGAGTATTGGACGAAGTCTCTGTTGGAGTTCCTCTTGGAGTCTTTGTCGGAGTGTCTCTTGGAGTCTCTTTTGGAGTTTCTCTTGGAGTTTCTGTCGGAGCCTCTTTTGGATTCTCTGTTGGAGTCTCTCTTGGAGCCTCTGTTGAAGTCTCTTTTGGAGTTTCTCTTGGAGCCTAAGTCGAAGTTTCTGTCAGAGTCTCTTTTGGAGTCTCTGTTGGAGCCTATTTTGGAGTCTCTCTTGGAGTTTCTCTCGGAGTATCTTATGGAGTGTCTGTTCGATTTGGTTTCAGAGTCACTTTTGGAGCCACTCCCCCCGTCGGGGGGGACGGGCCATTTTAGATTCTAGATTCAAGATTTGGGATTGCGGAGGGAGGGTTGTAGATTGCGGAGATTCGGGCACTTAGCCAAACGGTGGAGGGAATTGCAGATCGACGATTGTCGTTTGTAGGTTGCGAAGATTCGGAGAAGTCTACTTTAAAGTAGACTCTGTTTCGTGTGCCACTGAAATCTGACCCCCCTCCTAGCGAATTGCAGATTGACGATTGACGATTGCCGATTGAGCCGCGCCGCCGGCGCGGAAACTCCAAATCCCAAACGGTGGTCTGCAAAGTCGGCGGAAACAGACACCATGACTTTGCGGAGTGCATTATTTTGGGGCCAGAAGTAAGATTGCTTATTGATGGCGAAAAAAAGGAGTAATCATGCTGGAAAGTGAACTGGAGCCCGAGTTCGTTAGTCTGCTGGAAGTGCTGCGCCGGACTGACCCGGGGGTTGTGCCGGGCAGCCAGCAGGGAATAGTTCCGGGGACAATAATCAATTCCATACCCGTCAAGGCTGGGCGACCTTGTGCTGACATATGTTGCATCTCAGAACAGCGGCAGACATTTGTCAAGCACGCGGGCAGGGCTGGGTGCGGCGGAGGCGATTTGACCTTGCATCAACGGTGGATGGTGGATGGAGGATGGAGGATGGAAGATGGAGGAGTGAAGATCGAGGAGGGAGGACGGAGGCAAGGAAGTCGGAACACTTCTATGAAGAGCCACCTGTCAAGCTTGGGTTTCTATAGCCCTCCAGTGTTGGTTCGGTCCCTTCCGGTCTGATGTTAGTCTCAAGCTTCTATTCGTCCTGCTGCGGACATGTACATGTATACGAGTC
>JAPLUO010000368.1 GCA_026397595.1 Caldifarciminota bacterium
CCTTGTCACCGCCGGCCGGATGCAGGAACTCGACCGCCGGGCGATTGCCGAACACGGAATCCCGGGCCTGGCGCTGATGGAGAATGCCGGCCGGGCAGTGGTCGAATTCACGGAAGTCCACCTGAGTACAGAAGGGCAAAGTCCAAAGGGGAAAGTCCCAAGTTCGACTTCGGCATCTCCCCTGTCCACATCCCCGCTCGAAGCATCACGGGCCGAGTCCAGCCTTGCCGGGACTCGACCGCTGGTCATTTGCGGCAAGGGCAACAACGGCGGCGACGGGTTCGTGGTCGCGCGGCTGCTCCTCGCCAAAGGCGCGAAGCCGGACTGCGTTCTGCTCGGCGACTCCGCCAAACTCTCGGGCGATGCGCTCGCCAACTACCAGCGCCTGAAGGACGCCGGTTTCCCGGTACGCGAGGCTTCGGCCCGTGCCGAAATCGAAACGCTGTTCCAGAACCGGAAGGTCATCGTCGACGCCATCTTCGGCACCGGCCTGACCCGCGCGCCCGCCGGCCTTGCCGCCGAGGTCATCACACTCATCAACCAGTCCGGCGCATACGTCGTGTCGGTCGACCTGCCCTCCGGCCTCAACTCCGACACCGGCGTGCCTTACGAGCCGACCGTCCGCGCCGACCTGACGGTGACCATGGCCATGCCCAAACTTGGGCTCTGGCTCTACCCGGGCCGGGCGTGCGCCGGCACGGTCGAAGTCGCGGACATCGGCACGGTAAAGGGGAAAGGGGAAAGGGGAAATGACAAAGTCGGACTTGAGACTTTCCACTCTGACCTTTACCCGGAGACTTTCCTCCTCGACGCCGACCACGTCCGGGCAGTCCTGCCGCGGCGCCGGCCGGACGGCCACAAAGGGACGTTCGGCACCGCGCTGATTATTGCCGGCTCGCGCGGTTTCTCCGGGGCGGCCTGCCTTGCCGGGATGGCGGCAGTCCGCTCCGGATGCGGACTCGTCCACCTCGCGGTGCCGGCGGGAATCATCGACGCCGTCGCCTCCAATGTGGTGGAAGCTGTCAAGACTCCCCTGCCCCAGACCGAAAACGCCGCCCTGTCACCGGCCGCGCTCGAGTCGATTCTCGAACTCAGCGTTGAGTCCGAAGCCGTGGCCCTCGGCCCGGGCATCGGGACCGACCGCCGCACCCAGAACCTCGAGCTGGCGTTCCTTGCCGAGGTCGATAGACCCACGCTCATCGATGCGGACGGCGTCAACAACCTCGTGGGCCACCTGGCCCTGCTCGCGCGCGTGAAAGCCCCGCTGCTCCTCACTCCGCATCCCGGCGAGTTCTCACGCCTGACCGGGCTCAAACCCGAGGAGATCAACGCCGACCGCATCGGCGTGTCCCGCCGGTTCGCAGCCAAACACAGAGTCGTGCTCGTGCTTAAAGGCGCTTCCACTGTGGTTGCCGCACCTGACGGCCGGGTGTTCGTCAACCCGACCGGCAACTCCGGCCTTGCCTCGGGCGGGACCGGCGACGTCCTGACCGGCCTCATCGTCGGCCTGATGGCGCAGGGCACGTCGCCGCTTGATGCCGCCTGCGCGGGCGTGTTCCTTCACGGCCTCGCTGCTGACATTGCGGTTCAGTCCCTCACCGAGTACTGCCTTGCGGCCGGCGACCTGCCCGGCTATCTCTGCAAAGCCTTCGCCGCGGTAACAAGAGGGGACTGTACCCAGGGATTTCCGGCAGGAAATCCGGGGACTGTCCCCAAAACGTCGTAACAGCGCACAGTGGTTCACCTCCTCCTCCTCGCCCTGCTCGGCAGCTACACCCCTGAGAACTGGCGCGCCTATCCATCATTGGACGAAGTCCGGTGTATCTCAAGCACCGGCTCGGACCTGTACGTCGCGGTCCCGGCCGGCGTCTGTATCTTCGACCATACCCGCTACCGCCTTCTCCGGACCCTGACCCGGGCTGACGGAATCGACGGCGACGTCCAACTCTGCGCCCACAACCCGTCCCGGGGCGACGTCTTCATCACCACGGAAGAGCACATCTATCGCTACGTCCCGGCCACCAGTCGGGTCGATGAACTCTCTGCGCCCTTTAGGCACGTCTCCTCCATCGGCATCGCCGCGGACGGCGCCTACTTCGAAACCGACGCCGGCGCTTTCTTCCGCGCCCGCAACGCCGCGGACTTCACACCGGTCACCAAACTTCCATCCGACCTCAACTGGTATGGCGCGAGGGACACGCTCGAGCCGCGCGACTTTCCGTTCCTCACCCCCTACTTCGTGATGGACGAGCAACTGCTCAACCACAACATTACGCTGGTCCGGCCGGAAAAAGGCGACAAGCGACTGTTCGCCGCGGTCGAGAACTACGGCATCGTCGTCTACAACGTCCGCTCCGGGTTCAGCGAAGCGCACATCCGCTTCGGCCCGTCACGAGCCCCGGTCAGCCGCATCGCCCGCCTCGACAACCGGCTCTGGTTCATCGGCGGCGAGACCGCGGTCTCGCTCGACACGTCCGGAGACTGGCAGTACTTCCTTACCCGGCCCGGGGACCTCTCGACCGGAAACTTCCGACTCCTGTTCGGCAGCGTCACCGGCCTCGAAAGGGACCAGGGCATGAGCGCGCTCCTGGCCGACTCGGCCGGGCTCCTGCTCGGCACCAACCTCGGCATCTACTCGCTCGGCCCGGACAACAAGCTGGCCCAGTTACTCAGCCTGCCCCGGCGCGTCAGCGGCCTGCTCCGGCTGCACGACACGCTCATCTTCGGCACCGAGCAGGGACTGTTCCTGTCCACCGGCGACAACAAAGTCCTAGAATACACCGACCCGTACGGCGCGACCGACTGGGGCGTGTTCGACATCGCCCGGGCCGGCAACGGCACCGCCTACTTCGGTTCGCTCGGCGGCATCGTCTCGCGCACTGCTGACGGCGCGTGGTTCCGGTACGTACCGCCGGGCTTCGACCTCAAAGAGCCGGTGAGGCAAATCGCGGCCGCAGGCACCCGTGTCTTCATGGCCACCGGTCCCAGCGTGACGGTGCTCGACACCAAAGACGGCTCCTACACCGCGATTGACGCGACCCGCGGCCTCCAAGTCCCCGAAATCTCCTCGCTCTACGCCGACGACCGTTACCTCTGGATTGCCTCGCCGGGTCTCGTCACCCGCCTCGACTACACCAAAGAACTCAGATAGCGCCGCAGGCCGTAAGCTGTCACTGTACTACAATGATGCAACATCGTCGCCTTCGCGAAGATGTTTTCGTTCCCCGCCTCTGTCTTGAGGTCGTCGGGTTCTTGATTGCTGCCGGCTTCCGGGCATTTTGGCTTCTGCACTCTGCATTTTGACCTTTGACTTGCGCGTCCGACGCGCGCTATGCTGCCTCTGCATCGTCTGGACGTGCCACGTTGTTTGACCTCGGCGGCTCTTGTCTGACAGCGCGGCTGAAACCGTACAACGTTCATCATTGGCCGGAATCATTCTTCGCGGTCCGCGTTGGACGATGTACGAAACTCGACCATCTTGTCATGCCGGGCCGCGGACTTCGTTCAGAGAAACTGGGAGTGGCCCCCGCGGTACGTTGGTCTCAATCCCGCCCAGTGCGGGGCTTCCAATACCCGGGTTCCCGGTGCAGGTGCATGACGGCCAGAACCTCTATGCGCTCCGGCTTGACGCGGTACACGACACCGTGGGGAAACCGGTGAACGCGGCATCGGCGGACCTGACTATACGGTTTACTCATCACGCAAGTGCGTCATGGTTCGGCAGTTGTGGAGACGCACGACCCGGTAGTGTGCGGAAAACTGCTCTTAGCGCGTTCCGGTACAGGCATGCGGGAACTATTGGTCTACTTCGCCAAGCAAAGCCAGTGACATCACTGTTTTCCATCTGCTGAGTTAACCGTATAGTCATGTCGTCGAGAGCCGGGTATAGTAGCGGGAATTCCCGAATCCGACGAACCGAATCACGCACGGCCAAGGCAAAGCGCCTTCCGAGACCGGGACTCTGAGCCTTGTAGTACTGCGCAGACTCGATGAGTTCCCCGCGTGCTGCCGCGTGGAACTCGACCGGACTCATCCGAGCTTACTGTCGAGTTCTTCGAGGACCCGTTCGCTTGAGGAAAGAGTCGCTGCCCCGTCATCGATTTCCCGACAGCGCCGCCTTATCTCGTCCATCCACGCCGGGCTGACTTCGAAGCCCTCCTCGTAGTCCAAGCTCTCCAGCAGCTTCTCGGCTAGAAGCGCCCTGGATTCACGGGGAAGATGAAGTACCTCGTCAATAATGCTGTCTGTCTTTGCCATCACTGAAATCCTACTACACTTCGGACACGAGTCAACTCCGTGACCCACGTCCCGGCCGCAAGCCGTCGGCTGTCATCGTCTCGACCTGCCATGTTGGCCCGGCCAATTCGTACAACGTTCATCGTTTGCCGGCGCCACCCTCTGGCCTTCCGGGGAACGAACAACGATGTACGCACTGTCTGACAGGGGCCGCTGAGGTCGACTCACGATGTACGAAACCCGACCATCTTGTCATGCCGCGTCTTGACATCGTTCAGAAATCAGGCTTGGTAAAACTCCTTCAGGTGATGTAGCATCGCGTGATACTGCTCGTGCTTGCCGCGGCCGACAACCGTTTCCTCTATCGTCTCGAATTCGCCTTCGAGGCGCTGCTGGGTTGCCGCGGATAGAACCTTGTCGGCCATAGGGAACAGGACGTTGTTCTCCTTTTGGATGTGCTGGGTTAGTAGAGCGACATACCCGCGTCCCGCCCGTGCGAACGCCGAGCCATCGTTGCCCGCCGCCGCCATCTGGCGCACGAACCCGCGGCCCGCTTCGTGCTCGGCGAGCATCACGCCAATCGGCCCGCCCGCACGCAAGACTCCGGCTGCCTCCATTGCGGGGAACAACGCGGTCTCTTCCTTGCCGTGATGGCACTTGTCTACGAATCCCCGCAGGAAGTCAAGCATCTGGTCTAAGTGCTCCCGCGGCACCGCGCCATTGCTCTCCAGCCGCTCACTGACCTTGTCCAGAATCCCCAGCAACACCATCACGGCCTCGTGTTCGCTCTTCAAGTCATCGGTTGGACGCATCGCTAGCTCCTTATCATGACCAACAGCATCTTGAACGGCGTCATTGCCTTCAGAGCATGCGGCTTGCCGCCGGGCATGATGACCATGTCACCGGTCTTCGCCGCAACCGGCTTGCCCGCAATCGTGACTTCCGCTGTGCCGTCGAGCAGGTACACCAACGCGTCAAACGGCGCGGTGTGCTCGCTCAAACCCTGGCCCGCGTCGAACGCGAACACTGTCACGGTTCCGGTAGGCTTCTTAACAACCTCACGGCTAACGACCGAACCGGCCTGATACTCCACCAGTCCGGCCAGATTCACCGCCGACTCAAACTCTCCTGCCATAGCATAACTCCTTTCGCCACGACCCCGCAGTCCGGGTCCTGATCCGCTCACTTTCTGTTCCCATTCATCCCTCATGCCCCAATGCCGTGACCAGTCGGCGGCACGTTCAACGACTCCAACCTCGTCCTCTTCCTGGCTGTAAGCTGTCAGCGGTGGGCCGTCAGCCGTCATCTGCATCGTCTCGACCTGCCATGTTGGCTGGCCTCGGCGGCCCCTGTCTGACAGTGCGGTTGAAACCGTACAACGTTCATCGTCGGCCGGCACTATGCTCAGTTCTTCAGGGGAACGAACAACGATGTACTAATGAGAGCAGGAAATGTTTGTCATTCTGAGGCGTTCGACGCCGAAGAATCTTCGCTGCGCTCAGGGTGACAGGGTATAAGGATACTCAGGGTGACATCAAGAACTGTCCAGTATTTCATGCTCTCCGTAATATGAACTAACGATGGACGATACCCGCAGTGCCTCGACGCTGTCATCTAGTAGGGCAGCTGTCCCCGATTGCCCCCGATACTAGTCTGAACTCCGCGGGAGGAAGTGCGCGTCGAGAAACGGGATGAGGGCCTTGGGGTCGGCGCGGACGCGCCTTTCTTGGCTGCCGACGGCCAGCCGCACCGACGCGACCTCCGCCTTCATGCTGGGCCACCACGAAGATTCGACGTTGATGACGTAGGTTCCGGGCCGCACCGGCCTGCCGTCGAGGTCCTTCAGGTCCCACGTGTAGACATGCTGGCCGACGTCGACGCTGGCGCCGGTGACGGCATCGCAACCGCGGAATTCCGAGCTGTGGGCCCAGATCGGCAAATCAACCTGGGTCTGCTTTGCGTGGCCGCTGAACCCGGAGACGTAGAGCGTCCTGACGTATCCACCGCGGTCGTCTTCGACCCAGACCGCGGTCTGGGGTGCGAGTTCGTCCTGGAAGCCGAGCACGAAGCTGACCACCACCGCCGGCCTCTCGACCTTGGCCGGGTCCAATTCAGCCAGCGGGGGCCGCATCGCGTCGAGCACTTCCTTTGCCGCCTCGGTCTTGGCGAACTTGGTCGCGACATTGGTCCAGTAGCTCGTGCCCTTGTGCCGGTAGGCGAGTCCAAGCAGGTACAGCGCCTCGGCCTTGGTCTCGTCGTTTGCACTCGCCGCAGCCACGACTTCCAGATCCTTGATGGCCTCGTCGAGCTTGCCGACAAAGAACGGGGCGTAGACGCCGGCCGCCCCGCGCCGGAGCCGGAGGTCCAGATCCTTCGGCGCCAGCCCGACCGACCGGTCAAGGACGCGGTAGTACTCGAAGGCGAGGCGCGTACGCAGGTCTGTATTAAGGGCGATGCGTTCATCGTAGCCAGACGCCAGCACGCGTTGCAGCGCCAGGGCGAGCAGCTTCAAGCCATCAAGATTCGTCGAGTCGAGGACTGCCGCCTTACGCAGCGGCTCGACCGCGCCGGCCGAGTCCCCGGAAGCGAGTCGGCGTCGGCCAAGCTCCCACAGGGCAGCAGGGTCATCGGGCAGATTGACCGATTCAGCCGGCACTGCCCCGTTCCCCGCTGCGCCGATTGCCGCGAGCCTGGCCTTCGCCTGGGCCACGACCGACGTGTCGTTGGCAAGCTCGGATACCTTCTGCCATGCCCGCGCCGCCTTGTCCATCTTCTGCTGCTTCTGGTAGCCGGCGCCGAGCAACGACCAGACACTGACCAGCCGGTCCGGGTCCAGCGGCCTCCGGGTCTTCTCGGAGCGGGCGAGCACGAACTCAAGGTCCCGGACGCCGGGGTCCAGCTTGAAGAAGAAGTCCGGCACCTGCACGCTCAGCAGCCCGCGGAAGTACCTGGCGTCGACGTCAAGCGAGTCGATGGCGGCGGCCTGGTCAAGCTGCGCGAACGCGGCCTGGACGAATTTGCCCGCCTCGGAGAAGTCATGGGTGCGGCCGGCCGACATGCCGTAGTACAGACCAAGGTAGGCGTGCGCCCTGGCGCTCCGCGGCTGTTCCTTCACCGCCCGCTCCATCACCTCAACCGCCTTGTCCGGCTTATCCGCCTTGGCGAACTCGCCGGCTTCCTTCACGTACTTGTCAACCGCGCCGCTGCCCGCGCAAGCGAGCACCACGGCGACCAGCAGCTTCGCTATCCGTTTCACTTGTTCCTACCTACGTTCGGCCATCTTCCGCAGCCAAAGTGCCGACGGAACGACTAGCCGTGTCCGCCAGTCTGCAGTCTACGCTTCGCTCGCCGGGAACGAACAACGGTGTACGATGCAACGATGTACGATTCTTGACACCGCTCAGAAATACGGGAAGCGTCCCGCTCTCCTGCCGGGAAGCGTCCCGCTCTCCTGCAACCGGGTTCTTGGCGTCACGGCGTCAGACGTTTCTGCATATCCGAGCCGATCAATCGATAACCCAACTTGTCGTACAGTTGGCGGGCGACCACGTTGTCACCCCACACATGTAAGCCGATTCGTTGGATGTTCCGCTCCATCATCTGTGCGTCGAGCAGCGCAAGTGTTTTCCTGCCCCAGCCCTTTCCGCGATACTCTTCGTGTAGGTGGATGTCGAAAATGAAACAGCGGTGTTCCGTTTCGTCCACGTCCAGCCAAAGGTAGCCGATCCGATTGACGACGGTGCCCTCCTCCAACTGGATGTCATACAGGAATTGGTTCGGGGTCGATAGGCCGGAGCTGAGTGAACGATCGAACCGACTTGCCGCGTTGGCGCGGGCCTGCTCGATCGGGATTCGAAGGTTGCGAGCGAAGGCCTGAGCGGTAGCCTCAACAGCAAGAGGCTTGTATTCAGAGAATCCTGCCTCGGTCATTGCCTGCAGGCGGAGTATCATCGCTTTCCCTCCCTAGATGCTATCGAATTTCACCTGGCTGCCGGAAGCTGTAAGCCGCAAGCTGTCAGCCGTTTCGGCCTCCGACGATGCACGAGTCCCTCGATGTAACGATGTACGAACCAACGATGAACGATACCCGCCGCGCCTTGCCGCCGTCATCAAGCACGTGACTGTCCCTGATTCTTGGAGAGTATCCAGGAGCCGGACTTCCCGGTCGCTATGTCGACGACCAGCCTTCTGTTCTCTATCCCGAACCGCTCGGCAAGCGCTTTGGTGCATCCGAAGGCAACCTGCTCGAACGTCCGGCCGTGCCGACGCACCTTCACCTTCGGCAGTTTCGCATAGGCGCGTCGAATCGCCAACAGCCTGGCCGGGGTCATCCTGCGAAGCTCGTCCGAGACATTGACCTGAGCCCCGTCTTGGCAAGCTCGCCACGCTCTCTCGCGTCCCGTCGCCAGCACCAAGTGTCGCGGATTGCAGCACGGACGGCCGCCGAGCTTGTGGACGACGAGCATTCCCTTGGGGATCGGCCCATGCCCGCGTTCGTATATCAGCCTGTGGACATACCGGCGGCCAGGGCGGAGAACCCCATAGCCATTGGCCTTGCAGCCCAACCAGGGCCAGCACTCATCGTCACCACGCACGTCAACCAGCGCGACGAGCTGGTCGATGCCCCGGCGCATCGCTGTGTAGAACGCGCGTTCGGCTCCGACGCCGTAGTCGAATTCACCGGCCAGCCTGTTGACCGGCTTGTGGGGAAGGTGAGCCCTCAGTTGACGGATGCGCTCACGCGACACGCCGACCTTTCGGGCAAGGGCGGCTTCGCTGTAACGGGATGCCTTCTCGCCCAAAGCGAGTATCCTGTCGAGTGCTCGTGGTGCTTGTCTATTCAACTGGTCACTGCAAACTCGCCGCGAAGCGGCGCGTGGCTCTCCTCGCTTCTCAGCCGTGTCAATAATCATTTACTGTGTCCCCGGAATTATCCCGGAATTACTTGCCTGAATGAGAACCGTTGCATAGGGACGCCGGATTGTGCCGAGGTACTCCTTGCCGACGAGCCGGAAAGGAAATCCTGCTACCGTTCGCACAGGATGTAGGAGAGGCCAGGACACGGGACGAATGCGACCACGGGCATCTCCCCGTGCTTCCGCTTGAGTACGTCGATGTCTCGCCAGATGTCCTCGCGCCGCTTCCTCAACAGCACGACCTCGTCACTCACGACAAGGACGTGCTTGCCGGCGTACTGACGTGCCCTGGGGCTTCTTCCGGTTAACAGCAGCGACAGCGTCCGCTGAGTCAGGGACTTCTTCCTCATACCTTCATTCTATCGAGCCAGTCGGGCGCGGTCAATGCAGTACCGTCGGCCCTCGGTCTCCGTACCAACGATACACTGTCCGACAGGGGCTCCCGAAGCCAGCGATGTACGAAGTAACGCCGAACGAACCGCGGGTGGCTGGCCTCGACCCGCTATCTGCCTACGGCTCACGGCTTACCGCTCCGAAGAGCCTCGCATCCTATCTCATGGCCGTTAGCTGTTGACCGTAGGCTGTTAGCCATCGGCTCAGCCGTGTCAATAATCA
>JAPLUO010000288.1 GCA_026397595.1 Caldifarciminota bacterium
CATCTCGGGACGCAACTTTCTTGGAGTCTATGGACAGAAGGCCGTAGCGGGCCGCGTAGCCGCGCATGGAGCTACCTTGAGCAAGCGACACATACCGCCGCACAAGGTCCTCGGGAGTCTTAGCAGGCCGTTCGCAGCCCGTGAAGGCAACAAGCATCGCCGCCACGAATGACAATCGATACGCGAAGTGTCTCACGCTGCCTTCCTAACAGTCGCGGGGTCTTGAGAAGTCACTACCGGTTCGGGAGTCATACGGGTCTCGGGGCCATCTTGTCTAGTTCATCTCCGTCAAGGCCGGGCGACCTTGTGTTAGCATAGACTGCATCTTAGGACAGCGGCAGGCGCTTGTCAAATGCGCACGCAGCGGCGAGTGACCAGTTTGCAGTTTGCAGTTTGCAGGCAGGACGGCTCACGGCTTGCGGCTTCGACAGCGGGCAGGCTTTGACGGTCAGTCGCCCCACAACTCGAGGGCCTTATGCTGGAGTTCGACGGACGTGAACTTGCCCCTCAGGTGACGGCCGGCGCCGGCCCAGTCCAACCGAAATCTGGTCCGTTTAGGGCTGGCCTTGGATTCCTTCAGGAACTTCGCAAAGTCCCTGACCTCGGACTGCAACTCCTCAGGCAGTTCCTTTGTCACTTCGGCCACTTCATCAAGTGTCTTCACGTTTCACCTCGCGTTTGTTGAATCAATATAGCCTCCTTTCGCCGCCGAATCAAGCGCGGGTGCGCTGCGTCGCGAGGCACCAGTTACCAGTGACCGGTGTCCAGTGACCAAAGGAGTTGCTGATGGCGAACAACGGGCGGGGACGGCCGATGACTTGCGGCTCGTTCTCGGGTCTCCGTATGTATACTATAGCATACATTCCACGACCGGCCGAAAAGTATCCTAACCTCCCTATTCTCAACTCACTATTCACAATTTCCGCCTTCTACCCTCCCCTACCCCCAGGGCAGCAATCGAAGAGGACTTCGACTGAGGAATAGGCTAAGGTTTAGGTTGAGGTTGAGACCGGATTCTGAACCGAAGTTTGAGTTGAGCAATGGACGGAGCTTTGGCGCGAGCTTGTGCGCGAGCTTGTCGCGAAGCGATGGCCGAAGCTCTTGCCGATGTTCTGAATCACGCGTTTGCCTACGCCTTCGAAGACGGCCTCGAAGACGCTTTCCGGGGAGCGTTCACGGGAGCTTTGACGAGAGCTTTGGCCTGAGCGAAGTGGAAAGGTGAAATGGCAAAGTGGGAACAAGGAAGCTAAGGCCACCCTCTGCCACTGCCAACTGCCAACTGGTCACTGGTAACTCGCCATGCGCCTACTTCCTTGACTTTCCCTCGGTTTCCGGCATATTTGCACTACTATGGTTGGCGATCGTCTGCGTGAGAAACCGCATGTCTCGATGCACCGATTGTGCATCGCGGCGGCCCTGTTTGTTTCCGTCATGCTGCCCTGCAATTGCGGCCGGGTACAGTCCGCACCGGCCAAGCACACCAAACGCGCTCCCGTTGACCGCTCCAACGCCGAAGCCAAGCGCCTCAACGTCAACGGCTGTAAGCTACGCGACCTCCATGAGTATGATTCGGCAATGTACTATTTCCGGGGCGCGCTTGAGATGGGCAGGCAGCACCAACTCGGGATACGAATGGCCGCGGCCCTCCAGAATATGGGCACGGTCTATTCGGACCGGGCGTACGATTTCGAAGGGTACAACTATGAGGCTGACCTTGAGTCAGCGGCCGCGTGCTACGACACCGCCATGCGAATACTTTCGGACAGCGGCCAGCACAGCAGGGCGGTTTCCCTGCTGACCGACATGGCGGTCGCCTACTTCCGCGACCCCAAGTATCAGAAACGTGCCGACAGCCTCTTCCAGCGGGCTCGAACACAGGCTCAGGAGCACGGCCTGGTGCGGGACGAGGGCATCATCCTCTACCACCAGGCCCAGCTTCACGCCGACCAGGCGGTGGATGCAAGAAACCTTGAAGGGCTGCGCTCGGCGGTACTGTTGCTCGATACCGCGGCCATCTTCCTGAAGAAAGCAGGAGATCCCCAGCTTGCCGGCTCAGCCGAGGTAATGGCAGAGGATACGCGTCACGCCATCAGCGAGATCGAGATTTTCGAAAGACATCGGAAGAAGGGGGAGTGATGGTCAGGCTGCTAACATTTGCCGTAGCAGTGGCCGCGTTGCTCAGTTCCGCTTGCGGCGGGAAAAAGACGGCGCCAAAAGCGGTGGCCGGCGTGCCGGCCGAGTCGTTCGCGCCGCTCACCGAGGACGACGTTGCGCGATTTGCCCGGGCTCTCCCCGCAGTCGTCGCGCACGTGAGTTGGCACGGGGCGTCGAAAGGCGAAGGCCTGCGGGCACGGGACGATGCGGCCAAGGTTCTGGCCGCAACCATCGAATGGGTTCCGGAGGTTGAAGGTGTCGACAGCGTCTTTGCCGCCAATGGTGTCGACTGGCCGTTCTTTCGGGCGATGCTCTACCGCCTTGCGGTCTGCGCATGGGCGGTAGGTATGGAACAGACCGGCGAACAGGCCAAGCGCGCGATTCGTTCTCAAACGACGAACGCCATGGCCAGTGCCATACGCAAGCGCCTGAGGCAGATGAAGGACATCGCGGCAGCAGTCCCTGCCGCCAACCTGGAAGTGTTCGATCGCCACTACCGCGAACTGAAACCGTTCTTCGCAATCGTTGAGTCCGATTGAACACGCTCGCCCGCGCCGCTGCGATTGCCGTCCTCGTCTGGGTTGCCGGTTGCGGCCCGGACGTGGCAGCCGGGCGCAGAACCGCCTCCCGTCTTCTGGATGAATGTAAGTACGATTCCGCGCGCGTGTTGGTAAAAGCGCTGGCACGTCGCTGCCCGAATGATACCGGAGTGCTGAGGCTCCAGGTGCAGCTTTACTCGGCGGAGCGACGACTGCGCGGGGCGACCGACGCACTGCGGCGATACGACAGCCTGCTCGGGACACATGATTCAGCCCTTGCCGTAACGGTCCTCATGTCCGCCTTGAAGGACGAAGATGAGCAGGTAGTTGTCTGTGCGATCGGAGCTTGCGGCGAGTTGGCGTTAGCGCCCTTGTTCACGTCGGTCAGATCGGCGCTGGACGACCGTAGTCCTTACATACGCTGTGCCGCCGTCTATGCTCTTCCACGATACAATCGAGACAGCACGGCCTCCGAGCTCGCCCCCATGATGCTTGACGACCACCCGGCCGTGCGGGCCGAAATGCTCAAATCTGCGGCTCGACTCCGCGACAAGTCGATGCTCCAACTCACACGCGCGATGGGTTACCTGGAGACAAACGACTACGTCATCTGGAACTACATTGTGATGTGCGCGGTCCTGGGTGAAAGCGGGATGGCAGACCGTGTTCGTCGCGAGTTGAACGGCGAGCACGACCTCTTGCGTACCGAAGCGGCAGCGGCGCTGGTCAGCCTGGGCGAGAAGCAGAAGTTACCCACAGTGGCGGCAGGACTGCGCTCTTCGGATGAGTCCGTCAGAGAAGCGGCCGCAAACGCACTCGGCGACTTGCACGCGACCGAGTATCTTGACTCGCTCGCGAACTGCGCGCGGGACTCGGATGTAGGGGTTCGAGAGGCGGTCGCCTATGGGCTGGGAGAAATGGGCGATGCGCGAGGCGCCGGCGCGGCCAGAACGCTGCTGACTGACCATAAAGAGACGGTTCGGGCTCGCGCCTTGATTGCGCTCGGACGCCTTCGCCAACCTGACATAGACAAGATTGCCACCGCAGCGCTGGCGGATTCCTCGCTCGCAGTGAGGGCAACCGCAGTAGCTGTTCTACTTGCGTCGAGGCCGCAGTTTCCCTAGCCCGCCAGGCTGCTTTCGGACGGCTCTTCCTTGACTTTCCCTCGGAATCCGGCATATTGAGGCGGCCATGACAAGACTGCCGGAACTGGAATACCGCATCCTTGCCGCGCTGGAGCCGGGCAAGGTTGTGTCGGTCGCGGACATCGTGGAGCAGACCGGGACCGACCAGTCGCTCGTCATGGCCGGCGCGACCATGCTGGCACAGCGGGGACTGGTGACAATCGTTGAGGAATCTCTGGAGGAGTTCAGCCTGACCGACCTTGGCCGCGAGGCGGCAAAGGGCTTTCCCGAACGCAAGGCCTTGGTAGCGCTCGGACTCAAGAAGACGGACGAGAAGGCAGAGCTCGTCGAGCTGCCCGGACGCCTCGGCAAAGACGATGTCCGTGCCGAGGTGAAGTGGCTGCTGAGGAAGGGTTGGTGCAACCGATTGCAGGTCTCGTTCTTTGACCACCTGTTCCTTACCCAGACGGGAGAAGCCGCTCTCAATGCCAAGGGTGCTGACGAATCGTTCGTCGAGAAACTGGCGGAGATGGGGCGGGCCACGGAATCTGAACTGGCGGCAGCGGGCGTTGACGTGAAGGCGGCGCTGGAACTGCTCAAGGGCAGGAACGAACTGCTGAAGCGGAAGAAGCGCGTGAATCGGAAGTTGTCGCTGACCGAGGCGGGCGCGACGTTGAAGGCGGGCGGCATTGAGCAGGCCATCGAGGTCAACCAATTGACGCCCGAAATGCTGATACGGCACAAGGGCAACTGGGGTGATGTCGTATTCCGGAAGTACGACCCGGGCCTGGCGACGGCGCCGAAGTACCCGGGCAAGGAGCATCCGTTGCAGCGGGTGATTCAGGAAATTCGGCAGGCGTTCTTCGAGATGGGGTTTGAGGAGGTGGCGTCGCCGACGGTTGATACGGCGTTCTGGGTCTTCGACGCGCTGTTCCAGCCGCAGGACCATCCGGCGCGCGAGATGCAGGATACGTTCTACATGGCCGAGCCGAAGTGCGGCCGGCTGCCGGACGACAAGCTCGTACAGGCGATTGCCCGGACACACGAGAACGGCGGCGACACCGGCTCGACCGGCTGGCGGTACAAGTGGGATATCGAGAAGGCGCGGCAACTGGTGCTGCGAACGCATACGACCTCGGCTTCCATCCGCGCGCTGGCGGCCAACCCGAACCCGCCGCGCAAGGTCTTCTGCATCGGTAAGACGTTCCGGCGGGAGGCGACGGACCAGACGCATCTTGCCGAGTTCATGCAGATTGACGGCATCATCATTGACGAGCAGGCGACGCTCGCGACGTTGTTCGGTACGCTCGAGGCATTCTACAAGAAGATGGGCGCGGAGGAAGTAAGATTCCGGCCGTCGTTCTTCCCTTATACCGAGCCGAGCGCCGAGGTGTTTGCGAAGATGGGCAAGCTCGGTTGGATTGAGATGTGCGGGTCCGGCGTATTCCGGCCCGAGGTGACGCGGCCGCTCGGCTGCAAGGTGCCGGTGCTGGCCTGGGGCGGCGGGGTGGAGCGAATCGCCATGCTGCGATTCGGACTGGACGACATCCGCAAACTGTACCTGGCGGACATTGATTGGCTTCGCAGAGCGAGGCTTTCAGGATGAGACGAAGTCAGAAGCTAGAAGTGCCGAGCCGGGACGGACTTCTGCAATCTGTCGTGAGAAGACCCTTCGACTTCGCCCAGACTCTCGGGATGAGGCGAAGTCAGAAGCTAGAGGCTAGAATTCAGAAGCTAGAAGTGCGAAGTCGGACCGGACTTCTGCAATCTGCAATCTGCAATCTAGAATCTGAAATCGCCCGGAGGCGGACGTGCCTGTAATTAGTATTGCCACGGCGACGCTCACGCGGCTCATCGGCAAGAGCTTGGGCCGGGACGAGTTGGTGGCTGCGCTTGAGCAACTGGGCAACAACGTTGAGGGCACGGCCAGCGTTACGGCGTTCCGCTGCGAGACGTGCGGGCAGTTGACCGAGGTGCTGGAGCAGGAGAGTTTCAACGGCGCGTGCGAGTGGTGCGGCAGTAAGACGGTGGTTGACGTCGGCTCGTCCGAGGTAATCCGCATCAGCCTGCTGCCGGTCCGGCCGGACATGTTCGACGCGGCCGGGCTGGCGAGGGCGCTGCGCGGCTATCTCGGCATCGAGACCGGCCTGCCCGTGTATCGTATGGAGCCGTCCGGGTTCAAGGTGAACGTGCGGTCCGGGCTCGAGAGCATCCGGCCGTTCATTGTCGCCGGCGTGGTGCGCGGGCTCTCGATGGACGACGAGACAGTGAAGACCGTGATGAAGATGCAAGAGAACCTGCACTGGGCTTTGGGCCGGAACCGGCGGCGCGCGTCAATCGGCGTGTATGACCTCGATACGGTCGAGCCGGACTTCGAGTATTCGGCGGTCGCGCCCGACGGCGTGAAGTTCATTCCACTATTCGGCATGCCCGAGGGGATGGCCGAGGCAACGCCCAAGGAGATTCTTGAGAAGCACCCGAAGGGTACCGGGTACAAGCATCTGCTTCAGTCGTTTGCCCGGTATCCGCTGCTCTGCGACGCGGACGGCAAGGTGCTTTCGATGCCGCCTATCATCAACAGCGAGGAGACGAAGGTAACGCCGAAGACCCGGAACTTGTTCGTGGACGTGACCGGGCCGGACAAGAATGCCATCACGAAGACTTTGGCGGTGATTGCCGCCGGCTTGGCTGACCTTGGGGCGAAGATTGAGACGGTGCAGGTCGTCTACCCGGACGGCGCGAAAGAGACGACCCCCGATCTTTCCCCGCAGACCATGACGATTGATCCGAAGGCGGCGGAACGAGTAGTCGGCGCGGAAATCCCGGACATGGTAAAGGTGCTCGAGCGGATGCGCTACGGCACGGAGTGGAAATCCACAGATTCCACAGATGGGCTCGGGCGGGGAGCGGACCGCGAAGGCGGCAGGCTGGTGCTTCGGATTCCGGCGTACCGGGCTGACATCATGCACGAGTACGACGTCTTCGAGGACGTGGCCATCGGCTACGGATATCACAACATCACACCGAAGCTGGTCCCGAGCATGACCGTGGGTAGCCACCAACCGATAGAGGAGCTTTCGACGACCGTGCGGCGTGTAATGACCGGGCTTGGGTTCCTTGAAATCATGACCCCGGCGCTCACCAGCGAGAAGGAGCACTTCGAACTGCTCGGCCTTGCGGTCAGGGAACCGCGCGTGCGGCTTGAGAACCCGATAAGCGTCGAGCAGACGATGGCACGCGAGCAGCTTATCACCGGGCTTCTGAGCACTCTCCGGGTGAACACGACCCGGGAGATGCCGCAACAGATATTCGAGGCCGGCGACTGCTTTGAGCCGGCCGCGGAGATGGAGACCGGCGTGCGGACGCGACGCAGACTCGGCGTCGCCATCGCCGGGCCCCGGGCCGGGTTCGCGGACGCGAAGCAGGCGCTGGATACGCTGGCTCGTGAACTCGGGCTGTCGCTACGGCTCACCGTGATGGCCAAAGACAAGAGTGCCCCGTTTATTGACGGCCGGTGCGGCGTGATTTTTGCCTCGCCCGTTCAATCAGGAATCGGCAATCTGAAATCTGAAATACAGTGGGGCGTGCTGGGGGAAGTCCATCCGTCGGTGCTGGAGTCGTTCGGTATCACCCAGCCGACGGCGCTGTTCGAAATTGACCTTAGCTTGATCGGATAGGAGGGAAATAGTGCCAAAATGCGTTCACTGCGGCGAGCCGGTCGATAAGGGCCAGGAAATGTGTTTTGCCTGCGGACAGAGGGCGCGCGCGCGCGTCCGCCGCGGTAGTCGACCCGTTAACCCGTCCGTCTTCCTCTTTGCCGGCGTGCTGGTGCTGGTCGTTGCCGTCGGGTTCATCATCATCCACTCCGGCCGGGCGAAGCGGACGCGGTCCGAGGTCCAAAAACAGCACCAGTTACAGTTGCGCGACTCAAGCCGCCAGGCGACCCAGGCCCGGCGCGACACGGTGAAGGCAGTCATCCAGAACCAGGTGGCCGCGGTTCTGACCGACGAGATCGATAAGATCGACCAGCGATTCAGCCTGGTCAAACGGCAGGTTGTCAAAGACCAGCCGAGCCCGGCGCAGACGAAACTCATCACGCAGATTCGCACCGAGATGATCCGGCTGCGCCAGCTTACCGTAACCGTAGCCGATCAGCCGGGGACCAAGGGCGACAGCATCAAGGCACAAGTCCGCGACGGTGAGAGAGTGCTGCGGAATCTGATTTCCGACCTGAGCCGAGCGCCGAAGAAGTAGGAACCAGGGGTCGGGGTTCAGGGACCGGGGACGAAGGTCAGAACGGGGCGAAGCGGGCTTCGCGCCAGTATGATTCCTTCAGCAGGTTGGATTGCCGGCGCAGCGCCTCAGCGTGGGACTCTTCCCATTTCGCCAGTTGCTCGAAGAACCGCCGTACCTCCGGTCGGTCGCTGGCCTGCGCCAGCGTCCGATAACGGATAACCGTCGCCTCTTCGAGTGTAAGCCCGACCGAAAGCGCGGTCATTTCCCAGTGCGCTTCGCCGATCCTCGATCGCAACATATCCGAGAAAATCGGGCTGGGCCCGGAGAGGCCGGCGCCAGGCTCCGGATCCCACGTTTCCCATGGCGTCCCCTCCTCGAGGTGGCCGTACTGCCGACGCAGCCAGCGCTGGTGCTCGGCTTCGTCCCGGGCCAGTTGCTGGAAGACCTCACGGCCCTGTGCGTCGGTCGTATTGGCGGCGGCAACTGTGTAGAACTGGATGCCGGTCTGCTCGGTCAGGATTGCTTCCTTCAGCCCGGCGAGAAGCTGATCTTTGGTTTGAGTCAAGGCAATTCCTCCGTCCCGGACGGTGGCCGGGCAGCAAGGAGTTCGGAGATCTTGGCGAGCAGGGCCAGGCGGTCAAACGGCTTGGTCATGAACGCATCGGCACCGACATCGATCGCGGCCCGGATGTCTTTTTCTTTGGTCCGACCGGACAGGATGACAATCGGGGCATGGAAAGTCTTGTCCCGTTTGAGCAGGGCGCAGACCCCGTAGCCGTCAATGCCCGGGATGATCAGATCAAGCAGGACCAGGTCGGGCGGGTCGGTATGGGCAGCCTTGAGCGCGCCCAGTCCGTCCCGAACCCCGGTTACACGATAGCCCGCGGAGACCAGTATCTTCTCCAACAGGGTCAAGGTCGGGAGTTCATCTTCGACCACCAGGATATGCCTGCGTTCCACAACAGGGCAGTCTAGCCCGGCATCGGCGTCAGTCAAGTCCGGGGCCGGCGGCTACCATTTCTTCCGCCACCAGAAGTACATAAAGATTGCGAGCGCCGCCCCGGCGATGCCCATGATTACCCAGAATGCCATAGGATGGGCCTCGCTGATGGGCAGCTTGACGTTCATGGAGAAGATGGAAACCACGAGTGTCGGCACCATGATGCCGATGGTGATGATATTCAGAGTCTTGATGAGGACGTTCAGGTTGTTGCTGACGATGGAGACCCGCGCGTCCATCAGGCCGATGGTGATGATATTCAGAGTCTTGATGAGGACGTTCAGGTTGTTGCTGACGATGGAGACCCGCGCGTCCATCAGGCCGGCAAGGATGTTCGAGTAAATCTCAGCCTGCTTGTTGCACTGGGAGTTCTCGATGATGATGTCGTCCAGGAACTCCCCCTCTTCGGCGGAGAACCCGATCTTGCCGGCATTCAGCTTCAGCTTCTCGATGACCGTGCCGTTGGAGTTGATTGAGGCGACGTAGTAGACGAGGCTCTTCTCGAGACCGAAGAGGTTGATGAGGTGGCGGTTTTCCATCGCTTGGTTGATCTTCTGTTCGAGCTCGGCCGAGATGGAGTTGATTATCCGCAGGTGTTCAAGGAAGTGGAAGATGGAACGGTAAATGAGTTTGAGCAGGATTTCGGGCAGGGTCGCGACCCGGAGGAACTGCTTCCCTTCAAAGAGCGACAGGTCTTCAGTCTGGACGATAATCAGCCGGTCGCGGAACAGAAAGACGCCGCAAGACGCGACCTTGAACATCGCGCCGTCCCGGCCCGAGTAGTTGCGTGGCCGCTTGAAGATGAGCGCGACATGGTCCGGTTCGAATTCGAGGCGAGCGAGTTCGTCCGGGTCGAACGCGGAGGCAAGGGTGTGTTCGTCAATCCGGCAGGATTCGACCAGGAACCGGCGTTCGGCTTCGTCGGGCGCGACATAGACCATTATCGGCCCTTCCGGGGCCTCGACAATCCGGCTATCGCGAATGCAGTATGTCTTCAACATCACTCAACCTCTGCGGTCAGTTGTCTTGGCCGGCTCCGCTGACGGCGCCGGCCGGACCGGAATTCAACTCTCCGGGAGCAGTTCGGCAATCCGGGCGAGCAGCGCGGCCTGGTCTACCGGCTTCGGGAAGAAGGCGCTCGCGCCGGCGTCGAGGACAAGCCTAGTGTCGCGTACGTCGACTACACCGGATACGATGATCATCGGCACCTGCAGGTCCGGGTCACTGCGGAACATTTCTATTGTCTTATACCCATCGTTAATCGGCATGTCCATGTCCGAGACGACCAGGTCGGGGCGGGAGTCCCACGCCGCCTCGAGCGCGGACTGCCCCTCTTCGCCGGTGATAACCCGATAACCGGCCGATTCCAGCAGCTTCTGCAGCATCAGCCGAAAGCCGAGGTTGTCGTCGACCACAAGTATCGTCTTCTGATTCATCCGCTTCAGCTTATGTCCGGATTGAAATTAGTCAAGCTAATGCTAGCCGTTCTTCTTGCCGCTCCAGCCGGTCACCGTCACCCGGACGATGGCGACTCCATCCAGCCGCGCCGGCTTGAGCAACCGCGCCTTGACCGGCTCCGGTTCCGGCTCAAGCCGCTCGATGAGCAGTCTGAGGGCGTGCAGTTTCTCTTCCGGGTCAGAGACCATCTCGGCCCGGCCGTCGAACTGAACGGTGCGATAGGAATGGTCGCACTGGCCGGCCAGATACCCGCGGTCTTCGAGGACCTGGCCGTAGACCTGTGGGTTGGCCCGAATGAGATCAACCTTACGGCCGACCGGTGAGCAGTGGAAATAGAAGCAGTTGCGCTCCGTGTCAAAGGCGTGGGTGATGGTGACGAGATACGGCCGGTTCTCAGCGCACAAGGCCAGCGTCAAGAACTTCTGGCCGGATACGACCTCGGCGAGCTCGGCCGGACTCGTGATTGCCTTATCCGGATGGCGGCTGTGGTAAGTCTCCATGTTGCCTACTTCACCAGGCAGCGCGTAATCTCGCCGATGTACACGCGGTGGTAGTCCTTCTTCGGATAGTTCGTGTCAATCTGCGGGTCGAGAAACCGCGCCGGGTCGAGGTCGGTCGTATAGAGCTTGCGGCAGATGAGGGCGAGCCGAGCCTGGCGGAACGTCACCGCGTCCTTGAACGGCGTCACCGGCGCGAGCCCGGTCTCCTTCGCCTTGTCGTAATCGCGGCCCGACTTCGAACCACAGAAGACCAGCGCCTTCCGGTACTTCTTCGGGAAGAACGAAAGCGTGAACCGCTCGTCCTTCTCCATGAACTCGTACGTGTAGCGCGTGGGCCGGACGAAGACGAACGAGACCGGTCGGTTCCAGAGGATACCCAGCCCGCCCCAGCTTGCGGTCATCGTGTTCCACCGCTCGGGCGTGCCGGCAGTCACGAGCATCCAGTCCTTGTCAATCAGCTTGAAGACGTTATCCGTCAACTTATACGGGTCGATTCTCCTGAACTCATCGGGCATCGTAGCTCTTTTCATGGTGGAGGATTATACCGCCGAACGCGGCGGCGGCAACCTACGAGTGAACCTGCAAGTGAGCTTGACTCGGCGCCAAGAAGGAGTAGTATTCCCGCTTGCATCGACCGTGAGGTCGTTTCTAGAAGCAACTTAACTCGGAGCGTAAATGACCGAAGACTCAGACGACAGTAGCCCGGCGCAACCACCACCGGTGCGACGGGACGTTCCGCGTTTCCGTCCGATTTAGCCCGCGGTTCGCCCGGCAGCCGGCAGGAGCGCCGAGGTCGAGGTTAGCCATGTCACAGACGAATAGAATCCCGAATCCTCTCCGGCGCGCGACGCCGGGCATCCCGGTTTCAAGCTCGTTTGTGCAAACCCGAGCCCTCGCATGAGCAAGAGCGCCGCTACGCACTCCCGCAGACCAGCCATGGGCCTGGCGCCAAGGCTGTTCTACCTCTATCGTCAGGTCTCTAAGCGCTTGGCCATTTTCCTGGCCATCGCCGGGCCGGGTATCATCGTCATGCTGGCCGACAACGACGCGGGCGGGATTACGACCTACGCGGCAACCGGGGCTCGCTACGGCTATAACCTGATATGGTTTCTCGTGATACTGGGCCCGGTCGCGTATTTCGTCCAGGAGATGACGGTCCGGCTGGGTGCGGTGACCAAGCGGGGCCACGCCGAGGCCATCTTCGACGCCTTCGGTCCGTTCTGGGGCTGGTTCTCCCTGCTCGACCTTATTCTCGTGAACTGGCTGACCCTGGTCACCGAATTCATCGGCATGACCGCCGCGCTTGGCATCTTCGGTGTTCCACCATGGCTCACGGTCATCGTCGTCTCGATAATAATGTTCATGATGGTGCTGCAGGGGCGATACTGGACATGGGAGAAGCTCGCTTTTCTCTTCTGCGCATTCAACCTGGTCTACATCCCCTGCGCCTTCATCGTCCATCCATCTTTCAAGGACGTCATTCACGCCGGAATCATTCCCAATTTCCCGGGCGGGTTCAACAACCAGATATTCTTCTTCCTGATGGCCAACATCGGCACGACCATCGCGCCCTGGATGGTCTTCTTCCAGCAGAGCGCCGTAGTTGACAAAGGCATGCAGGAAAAGGACATCCCCTGGGGCAAGCTCGACACGTTCGTCGGCTCGATGTTCACGGTGCTTGTCGCCGTGTTCGTCCTCATCGTTACCGGCACGCTCCTGCATGGAGTTGACATCAGCAGCGCGGCGCAGGCCTCCAACATGCTCATGGGAATTAACAAGTACCTGGGTACGTTCCTGGCTATCGGTCTGTTCGATGCCGGATTCCTCGGGGCTATCTGCATATCGCTGGCGAGTTCCTGGGCCTTTGGCGAAGTCTTCGGCTGGGCCCACTCACTGAACAACAAGATTCGGGAAGCACCCTGGTTTTACGTCAGCTACATGCTGGCGGTGGTCACCGCCGGCATTGTCGTGCTGATACCCAGCGCGCCCCTCGTGCTCATTACTCTCTTCGTGCAGGTGATTGCCGTTACGCTGCTGCCCGCGGCCCTGGTATTCCTCATCCTGCTGCTGAACAACGAGGAAATCATGGGGAAGTACAAGAACACAACCGGCCAGAACGTCATCAGCGTCACAATCGTCATTGCCATCGTCGTTCTCTCCACACTGTACGCAATCAGCGCGTTGTTTCCGAACCTCTTCAAGTAACATGGAATCGCAGACAGCCGGGACTCCAGCACCAGGGCTTCGACGGCGGAGAAGGCAGTGAAGTAACTATGGCAGTCAAGCTGGGCAATCTGCTACCCCGGGGACTGAGGCTGTTCCTCGCCCGCCAGTCCGAGCACATATCGGAAATCAACCGGCGTTACGCAAAGCCCAAGACCAAGATGACGCGCATGGTGAGCTTTGCCCTGCTGTTGTTAAGGCTTTACTTGATCTTCCTGGTCGGGATACTCTTCTTTAAGTTCTTCACGCTGCTAAAGAAGTAATGAATATGCACCTGCCCCGGGACGGTGAGTCATGAGTCAGGTTCAGGGTCCCGCTGCCGGTACCGCGGCGCGCCGTTCGCCCGAGTTCTTCTTCATCAGCCAACTGGTCGGGGACAAGGTAATGCTGGACCCGGGGCGGGTAATCGGCCACCTCGATGACTTGGAAATCAAGATGGGCGGCCTGTACCCGGAAGTCATCAATCTGGTGGTGCGTCGTTCCTTTGGCCGGCCGCGGCTGGCGATACCCTTCAGTTGCGTCAAGACGATAGACGCCGCCAGAACGGTTGTTAACGCTTCCGCCGAGACCGACTTCAAGGAATTCCAGCAGGAACCGGACCGCGTCCTCATCAAGGACATGATTCTCGACAAGCGGATAATCGACACGGACGAGTCCGAAGTCGAGGTCGTCTACGACATCCACCTGTTGTGCGCGGACGGCAGGATGCACGTGGTTCACGTGGACGTGAGCAAAGCCGGGATGCTGCGCCGGCTGCATCTTGAATGGCTGGCGCGAATCCTCTACGGCGGGACCAAGGACATGACGCTCCTGTCCTGGCGCTATGTCCAGCCGCTCCCCCTCGACATTGACCGTCTCAAAGGCGACGTCAAGCTCAACATCACCCGTGAGAAGATAGCGGACATCCATCCGGCCGACCTGGCCGACATCCTCGAAGAGTTGAGCGGCGACGAACGAATGGCGGTCTTCAACACACTTGATACCGAGACCGCGGCCGACGCACTGGAGGAAACCGAGCCCCGGGTCCAGCGGCAGCTTATCGCCACGGTTCGCTACGACCGCATCGTCGAACTGCTCAACACAATGGCCCCGGCCCAGATTTCCGACATCCTGGAAATCCTGCCCCGACCCGAGGCCGAAAGCCTGCTGGGCAGCCTGCCGGAACCCGTCCGGGTCAAGGTGCATAACCTACTTTCCCAGCACGAAGTGAAGCTCGTCTCGGTCGCCACCGACCGAATACTGGCTCTGTCTGAAACCGCCACCGTGGATGAAGCGCTGACCCGGTTCCGCGACCGCTCCCGCCGGTACGACGTTGTGATGTACGTCTACATCGTGAACCCGGAGAACGGCCTGATTGGCGTGGTGGACATCCGGGAGCTGATTCAGGCGAAGCCCGAGGCCGTGCTTGCCTCATTCATGACGAAGCAACTCGTTACCCTCGGGCCCGGCGACTCGCTGGCCGATGCCGCGCGCGAGTTCGCCCAGTACGGCTTCCGGGCCATACCGATGGTGGACGAGAGCGGGCACCTTGCCGGCGCGGTGCGCCAGCGTGACCTGCTCGCGGTCCTGCAGTAGTCCCGGGCCCGCATCGAGCGACGCACGCGCTGACCGCCCGCCACCCGTAGCTCGCAGGCCCCTTCCGTCACTGCAAACTGCCAACTGGGAACTGGTGATTCGGGCGCGGAGCGCCCGTGCGCCCGCTTGATTCCGCCCGGATTCGGAGGCACAATGCCGTGTGGCAAGATGATTCGATTCACCGCCCGGCAGTGGAATCGCGGTGACACGATAGGTGATTCCTGACGCGACGCTGCCGATGGCAGCGAGTTAGCAGATAGCAGTGAGCAGTTATTACGGGGAGCAGAAAGTATTGGACAGTTGGTCACGCCGCCGCGTACTTGACATGCT
>JAPLUO010000210.1 GCA_026397595.1 Caldifarciminota bacterium
GTCCTGCTGATGGACGAGCCCTGCTCCGCGCTCGACCCGATTGCCACGCTCCACATCGAAGACCTGATGCGGAGCCTGAAGGACCGCTACTCGATTGTCATAGTGACTCACAACATGCAGCAGGCGGCCCGCGTTTCCGACCACACCGGCTTCATGCTACTGGGCGTGCTCAAAGAGTTCGGCACGACCAAACAGATCTTCACCAACCCCAAAGAACCCGACACCGAGAACTACATCTCCGGCCGATTCGGATAGGCCTTTGGACTGCGGGAGCGCGGCTCCCGCTTTTCGGTGCCCGGAGTCCCGAAAGGCGGCAGCCCTGCTGCCGCACTCCAAGGCAGCTACCGCTGCAAGATGACCTTCCGGAATGCTTGAGGTTTGTGGCTTGAGGTTCCTCTTCCACAAAGTACACTCCCGGCGCCAGTGCTCGTTGGTCTCAATCCTGCCCGGTGCGGGGCCTCCAATACCCAGGTTGCCGGTGCAGATGCATGACAGCCAAGACCTCTATGCGCTCCGGCTTGGTGCGGTACACGACGCCGTAGGGAAAACGGAGAACCCGGCAACGGCGGACGTCGTCTTCGAGAACCGGGTATAGTAGCGGGAACTCCTGAATCCGATTGACCGCATCACGCACGGCCAAGGCGAAGCGCCGTCCGAGACCAGGACTCTGGGCCTGCTAGTGCTGTGCGGACTCGATGAGTTCCCCGCGTGCTGCCGGGTGGAACTCGACCGGACTCATCCGAGCTTACTGTCGAGTTCCTCGAATGCCCGCTCGCTCGAGGAAAGAGCTACTGCCCCGTCGTCGATTTCCCGACAGCGCCGCCCTATCTCGTCCATCCACGCCGGGTTGACTTCGAAGCCTTCCTCATAGTCCAAGCTCTCAAGAAGCTTCTCAGCAAGAAGCGCCCTGGATTCACGGGGAAGATGAAGCATCTCGTTAATGGTGCCGTCTATCTTTACCATCACTGAAATCCTACTACACTTCGGACACGAGTCAACCCCGTAACCCAGGTTCCGGCCGGGCGTCGGCTGTGAGCCGCAAGCCGTCGGCCGTCAGCCGGCCGCGTTGCTTCGGCGGAAGGCGTTCAACGTTCATCGTTGGCCGGAGTCACCCGTCGGGTTTCGTGCCTGAAACAGCGGGGTGGTCCGGTCCAGCGTTTTCGTTGTCCAGAAGACCGGCCTCGGCAAGGCGGTCGCTGATGCGTTCACCGTAGCCCCAGCCGGTGTCGCCTGCCTTTCGTTCCAAGTCACACACCCGTTCTCGCAGTCGCTCGAAGAGCCGGCGGTTGCGTTCATCGCAGAGTATCTTGAGGAGTTCCTCCATCACTGATGTGAGACTGTTGTAGAATGAATCGGAGTCCTCGCCGTAGCTCTGCGCACATTCGGTGCCGCTTTCCACATAGACAAGCATCAACTCCGCAGTGCCGGCCAAGTCCGACGTGGCTTTCTTGTAGGCACTGATGGCCTTGCGGGCGTCGCCGAGACGAATCTGCCGGGGAGCGACCGGAAAGACCGCCTCCCTGACCTGCTTCCGACACTTCTCAAGTAGAGCCGACCAATCCGTTTCAGGAAACAGACGTGAGGCGAGAAACGTGCGATTCTCCTTGGAGAAGTCAAAGAGCGCCTTCACTACCCCGATCACGTAGTCCATGTCGGTCTGTGCCAGCTTTCTCCGAATGTCGGTCCAGGTCGGAGTAGTTCTCCTGCCGGTCGGTTCCTGTCGGTTCATTGCTTCCTCACTAGTCGTTGGCCGTCAGCCGAGGGCGTCCTCAACGATGGACGATGTACGATTCCGCCGTACTGCCCGACGGGGGCCGCTGAGGCCAACCAACGATGAACGATTCTCGACCATCCGGTCATGCCGCGCCTTGATGGTCCTACTATTACGCCGAGCATGAAATGTTTGACAGTTCTTGATGTCACACCTTATACCCTGTCACCCTGAGCGCAGCGAAGATTCTTCGGCGTCGAACGCCTCAGAATGACAAACATTTCCTGCTCTCATTAGTAAGGCTAACTGCCCACCAAGGCCACCATCTTCTCGCCACCCCTGAAAGGAGACCAGAATGCTTTACGTTGGTATAGACTGGGCTGTTGAAAGCCACACCGTCACGCTGCTGACCCGCCCCGGCGAAGTTCTCAAGTCGCTGGTCATCGCCAATACACTCAAGGGCTTTCTGACTCTGTCGGATGCCATCCGCCGCCATATCGGCAAGGACAAGCCCGCACCTACACCCGGGGACGTGCTGTTCATCATTGAGGACCGGAATCAGCGCCTGGTGGACTTCCTCCTGGCCCAGGACTTCATCGGCTACCTGATGGAGCCCAGTCGGATGCCCGGCTACCGGCTTCGCTACCGCTCCTCAGGTAACAAGACCGACCCCGATGATGCTTTCATCATGGCCGACGTCCTCTGTCGGGATCGCGACCAGTTGCCGACCATCAACCC
>JAPLUO010000453.1 GCA_026397595.1 Caldifarciminota bacterium
GTTGACCGAGGGTTTCTTGGCCTCGACGAAGAACTTGCGCATGCCGCCGATGCGGAAGCAGTAGTCCGGCGCTTTGGTCGCGCCGCCGACCCTTCGACTTCGCTCAGGGCATGCTTTCAGCGTGTATTCGAGGATGACGTCACGGTAGGGCATGGCGCTGCCCTGCCTATTCTCTACATCCCAGCCCAGAGCCTCGAAGAACGGGTCGATGAACTCCCGGCGGAGCTGGGTCTCGTTGTAGCTGCCGGAAAGGTAGGCGTCGCGGTTCTGGTCGAAGCGGTCGACCAGGCGTTTGATGGCGTCGGGCGCGGGCGTTCCCATTGAGAAGTGCGGACGCGGATCGGGCGTCATTGCGTCTTCAGCTCACGGTTCTGGCTTCCCGCGGCCGGGACGAACGCGCCGCTCAGTGGCAACGACGAACCGGCCGTGAATTTCGGCTCCCAACTGCTCTAGAACGCCGGACAAGACTCTGACCGCGACCGGCGGTCGTTCATCGGCCAGCCGGAGGAGGATGACCCCGCTGTGCGGGGCTCCTTTCTCGAAGACCCTCGCACCGAATCCCTTGTCGTTCGTAATCAGAATGCGGTCTTCGGCATGCGCGAGTTCAAGCACGTCGGCATCGTCGAGTCCCGGCGAGATATCCGCGACCCGGCGGGCGTCGTGCCCTTGCTCCCGGAGCCACTTCGCTACCACCGGACCGCAGCACTCGTCTACCAGGAATCTCATCAAGCCGGCGCTGCGACCGACAGGCAGGAGACATCTTCCATGCACCGGGACGCAAACAACAGGCAGGCCCGGATGTCATCCGGCTGCAGGTAGGTGTACTCAGCCAGGATGTCTTCAGCTTTGTCGCCGTGCGCAAGGCGATTCAGAATATGGTCAACCGTCAACCGCGTACCGCGGATGACGGGCTTCCCCGCCATCACCTTGGGGTCGCTGACTATACGCCGCTCCAACTCAACGTCGGTCTTACCTCGGGTTGCAACTGTGTCCATTGTTCTCCTCGTAGTGCAACGAAATGTACCTCCAGAGAGCTCCGAAGTCAACAGATGGGTAATTCGGCACCTCGCTTCGCTCAGGGCGGACCTTGATCGATTCTTCGTGGATGACCGGCCCACTAGGGAAAGTGCGAACGCCGAAGGTCGAACGGCGAACTGTCAGACCAGCGGCGCGGAGTTGTTCTTCCTTGTAGTCAGGGGACAGGAAGACCTTGCGGTCGCGAGAGAATCGCTCTACAAGGTCTGCCACCAGCGCAGGAGATGAAGCTCCCATTGCGGTCAAGGATATTCGGCGAATGCACGAAGTCAAGCAGGCACGTTGATGTCACTTGAAAACGTCGCGAGAACCGATTGGCACAGTTGACCGACTTCGCGCGGGCGCAGACTTCGGAGGTCGCGAGACGGGAGAAAAGCAGGCTATGACAGATTCTATGACGGAGTATCTGAAGGAGTCTATGACGGAGTATCTGAAGGAGTCTTTGTTGGAGTTTCTCTTGGAGTGTTTCTTGGAGTTTCTCTTGGAGTTTCTGTCGGAGCCTCTGTTGGATTCTCTCTTGGAGTCTCTGTTGGAGTATCTTTTGGAGTTTCTCGCGGAGTCTTTCTTGGAGCTTCTTTTGGAGTCTCTGTTGGATTCTCTGATGGAGCCTCTTTTGGAGTTTCTCTCAGAGTTTCTGTCGGAGTATCTTATGGAGTATCTGTTGGAATTGGTTTTGGAGTCGCTTTTGGAGCCATTCCCCCAGTCGGGGGGGAGGGGGGCGGAAAGGGAATTGCAGATTGGCGATTGTCGATTGTAGAATGAGGAAATTCGGATACTTAGCGCGGCGCGGCGCGAAGCGCCCGCCCTCTTTTCGGGTTTGAAGACGGCCGAGCGAAGGTAGGTGCATTATCTCGGGGCCAAAAGGCAGATTGCTTCTTGATGGTGCAAAAGGGGAAGGGGGGTAAGATTTCGGTGGCACAAGTGGGTCAATTCTAAATGGCAATCCATATTGATCGACGGCCGCCTGGCCGGGCGGGTGTCGGGGCCGGGCAAAGGTACTGCCAAAGAACGGAGCAAAGAGCTTGGCAGAGGCATTGCCAAAGAACTTGCCAAAGGCCTTGGAAGAGGCTTTGCCAGAGACCTTGCCAGAGAGCGCGCCAATGAGTCTGGGAGGGACCTTGCCAGAGTCTCTGCCACGGAGCGGGGCAAAGTCATTACCGGAGACCTCAGCAGAGGCCTCACGAGTGACCTTGCCAGAGAGCGGGGCAAAGACCTTGCCAGAGGCTTGACCAATGAGCTTGGCCGAGACCTCGCCGAAGGCCTTAGCAGAGGCTCTGCCAAAGAGCCTGCCAAAGGCTTGGGGAGAGGCCCCCAGCGGGGGTGTCATTTCCAGCGAGTTACGAGTAATGAGCGCTGAGCGCGGAACTTACAGTGACAAGCGAGAGAATACGCTTGATAAGAATCCTTATCAAGCGTGTACTGGTGCCTGGTTAACCCGAGCCCGGGCGAGCGCCGCCCGTGATGCGGTTGAGCCATTCGGGATAGGCCATGGAGTCGCGTTCGGTCAGGGCGAGGCCACGGGGAAGGAGCTTGAGAAAGTGGACGGCGGTGCGCGCGACGTCGGCAGTCTGCGGTGTCGGGCCGAACGATTCAAAGGCAAGACTCCACCAGTTCGCATTCGGCGGAGTGACGCGCGCGAGTTCAACCTTGCACCCGCGGTCCGGTTCGCTGTCCGCGTCGACTTCGGCCAGTTGCCGGTCGTCGAGCAGGAACTGCCGCAGCCAACGTTCTTTGACGACCGAGACCCAGAGCGGGTCGCCGAATCTCAGGCCGGCAAGGCGCTCCGCCACATCCGCGTCGTCGCTCGACCACTTGACCCACGAGTCGAGGCGCCCGACGATAACACCGCCGGGCAACGAGAACGGTTCGGGTGCTTTGACCCTGGCCTTCACCTGGAGCTTCCTGCCATCGCGGATCTTGAGTCCCACGGAGTTGGAGCCGGGAAAGACGAGATAATGGTCGGTACGGCTTCTCTCTTCTCTGCACAGCTTCGAGCCGCAGAACCACTCTTTCACGCCGGGCGAGAAGGTGCCGTTGAAGAACCACCGAAGTTCGACGCTCGGTTTCATATTGTCTCCTTTGTCATCGCTGTCTTTCCTTAGACGCACCTCGGCGGGAATCGAATCGCTTAAGCAACGCATCTGCAGGTCGAGGATGTCCGGTGCTTGACATCATGGTCGGTTTCTGGTAAAACTTACCAAACCTCAGGAGGACCCTAATGAATATTGCTACTGCTGCTGGAAAGTCCGTAGAGATCATTGACGGTATTCCCGCGCCGATTGCTTTGGCTCTGACGATCGTCGGCTGCCTTGCCGCCCTCGGCTGGGTTGTGTTTACCATAGTGCGTGACGGCAAGCGGATGGCCAGGAAGAGCTAGTCAACCGTTAGCGAATTGGAACTGGCCTGCTGCGCAGTGCAGCAGGCCAGTTCAGTCTGAGCGATCTACTCAATCCACTCCACATCGGTCAGGCCGAGGTCTTCCTTTGTTATTGGGCCGAGGACGACCATCCAGTACTGGCCCGGCTTGATGTGGTCGCGAGCGGACTTGTTGACTTCATCGAGCGTGACTGCGCGAACCTTGTCCGGGAACTTGTCGAGCCAATCCATCCCGTAGCCGTTCAGCTCCATCGCGCGCACCTGGCCCAGTTTGCCGCCGGTCGATGCGTAAGTCAGCGGGAATGAGCCGGTGTAGTAGTTGCGGGCCTTCTCGATTTCCTTCTTCGTCGCTCCTGAGTCGTGCATCTGCTTGATGTCGCGAAGCATCAGCCCGATTGCTTCCCCGGGTTTTGCGGTCTGGACCGTGGCGTGGAAACCGCCCTCGAGCCGGTTGCGGTCGAACCAGCAGCGGACGTCGTAGGCAAGGCCGCCTTCTTCGCGCACGCTGATTCCAAGCCGGGAGGACATCGGGGACCCGCCGAGGATGAAGGACATGAGGCGGGTGGCGAGCATGTCTTCATCGGCGGCCCGGATGCCGGGGTGACCGAACTCGACGTAGGTCTGGTTCATGTCGGACCGGGTGATGACCTTGACGCGGATGCGGTCAGGCATGGCGAGCGGTGCCACCGTCAACGCCGGCACCGAGGCCGGAGTCCACGAGGCGAGGCGTTTCTCCAACTCGGCCACAAAGTCCTTGCGGCTGATGTCGCCCACCGCGACCACGAAGCAGTTGTTGGGACGGACGTAAGTGTTGTAGAAGCCGACCAGGTCTTCGCGCTTGATGAGAGGCAGCGACAGCGTGTCGCCGCCGGTCAACCGGCCGTAAGGGGCGTCGCCGTACAGCAGCTTTCCGAATTCATAGCTCACCTCGGAGCCGGGGTCGTCGAACATGCCTTGCGCGTCCGACAGCATCCGGCTGCGCGCAAGCTCCATCTCCTTCGGTTCGAATGCGGGGTGAAGGACGGCGTCGGCCATCAGGTCGAGTGCGGTTCCCATGTCCTTGGACAGGGTCCTGACGTCGATTGCGCAGTTGTCCTGATCTGCTCCGCCCGAGAACCGAGCGCCAAGGAATTCGACAACCGACTTGATGGAGTCGCCGGACATCGTCGCGGTGCCTCGTGCCAGCAGGTCGGCCATCATCGCTGCGGTCCCGGCTTTGTCTTTTGGATCGCGGGCCGCGCCGGAACGGCACACTAGACTCACGGCCGCGGTCGGCAGCCGGTGGTCCTCATAGGTGAGAACAATGAGGCCGTTGGGGAGAGAGTCGCGATAGAGAGGAAGACCGAGGGCAGAAGTCAGAAGGCAGAAGGCAGAAGTCAGAACCCCGAGCGGCAACCGCCAAGGACGCCAAGAGCGCCAAGAGGCGAGGGCAGACCGGCGACTGGAAACTGGAAACTGGTAACTGGTAACTTTCATCTGTCCTCCTTTGCCGAGACGAGGATGCCGGTCGTGCGGTTGTCGGGTTTCAGGTAGGCGGCGCAGTAGTCGCGCACCTGTTCGGGAGTTACGTGGTCGATGTGCTCCTGGTACGCGATGACCTGGCGCCAGGTGCCGAACAGAATGTAGCTGGAAGCGAGCCAGTAGGTCATGCCGAACATGTTGTCGCGCCGGTAGGCCTGACCGGCCAGCACCTGGTTGCGTACCTGCTGCAGCTCGCGTTCCGAAGCAAGTTCAGTTCCGGCGCGGTCCATCTCGGCCTGCACGACCCGCTCGATTCGCGGTATCAGGCTTTCGGCCTTGGGCGTTACCCCGACCTGGAACAGGCTGGGGTCGCGGCTTACGCCGCTGCCGCCCCAGACGCTGGTCGCGAGTCCAAGCTCGGTGACGAGCTTTTTGTACAAGCGGGAGGTTTCGCCGCCGCCGAGGATGTTGCCCGCGACCTCACCCGCGTACCAGGCCGAGTCGCGGACTCCGGGTACCTGATAGCCGATGATCAGGCTGGGCACGCGCACGCGCTTGCGGATAGTGATGCGGCGCTCGCCGTTCTGTTTGGGCTCGACGTTGTAGAAGTCCCGCCGCTCGACCGGCGTTCCCCTGAACTTGCCGAAGCTCTTCTCGGCCTTGGCCTTCACATCTTCGGGCCGGACGTCGCCGCAGACGACCAGCACGGCGTTTGCCGGGTTGTAGTGCTCCGCGTACCAATTCCGTACGGTCTTAACCGTGAAGTTGCGGACGTCGTCGGACCAGCCGATGGAGGGGTTGCGCTCCGGATTGACGAGCTGCGCGGCCGCACCGAACTGCTCCCACAGTTCGCCAGCCGGGTAGTTGTCGTGGAGCCGGCGCTCCTCGGACACGACCTGGTGTTCACTCTCGAACTCCGAGTCGGGGAACACGCACGTCGCCATGCGCGCCGCCTCGATCTTCATGGCCAGGTCGTAGCGGTCCTTGGCAAAGTCCTCGTAGTAGGCGGTATAGTAGGTCGACGTGAAGCCGTTGTTGTTGCCGCCCGCCGAATCGATGATGCGGTCGAGCTGACCCGGCTTGTAGAAGTCGGTGTGCTTGAAGGTCATGTGTTCGAGCATGTGGGATAGCCCGGTGCTTCCAAGGGGCTCGTCGTAGGAGCCCACCTTGTACCACACGCTGGTCGTCGCCACCGGGGCCGAGGAATCGACGTAGACGATGATGTGGAGCCCGTTCTTCAGGTCGTACTCGAAGACACGCGACTCGATGTCGCCGCCGGAGACCGTGACCAGCAGGAAAGCCAGCAGTAGGTTCATTGGTTACCTCGTGAGGACGACTCGGAGCGGGGCCGAGCCGTCCGGTTCAAGTGATGCGAAATAGACGCCGGACGACAAGTCCGGAGTGGAAAGGACAAAGGACAAAGTGCTGACAGGACAGGAGCGGACCAGACGGCCGGTGGCGTCACGGATGACCAGCCGCGTGCCGGGTGGGGGAGGCGTACTCAGCGCGAACCGTATCGAGCCACTTGCCGGGTTGCTGGCTCTGAGTATTGGGAACTGGTAACTGGAAACTGGGAACTGGGCCTCGGACAGGCCGACGTAGTCATTTGCCCCCTCGATTGCGTCGACATTGAACGTGCCCGAAGACGTAAGCTCGACGTAGCGTACCGAGTCGAGCCCGGATGACGAGATGTCAAAGGTGGACTGGGCCGCGTTCGCCGTGCCGATCGTCGTCCATGGTCCGAGGTAGGAATCGGAGCCTTTGACGGTCGCGGTGCCGGAACCGGACGGGCGGTACACGGTCAGGTCGGCGCCCGCCACGTTGTGCACGGTTCTTTCCATGTCGATACAGAGTCTCCGGCCGGTGGTGAGCGGGTAGGGGACCCCATCGTGCCCGCCCAAGGCGATGTCGATGCTCGGGTTGGCGGTGTAGCTCGAGTCGCCGTCGCAGTAGATGACGCGATAGCCGAACAGCGGAGCCGTCGCGTCCGGCGTCATCTGTATGTCCACCGTGGTCGCCGAGTCGCCGGAGTTGGGTACGACCACGTCGGCCAAAGTCGTGTCGCGATAGCCGGGGGAGCGGAATGTGACATCGTATGTCCCGGGCAGGCAGAACCGGTGAAAGTCGCCAAGCGTCGGGTCGTTGTAGCTGGGCCAGTTGGCCGGACCGACCCATATCTGGCAGTGGACTGGCTGTCCGTTTCTTGCGTCGGTGACCGTGCCGTTGATGCCCTGTCCGGCGCGGTGGAAGAACTCGAGAATGGCGGCGCGGTTGCGGTCAAACGTCGGCTGGATGCTCTCGGCAGGAGGCGTCTTGGTGTAGTGCAACTCGATTGACCAAGCCATCATGCCCTGGCCGTAGTCGAAGTCCTTGGTCGAGCCATTGATGGAGTACATTACGATGGCTCCCTGGCCGTATTCGTATCCACTGGGCTGGCTGTACTTGGATGAAAGGAAGTCCATGAGATGCCTCTCCGGAATCGAGTCGGGGACTGAACCATAAGGCGTGCAGCTCCACGGATAGGATATCATCTCGGTGCCGGCATGGTAGGACACGAACATCGTGAAGGCGTGGCGCATGATGTGCGCGAGCACGGCTCGGTTCTCGGGTTCGGAGTATGGGTTGGTCCCGCAGGGCGAACCCGGGTCTCCCCACATCCAGCCCCAGTTGCGGTTCAAGTCGACGCCGTTTCCGTTGTAGCGGCTGCCGTCGATATTGCCGTCCGGGTTGTACATCGGATGGAACCAGAGTTCGCGGGAATTGACGAGGCGCGTTACCAGGGTGTCGGAGCCGTAGTTCGAGACCACGTACTTGAGCATCTCGAACGCGACTGCCCAGCCGATCTTCTCGTCGCCGTGGATGCCGCCCTCGAAGTGGACGGCCGGTTCGTTGTCGTGGACGAGCGGGTTGGCCGAGACCTTCATTGCCAGCAGCAGGTTGCCGCTGTAGCTGGTACCCAGTGTCTCCAGTTTGCAGATGTCAGGGTTGTTCAAGGCGATGATGGCCATCGTGTCGCGGAACTGGGCGTAGGTCAGATACCGGCCATCCGTCCCGTTAGCCTGGTAGACGGCGGTGACGTTCGGTGTCAGCACCTTGACGCTGAAGCCCATGCCCGCAAGCGAGGTCTGTTCGGTTGCGCTTGCCTCGGCCACCACGCCATCCGGACGGACGTAGTTGACCAGCGCGCCGGTCTGTTCGATTGACCGGACGTCGCTCCCGGCCGCGTTGGTGACGAGAACGAGGTCTCTTGCCGGCGCCGCCGCGGCCGACCCGGCGACGCAGGCAAGTGCAATGAGAAGACTGAAACCGAATCTACGCAAGTTTCCTCCCGGGAATCAGTAGAACAACACGCGACGTTGCTTCAGCGGGCCCGAAGGCGGCTCCTTCGACGCCGGTCAATCATCATACCCGGCTGCCTCCGCAATGCAAGGGCTCAACGGACGGAATTGGAGGACCCGCTGCGCGGTAAATGGGAGTGATGAAGCATCCAGCCGCGCTGAATTCAGCGCGTGAAATAGGGTCTTGCCAGCCGGTTTTTTGTGAGTATGCTGTAACTGGTACGCCCGCCAGCGGCGGGTGCCGTCATAGTCGCTCGAGAAGAGGCGACAATTGACCAGATTGAGTCGGGTCCTGTACGAAAGCAAACTACCAGGAGGCTCTTAGTGCTACAGGAATACAAAGACGGTGGCAGCACGATGTGGTTTCTGCTCGCCTGCGCCATTATGGGACTTGCCCTGGCGATAGAGCGTGCTTATACCTTGACCGTGCGTCTGCGTCTCAACGTAAAGAAGTTCAGTCAGCAGTTGCTGGATACAATCGATAAGAAGGGAGTCAAAGCCGGCATCGAGTTGTGCAACGGGACGACCAGTCCGGCGGCGCGCGTACTATCGAGTGCGCTCGAACACGTCGACATGGGCAAGACTGCGATGGAGGACGCCATCGTCCGCGCCGGCGCGAACGAACTAGCGTTCCTCGACCGTGGGATGGCGCTCCTGTCCGGTCTTTGCACGGTTGCCCCGTTCTTCGGCTTCCTCGGCACCGTGACGGGCATGATTTCGGCGTTCAAGGCCGTCGCCGCGGTCGGCGAGGTCGAGGCGACCGTCGTCGCGTCCGGCATCGCCGAGGCGCTCATCACGACGAAGTGGGGACTGGTCATCGCCGCACCGCTTTCGGTTGTTTACATCATTTACCAGGGCCGCACCAACGGCTACCTGCGTGACATGGAGACTGCGTCCAGCGAATTGATGGACTTCCTGATTGCCAAGGGAATCATCAAGAAGGAGGACTGATGGCGGTCAGTCTGAGGAAAGCGAGCGGCCCGCAGAAGGTGAGCATCCCGACGGCGTCTCAAGGCGACATCGCTTTCCTAATCATGATCTTCTTCATGACCACGAGCATGTTCGCCAAGGAGAAGGGTCTGAAGATGGTCCTGCCCGAACTGGGACAGGCGACCAAGATCAAGGCTGAGAACATCCTCACTGTGGCGGTCAACCCGGCCGGGCAGGTACTGGTCGGCGACCAGATTGTCAACGTTTCGGACGTGCGCGACATCGTCGTCAAACGGCTGGCAGTGAACAGCGACCTGGCGATCGCCCTGCGCATCAGCCGGAAGGCCCCGTACCGGCTGATGGTCGACGTCTTCGACCAGCTCAAGCTGGCCAAGGCCGAGCGAATCAGCCTTGTCCCGGTGATTGAAGAAGGGACATCCGGACCATGAAGAGAATACTCAGGCGAAAGTCCGGGGAGACCGATATCCCGACCGCTTCTCAAGGCGACATCGCCTTCCTGCTCATCATATTCTTTATGGTCGGCACGACTTTCCGCGGCTCGCAGGGGCTGAAGGTGGTGCTGCCCAACGCCATCACCACGGAGCGGATACTGAAGAAGAAGAACACCGAGAACCTCTGGATAGACAAGACCGGCAGGGTTTCGATCGGTGACAACCTGATGACGATTCCATCCGTTACGCCGACTATGAATGAAAAGGTAGTCGAGAACCCAGACTTGGTCGTCGTGCTGCAGGCGGACAAGGATGTTCCCTACGGCTATGTCACCGACGTGCTTGAGGCGCTGAAAGCGGCCCGCGCCCTGAAGGTCACGTTTGCCACCAACTACCGGATGGGGGGCGGAGGATAACATGCCCAAAGTAGCCAGCATAGACGCCCTTGAGTGGGAAGAACGGTACTACGCCATAGCCATTCGCGCGTCGGCGGTTGCCGCGCTCTTGATCATCACGCTCATGTTCCAGTTTCTGCCCCACGAAACCACGGTCGAAGCCTACAAGCTGAAGCGGTCGGTTGAAACCATAATGGAAGCGCTGCCACCGACGCTTGAGGAGATGGCAAAGCCGGCCGAGGTGGCGAAGCCGGCAACTGTACCGGTCGCGGCTGCTAACGAGTTCGAAGTCGAGGCAGCCACGATCGGCAAGACGGACGTCATCGAGGTCATGAGACGAGCCGAGGAGACCGACATCCCGGTCGTGCCGTTCTGGAAGGTCGAGGTCAAGCCGCAGCCGATCAATATACCCGTGCCGACGTACCCGGACATGGCCCGGACCGCGGGAATCGAGGGCCAGGCCGTGGTCGAGGCGCTGGTGGACGTTGACGGCTCGGTCGCCGACGCCCGGATACTCAAACCGTCCGGCAACGCGTCGCTGGACCAGGCCGCGGTGGACGCGGCGATGAGGTCAAAGTTCTCTCCTGCGATGCAGCGGGACAAGGCGGTGCGGGTGTGGGTTTCCATACCGTTCCGCTTCACGCTGAAGTAGGGAGTGATGTCTGACAGAACACAAAACACGGGGACCGTCCACGACGGGTCGGTTTCCGGCAACTAACCTAAGGAGGAGTCTGATGCGTTACGTACTATGCCTGGCTTTGCTGGTGCCGGTCCTGGCACTGGCGGCAGGCACGACTCAGCCGATCACGGCGCTTGCGCCGGAGGGCGGCACAATACACTCGACACCGGCGATAGCGCCGGTTGACCAGGGACGGGTGAACATCCCGCCGAGAGCCCTGGTCGGCACTCTTGATACCATCGGCGGTACGACCTACGACTGGTGGGCGAACGGCCCGATTCTGAGAATGATCCACAACTCGCCGGGGTTCGGAATACATGCGCTGTGGATGTATTCAACCGCGACTTCGGGCACCACGTTCGATGACCGGACTCCGGCAGCAACGTGATCCCCAAGGTGGCCAAGGACGCGGGTCCCGGCACCGGCGTCTTCGACTACGCCGACGGCGCGCCGGTCCTCGGCATTTGCCAGTGGGCACCGATCTCGGTGGGCCAGGACGGCCAGATCAACATCCTCCCGATTACCGCTGCCTACGCGCTGAGCTACAGCCACATCGCGGCCGGGGACTGGCCGAATTTCTCAACTCCGATAACAGACTTCCCGAGTCCGGGATGGTGCACCCATGACATCACCGCCTCGAAAGTCTCCAGCAAAGTGGCGGTGACTTGGTCTACCAATGCCGTAACAGTGGGGCTTGAGCAAGCCTACGCGGACTTCAGCACCGACGGCGGTGCGAATTGGGGCGGCGCAACGCTAGTGGAACTCCCGGCCGCCTACGGCGGCGATACGGTGACGAGTTGCCACCTCTCGTCCTTGTCCCCGTCGTATGACGCTCAGGACAGGTTCCACATCGTGGCCAACTTGATGCCGATGCTCAATGACACCGGGTTCGTCCTGCCGTCGCAGATCTGGCACTACTGCCCGGACAATAGCCCGGCATGGAGCCGGATCGCCGTCGCGTCGGTCGACCCGGCCAACTACACGACGTCCATCGGCTACAACGCAACGCTTGCCTGCCGCCCGAGCATGGGCCAGGACGACGAGGGCAACCTGTTTGTCGCCTGGGAGCAATTCGACACGGCCAACGTCGAGCCGATCACCTCGCGCCTGCGCGCCGACATCTTCGCGGCGCGTTCGACCGACAACGGCGCTACGTGGGGAGAGGCACTCAAGCTGACCGATGCCGGCACCAACTCGATGCGGTTCCCGTCGGTTATCGACCTCGCGATCGAAGGCGACCCGGATACTCTCTGCGTTATCTACGAGATCGACCAGATTGCGGGTTTCTTCGTGCAGAGCGAGGGCGCGGCGACGAGCAACGCGGTTGTGGTGCAGAAGGTGTCCATTGATTTGCTGCCAATGGCACCGTACGCAGTGGCCGAGCAGAAGGGTGCCACACCGCTGAGACTGGACGCGGTTGCGAAGCCGAACCCGTCCGGCGGGCGGACGATGATCTCGTATGCGCTGCCGCAGACGAGTGACGTATCACTCATCGTGTATGATGCGGTGGGGCGGCCGGTGCAGACCCTGGCCTCGGGCCGTCACGCGGCCGGTCGCTACAGTGCGACCTGGAACGCCGGTAATGCTGCCGCAGGCGTCTACTTCTACACGCTCGCGAGCGGCAAGACCTCGGTAACCCGAAAGCTGATTCTGACGCACTAGCAGATACCGCGGGGCGGGCAGCAATGTCCACCCCGCTTTTCTCTTGACCGGCCCGGAGCTTTGGCTTCGGGCCGGTCCTTTCAGCAGGGGTTGGGGATTGGGGGCCAGGGACTAGGGTTTATTAGTGGTGCGGACTGAGAGGCTGAGCGCGCAGGGCGGCGGCTGTTTCTTGCGCGAGTTCCTGCACCAGCTCGTGGACCGAGACGATCTTGTTGCACCGCCAGGCATTGGCCCCGCACATCGCGTATCCGTGTTCCATGTCGCCCCGGTAGCTCGCGACAAGGGCCTGGGCGATGCAGTACCGGGCCGCTGCCGGTTCGCAAGTCAGCAGGCAATGATAGGGACAGCCGAAGGTGACCCTCTCGCCCTTGAGGTAGCGTTCCACGAAATCGTTCTTGACTACGCGGGCCGGCATTCCGACCGGGCTGTGGATGATGACGATGTCCTCTTTCCGTGAATTTACATAAGCCTGCTTGAAGACGGGTGAGGAATCGCATTCCTCGGTGCCGACGAAGCGGGTGGCCATCTGGACGCCGGCCGCTCCCATCTCCAGGAATTTGTCGATGTCGTGCCCGGTGAAGATGCCGCCCGCGGCGATCACCGGGATAGGCCGGCCGATCGATTCTTCGAACGGCCGGACCGCGGCCAAGACTTCCGGAATCAGGAGCTCCAAGGCGTATTTCGGATCGTCGATCTGGTCGGGATGGAAGCCCAGGTGGCCTCCGGCCAGGGGCCCCTCGACGACGATCGCGTCCGGCGCATAGTTGGACTTGGATAACCAGCGCTTGATAAGAAGCGACGCGGCTCGCCCCGAGGAGACGATGGGGACGAGCTTCGTCGTCCGGCTCCCTTTGAGCAGTTCGGGAAGACTCAGCGGAAGACCGGCCCCGGAGAAGATGATGTCGATTTTCTCTTCGATGGCCGTCCGGGCCAAGTCGGCGTAATTCGTAAGGGCGACCATGATGTTGACGCCCAGGATCCCGCCCGGCGCCAGGGCGCGCGCTTTGCGGATCTCCTTGCGGAGGGCGCGGTTGTTGGCTTCGAGGAAATTGGTGAAGAGGTCCTCCTCGAACATCCCGATGCCCGCCGTGGCGATGACCCCGATGCCGCCCTCGTTGGCGACCGCCGACGCCAGCCCGGCCAGAGAAATATTGACCCCCATCCCGCCCTGGATAATGGGCAAGCGCGCGACGAGTTCACCGATTTTGAGGCATTTCATGCTGTCCATCCTATGAATTTGATAAAAATTATAGTCGGACGCGATGGAAAATGCAAAGGTTTAATGAGAAATCAGGGCTAATGGCCGCGTGAGGACCCGGAGCCATGGCCGGACCCGTGCGGAGATCTCGGCCGCGGGGCCCCGCCGCTCCGTTCGCGGCCGCCTCTGTTCCGGTCGACGCCGCCGCCGCCCCCTCCGCGAGGGCCCCCTCCGCTCCGTCCGGGAGTTTCGGGGCCGCGTTCGTACTTATGCTGGGCTTCGTATTCCAAGCTCCGGTCCGTGGCGAACATGTCCATGGTTACGGGCTTTTCGGGGATGCGCTGCTTGAGAAACGCCTCGATCGGATAGAGATGCTCGCCGAACTTTTCGTCGGCGAACGATATCGCCTTGCCGGATTTTCCGCATCGGGCGGTCCGCCCGATGCGGTGGACGTAATTTTCATGGTCCTGGGGCAGGTCGTAGTTGACCACCATCTCCAGGTCGTCGATGTGGAGCCCGCGGGCCGCGACATCGGTGGCGACGAGGAAGGGGAACTTGCCCTCCATAAAATCTTCCATGATCTGCAGCCGCTTGAGCTGGGGCAGGTCGCCCGACAGGTAGCGGCAGCGGTAGCCGTTGAGGTCGAGCTTTTTGGCCAGCTTGAACGCGGTGTGCCGCATGTTCACGAAGATGAGCGCGTTGGCCGGCTTTTCCTTCGCGAGGATCCCGAGGAGCAGGTTGGGCTTGATATGGCTTTTGACCCGATACAGCTCCTGGGTGATAGTGTCGACCGTCAGATTCTCGGGCGTCAGCTCGATGAAAACCGGGTCGTGCATGTATTCCAGGGCGATCTTGCGCGACATGCGGCTGAGCGTCGCGCTGAAGAGCATGCTCTGACGGACGCGCGGCGCGGTCATCTTCTGGAGGAGCCTTTTGATGTCGGGAAGAAATCCCATGTCGAACATCCGGTCGGCCTCGTCGATGACGATATAGCCGACCTCTTTGAGCTTGAGCAGGCCCTTTTCGCTCAGGTCGAGGAGCCGGCCGGGGGTGCCGATGATGATGTCCGTTCCCTGGCGAAGCTGGGCTTCCTGCTTCTCGTAGCCGACGCCGCCGTAGAAGCAGCCGATGTGGAATTTCAGGTGGCGGACCAGGAGGCGCGCCTCGCCCTCGATCTGGACGGCCAGCTCGCGGGTGGGGACGATGATCAGGGCGCTGCGCCATTTCTGGGTCTGGCCGCTGAGCATGTTCTCGTAGAGAGTGATTAGAAACGCCGCCGTTTTCCCCGTCCCGGTCTGGGACTGGACGGCCACGTCGCGGCCCTCGAGGGTCTCGGCCAGGGTCCGGTCCTGGACCGGCGTCGTTTCGGTGTAGCCCCGGTCCGCAATGCTGCGGAGGAGGTTGGGATGGAGGTTCATGTCCTTGAATAGCATCGATAATCCTTAAGGTTTAGATATCCAACATGAGGGGGCGATCGTCGGGCG
>JAPLUO010000418.1 GCA_026397595.1 Caldifarciminota bacterium
AGAGCGTGCGGTCGCGCCCAGGTTCTCCGCCAGCCATGAGAGAGCATTGTCGACGGCTGGTCTATCCAGGAGAGCCTCTTCATACAGGTCGAGGCTCAAGCGCTCGACCTCACTGTAGAACTGACCTTCTAGTCTCTTTAGTTCCGGAATCGCAAAGCCGGTGGCTCTGGCTGCCTCGTCGGCGCGTTTCGCGGCGTCTGCAGAGGAATCCACGGAGGACGATACCGCCTCGCTGAGATTCCTGAGTGCTAGCAGCCTGATGCTTGTGAACATGTCCGACATGTTGCTTCCTCCTTTGGAGACTCCTAGTTCTACCTTCCCGATTGTTGTCTGCCCTGTTGAGTCGTGGCCATCCTCCCGCATGGGTCGACCACCATCAGCAACAGACGCCGGCCCCAGCAGTATCGTTACATGCCTTGTTACCCGGCTGTGGTTACTAACGGCGGGCGTCGGTCGGCAGTCAGCGTGTGGCCGTTGTGCCCACGGGACCGTGGTTGACGGAAGTTGGACACCCACATTGGCCCGACAAACGTCACTTGGCCTTGAGCTTGACGAGGCGGTACACCTCCTGCGCACGCCCATCACCGGGATTTATCTCAAGAGCCCTCAGAATGTGCGTGAGGGCCACGTCGTAGTCCCGGAGCATGTATTCGCAGTACGCGGCGCACACCAGCAGTAGGAACTGATTCTCTTTGTCCAACCGGTTCGACCAGTCGGTCTGGAAAGCGCGGTCGTAGAAGCTTCTGGCCTGTTTGTAGCGATGCTGGTTGAATTCGACATTGCCCCGCACGAAGAGCGCGAAGGCGTCAGTAGAGTCAATCGCTAGAGCACTATCTGCACACGCCTTCGCTTGAGTCCATCGTTCCAAGGCGAGGTAGCAGGAAACCAGATTCCCGTAGAAGGTGAGTTTCTTCCAGCCAGGGCAATAGGGCAGGGTGATTGCCTTTCGGTAACACTCTATCCTCAACTCGGGCAGGTCTTGTTGAGTGAAGACAAGCGCCAGCGTGTTGTAGAGGTCAGGGTTTTCAGGCTCAAGCGCAAGCGCCTTCCGGGCATTTGACTCGATAAGACCTACAAGACCCTGTTTTTCGTCGCCCCGAGCTAGGTCCACCTTGTGGTCGCAGCACCAGGCTCTCTTGCTGTAGGCAAGTGCCGAGTAGGGGTCCAACTCCAGGGCTTTGTCGCACTGGGCTATAGCCTCTTCGTACATTCCCTTGTCGTAGAACTCATCGGCTCGACTCAGGATACTCTTCACCCACGTGATTCGCCACGTCCCGTTTTCATTCACGGTTGTGTAGTACCATACTTGCGGCGTACGGAGCGTGTCGGTCCGCTGGTGGACCACAAGCCTTACGCGTCGGTACGAAGGATGGGTTTGATCGCCGGGCACGGTACTGATACTGTCGATGACCGTGAATGAACTATCCGCTTTCGGCTCGGGCTTGTAGTACTCAAGGTATTCATCTCGGGACGCAACTTTCTTGGAGTCTATGGACAGAATGCCGTAGCGGTCTGAGTAGCCGCGTACGGTGCCACATTGAGCAAGCGACACATACCGCCGTACAACGCCCTCGGGAGTCTTCGCAGGCTGTCTGCAGCCCGGGAGAGCAAGAAGCGTCGCTGCCACGAATGACAATCGATACGCGAAGTGTCTCACGCTGCCTTTCTAATAGCCGTGGGGTCTTGAGAAGTCACTACCGGTTCGGGAGTCATGCGGGTCTCGGGGTCAGCTTGTCTAGCTCATCTCCGGCAAGGCCGGGCAACCTTGTGCTAACATGGACTGCATCTTAGAACAGCGGCAGATGTTTGTCAAGCGCGCGCGGGCGGGCAGCGGGCGCGGCGGAGGCGATGGCGAGTGCAGGATAAGACTGAGGAGAGAGGAATGAGGAGGGAGGACGGAAGACGGAGGATGGAGGGAGGAGGACGGAGGAGGAGGAAGAAAGACCGAGGTCGGAGGATGGAGGATTCACGTCAGGACCTGAGGACGGAGTGAAGAGGCGGGGGAGTCAAGTCAAAGGTCAAAAGCCAAAAGGCAAAGGTCAAGACCGCGGAGAGGAGTGGAAGGCAGACGATGGAGGAAGGCAGGCAGAGCGGCGGCGGAGGCGTCGGGTTTGGCCGGATTTGGCCTTGCATCAGCGGCGGACGAAGGATGGAGGATGGAAGAAGGAGGAATGAAGATGGAGGAAGGAGGAGTGAAGATAGAGGAATGAAGACCCTGGAAGGGGGATACAAGAACGAAGAGAGAGGAACCGGAAGGGCGTCAGGCGCGTTTGCCATCAGGGTTTGAGGATATGGCAGAAGGGCGGGAAGTCAAGCAGACGTGCGGGCGCGAGGATTCGCTTGACATGCC
>JAPLUO010000070.1 GCA_026397595.1 Caldifarciminota bacterium
CAGCAGCTACAGATCAGGCCGCACGAGGTCCACGGGCAATGGAACTACACGATCGCACCACGATTCGACACGCCCACGCCCGGATCGGACCCGACGGAATCCCCGGAAAGGTAAACTTTATTTTGCGGTAAGCCCTAAGTCACTAAGACACAAAGAGGGTGCGGCAGGAAACGGCCTCTGTCTGCTTGGTGTTCTTAGTGTCTTGGTGGTTCAATTCCGGTTCTCGGGCCGGCGGCTAAGGCGCGGGTTTGTGCGGAGTCCGCGTTCGCGGACGGCGGGCAGCCGGACCCGCACCGACATCCGCTTGACAGGCGGTCAACCGGGCTTAGTATTGTCTCGCTTCCCGCGGCCATAGCTCAGGGGTAGAGTTCCGGCTTCCCAAGCCGGTTACACGGGTTCGATTCCCGTTGGCCGCTTTGGCTGTCCCGTGCCGCCGTACTGCCCCAGAAGGGCCGCTGCGGCGAACCGGCGGGACGGCCTGTAAGTAATGCGCAAATCCGCAAAAGGAGCTCAGGTGCGTCTTGTCGTTCCGTTGCTCGCGGTCCTCGTTGCCCTTGCCGGCGCCGATTCGCTCGACTACGCTAGTCAGTCCATCATCGTGGTCACGTTCGAAACCGGCGCGGTCAACGCACAGGGCATAGCCGCGTTGAACGCCCGTGCGCTGCAGGCCCTCAAGTCCGCGAGCTACGACCGGGACTGGACGGTCGGTTCCTATCTCTCGTCTCACTCCCTGGTCGAGCGCCGGCTGGAGCGAATGAACCTTGCGAGCCGGCGCCTCGGCACCAAGTACCTGTCGGATGGAACAGTTTCAACCGGCTACGAGTTCCCGCTGACCGGCGCGGTGCTCGGGATGATGCTGCCGGTGACAAGCGCCCCGCGCCTGCTGGGCCGAACGGCCTGCCCGTGCTGCGGCCAGCCTTGGCCCGAAGGCGAAGAGCCGCCACCGGGCGTGAAGCTCGTGCCCTACGAAACCGGCACGGTCCCGGAATACTCAGGCATCCTGATCGACGCCAAGGGGCTCGACTACCGGCCCGCTTTGTTCCCAAGGGTCGTAACCGAGTCGGGCGATGAGGTCATCGGCGCGGACTTCGCGAAGCCGGAGCAGTTGGCCCAGACGGGCCTGGTCGGCTACTTCTATAACCGGACCCAGGCCTTGACCTCCGACCGCGTCGGTTCGAACCCGCTCATCGTTCGGGCGCTGAGCGTCGCCGGCACGAATTCCTGCGACCTGGTAATCAGCCAGGCCGACGCGGCGAAAATCCACGGCTCCAAGGCCAACCTCGACCTGCTCACTCGGTGCCGGGTCGGGTTCCTCATCGACTGATATGCGCGGGCCTCGGATTCCGTCCTTCGTCCTTCGTCCTTCGTCCTTCGTCATTTGCTGAGTATGCCCTGGTACGGCTTCATCCACCCCCTGCTCGCCATCGTTACCCTCGGGCTCGGGCTGGTGATGGCGCAGACCAGCCTGTCCAGGGTCAGCGACTGGGATTTCCCGCTGCGCCGCCAGCGCAGCCGCTCTATCACCTTCGTTATGCTGTGCGTCGTCAACTTCGCTATCGGTCTCTTTGTCAACGTCGCGATGCGCGGGATCCACAAGGAAGTGAAAATCACCGGCCACCTGCCGCTATCGATCTTCGTGCTGGTCGCCGCGTTGAGCGCGGCGCTGATCACTTTCGCCCGCAGCAAGCCGGGCGAGACCCCGCCGCTGATGCGCTGGCACGCCGTTCTCTCAATCGCCGCCATCGCCGTGATTCTCACGATGGCCTTCCTTGGCGGGCTGAAACTGATCGGCTCCTGAACAAACCCGCTCGCCGCACTCCGCTCGCTGCCGACCGCCGGCGCCGGGCGCTTCTTGTCAGCAACGTCCTCCGGCGTGCGTACGCGGCAATGGACGCGCCGGTGAAACTGATGCCGCAACGCGACCCGTTCCGGATTCTCGTTACCGCGGTCCTTTCCACCCGCACGCAGGACCCGGTCACCGCCGCGGCCGCGGCCCGCCTGCTGCGGCGCACGCCCGACGCGCGCGCTCTTGCCCGCCTGAGCCCGGCCCGGATTCAACAACTCATCTACCCGGTCGGGTTCTACCGCACCAAGGCGAATCTGCTGCCCGAGCTCGCGCGGATGCTGGTTGAACGCCGAGACGATGGGGTGCCCCGGACCATGGCGGAACTGCTGGAATTGCCCGGGGTCGGACGCAAAGTGGCGAATATCGTGCTGAGCCAGGGCTTCGGTCTCCCGGCAATCGCAGTAGATACGCATGTCCAGCGCATATCGAACCGGCTGGACTTGGTGAGGACCTCGCGGCCGATTGACACCGAACGCGCGCTGATGGAGATGCTGCCCCGTCGCCGCTGGAATGACTGGAACCGGCTGCTCGTGGCGCTGGGGCAGACTATCTGCCGGCCGCTGCGGCCCCTCTGCCCGGTTTGCCCGGTCAGCCGGCTGTGCCCGAAGCGAGGAATCCGGCCCAAGGAGAATAGTGAATAGAGAATTGTGAGTTGTGAAATCCGAATCCGCCTTTCACTATTCACTATTCAGAATTCACTATTCCGGTGCCCGCGCCCTTGGGAGAATGACCACTCGGTAGGCCGGCCGATACGCCCGCTTGTACGTAGGTGAGTGGTGCAACGCGGGGAAACCCGCAGCCCCGGCCTCGACCGCAATTCTGGCAAGCTCGACCGACTGCAGCGGAAGGTTCGTCCGGCACCACCGGACCGCGGCCGTCAGCCTTCGCCGCATCTGCTCCGGGTCACCCTTCACCCGCCGCGCACTCTCAACCATTGCCGCCGCCAGCCACTCGGCCACACCAAGGGGCCTGTCCCCGCACGGGGACTGTCCCCAGGGTTCGAGCGTCGGTCTCAGGTTGACCCGCACGAGTTTTCCGTTCGGGTCAATCGGCTCAATCAATTCCTCGTTTCCGTCCTGCTGCACTCTGCATTTTGCAGTCTGCATTTTGCATTGGGTCGCGAGCGCCCGGAGTTCTGTGGCTAGGGCAACACGAGCCCGCACCGCGCTCGCGACCGCATGTCCCGGCCCGAACACGCTCTGGTGAACGAGCTTGTAGATGTCCCGGGCCTGCAGCAATGGATAACGCTGCTTGTGCCAGTCGAGGACGGCGGCGAGGTCAGGGATTAGGGATTGGGTATCAGGGGCCGGGGGAGGAAATCGGGACGGAGTCACATCGGCGTTCGGTCAGATGAGGTCGCGCCTGGGACGCGGCCCGATGAGGTCAATCAACTCGAACCCGAATCCCATCGCCGCGCCCAGCTTCGCGCCCAGGAACGCCTGGTTCAGGATGGTGCCGAGGCGGACTTCGACGTGCGATTTGATAAGGAACAACAGCATCATCAACCCGTAACCGGCACCAACAATCAACCCCATAACTAGGAACCGGCCAATCTTGAACCGGGCGAGAGACTTCTGCGCGTGGGCACCGGCCAGCAGGGCGAACCCGACCGGCAGCGCATAGAGGGCTGCGGCCGCGAACGCGTTCGGGCGGATGGGAGGCCTTATCGCCAACTCGGCCAGAAACAGCAGCACAATCATCAGTAGCGCCAGCCCGGCACCGCGCATCTGTACCGAGGCGTAGATTAGCGAGCCGGCGAGTCCAACGATGAGACAATCACGCATCGGTATCGGCAGAAGGCCGCCCTGCGGCAGGCGGAGGAACCGGTGCTGGAATGTCACGTAGCCAACGACCAATACCGCAATCAGCCCGACTGCGATGTAGGCGAGGGTGAAGAGGCTCTCACGCCTGGCTTTTGTCACAGGGAATTGTCCGATTACCCGGGCCGGAGGTCAAGGGCGCACCGCGTCACTCCTCCCGCGCTTTCTTCGCCGCGATTATCTCCTCAACGATTGCGAACGGGACCGCCTCGTAGTGTTCGAAATGCATGGTGAAGCTCGCCCGGCCCTGGCTTTGGTTGCGGACTTCGGTCGCGTAGCCGAACATCGTCGCCAGCGGCACCGTTGCCTTGATGACCTTGGCGTTTCCCTGCTGGTCCATGCCCGAAATCAACCCGCGCCGGTTGCAGAGCGAACCCATAATCGCGCCGGCCGAGTCCTCCGGCGTTACGACGTTCACGCTCATCACCGGCTCGAGCAGTTGCGGGTTGCAGCTCAGGAAAGCCCGGCGGAACGCGTGTGCCGCGCAGGTCCGGAACGCGATATCCGATGAGTCCACGTCGTGGTACGACCCGTCGAGCAGCGTCACCCGCAGGTCAACCACCGGGAACCCGGCGTAGGCTCCCTTCTTCATCACGTCGACCACGCCCCGTTCAACCGCGGGGATGTACTCCTTCGGCACCCGGCCGCTCACCACCTTGTTGACAAACTCAAACCCCTCGCCCGGCTTCAGCGGCTCGACCCGCATGACGACGTGCGCGTACTGGCCCCGGCCGCCGGTTTGCTTCACGTACCTCTCGTTCACTTCGGTCCGGCCGGTAATCGTCTCGCGGTACGCCACCTGCGGCGGGCCGGTCACGACTTGGACGCCGAACTCGCGGCGCAGCCGGTCGACGATAATCTCGAGGTGAAGCTCGCCCATTCCCGAGATGACGGTTTCTTCCGTTTGCGGGTCGGCGGTCACGAGAAACGTCGGGTCTTCCTCGGCCAGCCGGTTCAGCCCGTGGGCCAGCTTCTCCCGGTCCTTCCGGTCGGCGATGCTTACCGCGATGGAGAGCACCGGCGCCGGGAACTCAATCGCTTCAAGCACAATCGGCTCGCTCCGGCTGCAAATCGTGTCGCCGGTCACGGTATCGGACAGCCCGACCACCGCGCCGATTTCCCCGGAATAGAGCGCCTCGACCTGCTCCTGCCGGTTCGCGTGCATCCTGAGCAGCCGGCCGATGCGCTGGTCCTTTTCCTGGGTCGAATTGTAGACCGGGCTGCCTGCCTTGAGCGTGCCGGAATAGACCCGCACGTAGACGAGCTTGCCCACGTGCTTGTCCGCGACCACCTTGAACGCAAGGGCGGCGAGCCGGCCGTCGTCCCGGGGCACGCGCTCGATCGCGTCGCCGTTCGGCCCGAGCCCGAGAGTCGGGGGCAGGTCGATCGGACTGGGCAGGTAGGAAACGACCGCGTCGAGCAGCCGCTGAATCCCCTTGTTCTTGAACGCGCTCCCGCACATGACCGGGCAGACCAGGTGCTTCAGCGTCGCCTCGCGGATGGCCGCGGAGAGCTCCCGGTTGCCAATCGGCTCCTCGCGCAGGAACTTCTCAAGCAGCCGGTCGTTTACCTCGCTCACCTTTTCGAGCAGGTTCTGCTTCCACTTACGGGCGGTATCGCGCATCGCAGCGGGAGCCGGTTCCTCGCGCCACGTCATTCCCTGGTCGGTTTCGTCGTAGTAGACCGCCACGTCGTCGACGAGGTCGATGATGCCGGCGAAGTTCTCCTCGGCCCCGATGGGTATCGTCACCGGCACCGCGTTCGCCCCGAGCTCTTTCTGAATCTGCTCGACCACGCCGTATAAATCGGCGCCGGGCCGATCCATCTTGTTCACGAACGCCACGCGCGGAACCGAGTACTTCTCGGCTTGGCGCCAGACCGTCTCCGACTGCGGCTCGACTCCGCCGACCGCGCAGAACAACCCGATAACCCCGTCCAGCACCCGCAGACTTCGCTCCACCTCGACCGTGAAATCAACGTGCCCGGGCGTGTCAATCAGGTTAATCATGTGGCCGTTCCAGACCGTGGTCGTGGCCGCGCTGGTGATGGTGATGCCGCGTTCCCGCTCCTGCTCCATCCAGTCGAGTTGCGTCTCGCCGTCGTGCACCTCGCCCAGCTTGTGCGACTTGTGCGTGTAGAACAGGATGCGCTCGGAAACCGTGGTCTTGCCCGCGTCAATGTGGGCCATGATACCGATGTTGCGGACTTTATCGAGCGGGAATTCGCGTGGCATATTGGATGACATTCTATGCGCGCCGGCGGCAAAGTCCAGAACGGCTTGACGCCATCAGCCGCGGCGAACGACCGGAGGTGAACCACCAAGACTCGGAATGGAGTATCCACAGATTACATAGCGCGGCCTCGAAGGCCGCAACCAAATCCAATGGAACCACAGATGAACGCAGATGAACACAGATTGAGTCCCGACCCGAGCCCGAGCATTGCGTCGCCGCGGGTGGCACTTGACGACGGTCT
>JAPLUO010000203.1 GCA_026397595.1 Caldifarciminota bacterium
CCGCGACCAGGTTGCACGGTTCAGCGCCAAGCTCTCGGCCGGGCTGAAGCGACCGCTACAGAAGTTCATCGGCCAGATGCTGTTTGGTATCCTGGCCGCCAAAGACATCAAGCTGTCCAACATCGCCCGCAGTCTTCAGGAGGCGATTGCCCTCAGTAAGACCGAGACACGCTTGTCCCGTAACGTCCGAGCCCAGGCGGTCGCCGAGTCGGTTACCACTGCGCTCATCCACGATGGTGCGTCCTGGGTTAAAGCCGACACGGTGCTGGCCATTGACCTTTCGGACATCGCCAAGGAGTATGCCCGGAAGATGGAGTACTTGACGACGGTGCGTGACGGCAGCGCTCAAGGTGAGTTGACCAAGGGTTACTGGCTCCTGGGTGTAGTCGGGGCCGACGTCCGGGGTGACCGTCTGACGCCGTTGCTGATGGACCTTTACTCGCAGGACGCGGTTGATTTCGAGAGTGAGAACACGCAGATTCTCGCGGCAATTGATCGAGTGCGAGTGGCGACCGGGGAGCGTGGCATCTGGGCGATTGATCGCGGTGGTGACCGCGGACACCTGTTAGGAGGGCTGCTTTCGCGTTCCTGTCGTTTTGTCGTACGGCTGAGAGGGGATCGAAACCTCAAGGATGAGCGAGGCCGGGTGCGGAACTCAATGGTGATGGCCCGGGGGATGCGGTGCCGGGAAGTAGTGGAGATTGTGACCGAGGACGAGGGGACTCGGAAGCGGCATCGGGTGCGGATCGGTTGTCGGCGGGTGCGGCTGCCGCAGCGTGAGGAGTGGTTGACGCTGGTGGTGGTAAAAGGGTTTGGCGAGAAGCCGATGCTGCTATTGACCGGTATTGAGGTAAAGGCGTTACGGGCGGTATTGGAGGTCTACCTGACGCGGTGGAAGATCGAAGAGAGCTATCGGTTTCTGAAGTCGAGCTATCACCTTGAAGATGTCCGGGTGCGCAGCTACGTTGGCTTACGGAACATGGCAGCGTTGCTGATGGCGGCGTTCTATTTCCTGGCGGTGGTCCTGGGTGCAAGGTTTGAGTTGAGCATCTTGCTGCGCAAGGTGCTGGCCAAAGTGCGGCGGTTCTTCGAGGTGCCGGAGTTCAAGTTCTATGCATTGGCGGACGGCTTGTTCCGAATACTCTTCAGAATCGGGCACGGCCCGCCAGCGAAACCGCCAGCTGGCAAGACACCACAGTTGGCCCTCTCACTCTGATTCTACTGGCACCCCGGAAATTCTGGGGAAACTCCAGCGAACCGGCCATTGACAAAAGGCGGGAAGGGCCGATAATCTCGCGTCTGGGAGATGCCATGAAGTTGCTGAAGTCATTCTGAACAAGCGGAGCGAGTCGATGAATCTCTCCGGAAAGATCCCTCCACTTCGGTCGGGGTGACAGACACTTAGGAGGTGCCATGAAGTACGCGTCCGTGCTGTTAGCCGTAGGCTGCCTTTTGACAGCCGTCAATGCCCAGTGGCTGGAGACAACGATCCAGTTGGACTCCGCTTCCGCTCCGTATGCACTCTGCTACAATTCGCAGAACAACAAGGTCTATTGCGCGAACTCCGGCCGCGGCACTGTGACCGTGGTCGATGGCGCGACCAACGCAATCATCGTGACTGTCACAACAGGGGGCTACCCTTGCGCCCTCTGCTACAATCCTCAGGACAACAAGGTGTACTGCGCCAGCGGCGACAGCTCCGGCAACGTGACTGTCATTGACGGGGTGACCGATTCCGTCATCACCGCCGTCGCCGCCGGAGTCTATCCTAGGGACGTTTGCTACAACCCTCAAGCCGGCAAGGTCTACTGCGCCTCGGGGCGCTCCGTCTATGACAGCGGCACCGTGACCGTGATTGACGGACCGACTGATAGTGTCCTTGCGACAGCCGGGGCGGGCTTGTACCCTTTCGACCTGTGCTGCGACTCGCAGAATAACCGGGTCTACTGTGCGAACCTCAAGAGCCGCTACGTGACCGTGATAGATGGGGCGGCGGACTCAGTGTTCGGGACGGTTTCGGTCGGAGAGCAGCCTTGTGCCCTCTGCGTCAACACTCAGGAAGGCAAGGTCTATTGCGCCAACAGCGGTGACTTCCCATTCGAATTTGACAGCACCGTAACCGTGATTGACGGCGGGACAAGCCAGGCTATCGCCACCGTGTTCGTGGGCCTTGTTCCCAACGCCCTCTGCTACAATTCGGCCGGCAACAGGGTGTACAGCGCGAACTGGTATGACAATAACGTGACCGTCATAGACTGCGCAACGGACTCGGTAATATCCACCGTAGCGGCAGGGTTTAGACCTTCCGTGCTCCTCTACGATCCTCTGAACGACAAGGTCTATTGCGCCAACGAGGGAGACAGTGTGACGGTGATTCGGGGTGCGACGAATCAGGTGTTGCTGACCATCCCGGTTGGGGGGCGACCGGTGGCCTTCTGCCACAACCCGGTCCAGAACCGGGTGTATGTCGCCAACTGCGACAGCTCGACAATCTCGGTGATCCGCGACTCGATGTCGGGAATCGAGGAGAGCCAGAAGCCGCAGGCCTCAAGCCGCAGGCTGGCCGCGACGGTCATCCGCAGCCTGCCCACAGGCGCGGTGGCGTTCGACGCGACGGGTCGAAGGGCAGTTGGCACGAGGCCCGGAGTGTACTTCGTCCGTGAAGAGCCGCAAGCCTCAAGCCACATGCCGCAAGCCGTCCGCAAGGTAGTCGTAACGGAGTAGGAATTGCCGATGAGACGCACCATCGGGATTCTGACACGATTTGGACCGTAACGGCAGACCTATCGAGCGGCCGGATGCGGCTCCGGCCCGGCCATTTGGCAACGACAGCGACACGATCTTCATCTTGAAGGACACGATGGATTTGCCCTCGGAGTTCGTTGCCGATCCTGGCCAGTTCTCAAGGGACGGGTTGCAGTACTACATAGGCCTGTTGCCGAGAGATGACGTGGAAAGTCTATACGTCATGGGCAGGGCGCAGTTGGAGGTGCCGTTCGGCATTCCTCGCTTGGTTGCAGGCAGCGTGAACGAGAACCCTGATTCCCTGCCATACACTTGTCAGCCGAGTGTCACGGCCGACGGTCGAACACTCGTGTTCGTGCGGTCAGACTGGTCATGGGATGGGAACGACCTCTATCTCGCCACGAGACCCGACACTTCGGCACCGTTTGACTCGGTCAGGGCATTGAGCGAGATAAACGTAAGCGGTGATGCGGACGCCTACCCGTGGATATCGCCGGACGGCCTCAGGCTGTACTACACTAGAGGTAGTTCTCTGGCCGTTGCCTCGCGTGAGTCAGTCCAGAGTCCTTTCGGAGCGCCTGAGCCATTCCCAATCCGCAGCGGGGGAGGCTTCTTTTCCGCTTGGCTGACCGATGACGAACTCGAAACCTACTTCGTCGGTGACGGCATAGACTACGCGTGGCGTCTTTCGCCCGGCGATTCTTTCTCCGTGCCGGTCCAGCACCCGGAGTTCTCCGAGTTGGGGTTCGTCTCCGGACCCAGCAGATTCGGACGGGAATTCTACCTCTTCAACTCCTCTTCGGACACGGACCTTGTTCTGATTTTCATGCCCGCGCGGAGTGGACTCCAGGCAGGAGATCCGATGACGACGCGCGGCCAGGCTGTACCACCGACCCTCCTCCGCGGCGTGCTGGAGCTGCCGGGCGACCGAAGACCGGGGACCGGAGACCGGGCAGCACTCCTCGACATCGCGGGCCGCGCGGTGTTGAACCTGCGCCCCGGCCCGAATGACGTGAGCGCTCTCGCTCCCGGCGTCTATTTCGTCAGAAACGAGGGGCGCGGGGCGGGGGACGTGGGCCGGACGCGGAAGGTCGTACTGCAGAGGTAGAACAGAATGTCATTCCAACCGACGAGCGCAGCGAGGAGTGGAGGAATCTCTCAGGCGAGACCCCTCCGTGTCCGTCGGGGTGACAGGAACAGAGGAGGTGCCGTGAAGTACGCATTCGTGCTACTCGCATTAGGTTGTCTGCTGACAGTCGTCAATGCCCAGTGGCCGGAGACGACAATCGTGCTGCCGGACTCGTTCGGCGGGCTGCGCGAGCCGTCATGCCTGGCCTACAACAGCGTGAACAACACAGTCTACGTAAGCGGTGGAGCCGGTTGTGTAATAGCGATAGACGGGGCCACCAGCCAGAAGATCGCCCGGATATCGACCGGCTTGGGCGCGGCAGCCCCCTGCTACAACCCGACCAACAACAAAGTCTACGCTGCGGACTCGAGTGGCAACGTGACCGTGATTGACGGCGCCACGAACCAGGTACTCGCGACCGTGGCTGTGGGCGTCTACCCTCAGGCCCTATGCTACTACCCGGCCCACAACAAGGTCTACTGCGCGAATGGGTATGGCGGGGATGTAACCGTGATTGACGGCGCGACCAATGTCGTTATCGCGACCGTGGCTGTGGGCACTTGGCCTCACTCCTTATGCTACAACCCGACCGACGACAAGGTCTACTGCGCGGACCCCTTAGGCGGCGACGTGCCGGTGATTGACGGCGCGAGCGACAGCGTCATCACGACCGTGACGACGGGCCATGGCTCCCGCGCCATGTGCCATAACCCGACCGACAACAAGATCTATTGCGCGGGCAGCGTCTACGTGACCGTGATTGACGGCGCGAGCGACTCGGTCGTCGTGGTCGTCACCGACTGGGGTAGCCCGGTCGACGTCTGCTACAATTCGCAGGACAACAAGGTGTACTGCGCGGACCCCATACACAACGAAGTGATGGTCATCGACGGCGCGGGCGACTCGGTTATCGCCAAGGTGGCCGCCGGAGATGCACCTCGCGCGCTATGCTACAACGCGCCGGACAACAAGGTGTACTGCGCGAACTACTTGAGCAGCGACGTGACCGTGATTGACTGCGCGACCGACAGCGTCGTCGCGACAGTCGGCGCGGGGGGAGGGCCGGGAGTCCTGCTCTACAATGTCCAAGACGACAGGATCTGCTGCGCTAACGAGAACAGCGCGAGCGTCACGGTAATCGACGGCGCGACCAACGCCTTCCTGGCGACTGTGCCGCTCGGCGCGGAGCCCTCCGCTCTCTGCTACAATCCGACGGACAACAAGATCTACAGCGCGAACATCCGGAGCAACGACGTGACGGTAATCGACGGTGCCACGAACCAGATCATCGCCGCCCCCGCTGCCGGCCATGGGCCCTCAGCCCTGTGCTACAACCCGCACGACGACCGCGTCTACTGCGCAAACTCCGCCGACGGCACCGTGACGGTGATCGACGGCGCGACCGACCAGGCGATTGCGACCGTGGCCGTCGACAGCGAACCGGGCGCCCTCTGCTATAGTCTGAGAGAGAACAAGGTCTACTGCGCCAATCGCGCCGGCGGCAGCGTGAGCGTGATCGACGGCGCATCCAGCCAGGTCGTGACCACCATCACCGTTGGGAATGATCCAAGAGCCCTTTGCTGTGACTCGCAGGGCGACAAGGTCTACTGCGCGAACTACGGCAGCGACAACGTCACGGTTATCGACGTCATGACCGACTCGGTCATCGCGACCATCATCGCGAGGGGCAATCCGTGTGCGCTCTGCTATAACCCGAAGGACAACAAGGTATACTGCGCGGACTTCAATAGCATCAGAGTGAGGGTCATTGACGCTGCGTCGGACTCGGTCGTCGCATCGGTCAGAGTTGCCAGCGGTCCAATGTCTCTGTGCTACAACCCGGTGAACAACAAGGTGTACGTCGCGAGCGGTGACAGCGACCTTGTCACGGTTATCGACGGCACGACCGACTCGGTAGTTGCCACGGCTATAGTGGGAACTGGATCGTACGCGCTCTGCTGGAGTCCGCCGGACAACAAGGTCTACTGCGCGAACTACGGCAGCAACGACGTGACCGTGATTGACTGCGCGATCGACAGCGCTATTGCGTCAATCGAAGTGGGCCACACACCGTTCGCGATTGCCTCGAATCCGGCTCAGTGCCGAGTCTACGTGGCCAACCAGGGCGGGTCGAGCATCTCGGTTCTCCGCGACTCGATGCTTGGCGTTCAGGAAACGACGAACGATGAACGAGGAACGATGAACCGTCGGCCGACGGTTGTACGCAGCCTGCCGGCAGGCGCGGTCGTGTTCGACGCGACGGGGCGGAGAGTCGTGAACGCGAAGCCCGGAGTCTACTTCGTCAGAAACGAGGGGCGCGGGGCGGGGGACGTGGGTCGGATGCGGAAGGTCGTCGTGCAGCGGTAGCTGCTTTGGAGTGCGGCAGCAGGGCTGCCGCTTTTCGGGATACCGGGTGGGGAAAAGCGGGAGCTGAGCTCCCGCAGTCCAAAGACTGCCGTCCGCGCCGCGCGGGTTGACTCTCCGGCGGTTTTGTCCTAAACTTAGCGTCTAACTTAAGGAGGACCGTTGGCTAAGAAAGCATCAGCAGTTATCAAGCAGAAGCCCGTGACAATCTCCGTCATTAAGGCCGATATCGGCGGCTATGTGGGCCATTCGGCGTCGCACCCTGACATCCTGACGCTGGCGCGGGAGTTGCTCGTCAAGGCCAAGGCCGCGGGCACCGTCGCCGACTTCCACGTCTCCAATTGCGGGGACGACCTTGAGCTGATAATGACCCACTGGCTGGGGAACGATTCCAAGGTCATTCACGGCCTGGCCTGGGACGTTTTCACCGCCGGCACCGAACTGGCGAAGAAGATGAAGCTGTACGGCGCCGGGCAGGACATGCTGGCCGACTCTTTCTGCGGCAACGTGAAGGGAATGGGACCGGGCGTGGCCGAGATGACTTTCGTCGAGCGGAAGAGCGAGCCCATCGTCGTTTTCTGCGGGGACAAGTGCGCGCCCGGAGCCTGGAATTATCCGCTGTACAAGATGTTCGCCGACCCGTTCAATACCATCGGGCTCGTTATTGACCCGAGCATGCACGACGGGTTCAAGTTCGAGGTACACGACATCCACGCCGGGCGGGATATGTTCCTTTCGTGCCCGGAGCAGATGTACGACCTGCTGGTCCTCATTGGCTCGCCCGAAAACTACATCATCAAGAACGTCTACACGAAGCAGGGCGAGATTGCCGCGGCGAGTTCGACCCAGAAGCTGGCCTTGATTGCCGGTAAGTACGTGGGCAAGGACGACCCGGTCTGCATCGTGCGCGGTCAGTCCGGGCTGCCCGCCATCGGCGAGATTCTCGAGCCGTTCTCGTTCCCGCACATCGTGTCGGGCTGGATGCGGGGTTCGCACTACGGGCCGCTGATGCCCGTGTCGGTGCCGCAGGCGACGCCCTCGCGGTTCGATGGGCCGCCGCGGGTGATAGCGCTCGGGTTCCAGGTGAACGAGGGCGCGCTGGTCGGGCCGCGGGACATGTTCGACGACCCGTCGTTCGACCTCGCCCGCCAGCAGGCTAATGAGATTGGGGAGATGCTGCGCCGGCATGGGCCGTTCGAGCCGCACCGGCTGGGTCTGAAGGACATGGAGTATACGACCCTGCCGCAGGTGCTCGACAAGCTGGTCGGCAAGCCGAAGAAGTAGCAGGCCCGGGGACGTTCCCGGGTCCGGTTCGGCTGATAGAATCAAGGCGGAGATGCAACCTTTCATCCGCTTGCGGTGTCGAAATCTGGTGATGGGCGCTGCGCGTAACGTCCGAAAGGAGACCACGTGACGTTCCTTTGGCTATCCCTTTGCACAATCGTGTTGGCCGGAGATAAGACGCATGAGTAGTGTGCGGCCGCAGGGCGACGTCGAGGCGGTCCGGCGGCTCGGCGAGGCACGGGCCCGGATTGAGAGCGAGGTCGCGAAGGCGATTGTCGGGCAGAAGGTGGTGATTGAGCAGGTGCTCACCTGTCTGCTCGCGCATGGCCACGCGCTCCTCATCGGCGTGCCCGGCCTGGCCAAGACAATGCTAGTCAACACGTTGGCCCAAGTGCTCGACCTGTCGTTCAACCGCGTGCAGTTCACGCCGGACCTGATGCCTTCGGACATCACCGGCACCGAGATTATCGAGGAGGAGGCGACGACCCGGCGAAGGACGTTCCGTTTCGTCGAAGGGCCGGTGTTCGCCAACGTGGTGCTGGCCGACGAGATTAACCGGACGCCGCCCAAGACCCAGGCCGCCTTGCTGCAGGCGATGCAGGAGTACCACGTGACCGTGGCGGGCCGGACCTATGCGCTGCCCGCGCCTTTCTTCGTGCTCGCGACCCAGAACCCGATTGAGCTGGAAGGGACCTATCCGCTGCCCGAGGCCCAGCTCGACCGGT
>JAPLUO010000397.1 GCA_026397595.1 Caldifarciminota bacterium
GGGTCGGGACTCAATCTGTGTTCATCTGCGTTCATCTGTGGTTCCATTGGATTTGGTTGCGGCCTTCGAGGCCGCGCTATGAAATCTGTGGATAGTCCTCTCCGTCTCCGCCATTCTCGCTTCTGACTTCGCCGGCCGAGATCCCTCCTCGGCGTCGGGGTGACACTTCGTGTCATCTGCGTCCATCTGCGTTCATCTGTGAGAAGCGACCGCGAGAGGTTGCTCGACATGCTGGAGGCAATCGAGCAGATTGAGAAGTACGTGGGCAAGGGACGGTCGGCAATCGAACAAGACGAGCTACTACAGACGTGGTTCGTCCATCACGTACAGGTCATCGGAGAGGCCGCTGGCAAGCTGAGCGACGAGTTCCGTGTCCAGCATCCTGACGTGCCATGGTCCGAAATCGTCGCCATGCGTAGCATGCTGGTTCACGAATACTTCGGCGTGGACGTCGAGGAAATCTGGACCACGGTTCAGTACGACCTGCCCAGGTTGAAGCCGAAACTCGCCGCTATCCTCACTGGGTTACCACCCGACTCCTGGATCCGCGTCCGCCAATCCTCAGATAGTCGCCGTCCGACTCCGGCACGGGCATCGAGGTGAATTCCTCGGCGCTGCGCCGGGGCAACACGGAACCCTATTCGGCGCTTCACATTCTCAATCTGGCCAAGGATGCCGGTGTCCGGGCCTTTACGGTCGGCTCGGACGCCCACCGTCCTGCCGACCTGGACAGAGACCTGGGGACCGCAGTTCGAGTACTGGAGGACATTGGCGTTCGTCCGGCGCGGTTCCGGAGGCGCAAGCTCGTGCCCGCGACCTGAGTCCCGAGACAGGAATCTACCACCAAGGCACAAAGACACAAAGGGGGTCCGGAAGGTGATTTCTCTGTATGCTTGGTGATCTTGGTGGTTCAATGTCGGATTCGGGGGCGCCCGCGCCGCCTTGACTCCGGCCCTTCTACGCCTAACATCTCTATGGAGGCAAGGCCAAATCCGGCCGTGTGACGGAAAGTTCTGGAAACCAATGGAGGTAGCCTAATGACAGGATTCGGAAAGCGACCATCAACAATCCCACCGCTGTTACTTAGCCTCGCGCTGCTCGTCGCAGCGACCACACTCGGCTGCGGGAAGAAGCAGCCTCCCGCGCCACAACCGGCCGGGACCAGCACGACGCCGGTCCAGACCGGCGCCGTTGGGTCTGTCGCTTACGACGAGGGCAGGCGCACGCTGCTCGTCACCCTTGATGGCGGCACCACCTTCGAGTACACCGATGTGCCCCGTGAAGTGTACGTGGGGATCATGGCGGCTCCCGAAAGAGGCGCGTACTTCAGCGCAAACATCAGGAATCGATACCCGTACCGGCTGATTACATCCGTGCCGCCTGGTTTGATTGGCAATCGGGGACACGCACCGAAGCCGGAAAAGCCACCGAAGTCTTCACGGGGACGTGGACGGGGCCGGTAGGGGCAGCACCGCCCGAAATCGGCACTCGGCATTCGGAAATCGTCACTCGTCAATTAGGTCGATTCGGGGCAGTTTCACTGGAATGAAAACAGCCGGAGGGCCGGCAGCTAGCCCTCCGACTGTTCTCTCCGGGTTGTCAGCCGGTCTCACCCTCAGGGCTATCGGCGCAAGCCTTTGTCATTTCCACTTTGGACTTATGACTTGCGCCCTCGCCTCCGGGGCGAGGCGCCTCACGGCGCTACCGGCGCGGCGACGTTGAAGACGTCGGTCCGGATGGCCTGCAGCACGGCTTGCGTCAGGCCTCTCGCGGTCCACTTCGTGATCAGGACCGCGGCTTCCTTCGCAGCCGATTCGCCGGACATCTCGTTCTCGTGGGTCATGTGCCACATCTCGCGTCCGAAGCAGAGGTAGAAGGGGTAGGTGATGACCGAGACGCCGGCTGCGTCCAGGGTCTGCTTCACCTGACCTTCCATCGAGACGATGGACACGAACTGCGCCTGCACGTGGGCCAGCATCGACGGCCGCATCGCGTCAAGGGTGGCCTTGATACGAGTGGTATCGTACTTGGTATCCCACTTGTCAATCCGCTTTGTCGGGTCATTTGACATGTTATTCACCTCCTTTCCGGGACCATGGCCGCCCCGGTCCCATCGGGGCGGCCGTCGCTACGGCCGGCCCGCTGCCCGGCCTGCCGTTGTGCACAATCTGAATCTTCTGCCGGATTCCGATCCAGGTCGAGATTGAAGACCACCCGGCAGATGGTCTTGAGAATCTCGGGCTTCAAGCCCTGCCGCGTCCAGTGACTGACCGCCAGCCACGCTTCCTGGACCAGGGTGTTCGCCGAGTACTCTTTATTCAGTTTGGCCAGCCGCCGGCTGAAGTTGAAATACAGGGCGTATTGGATGACCGACACTCCGCTCTCGTTCAGAATCTGCCGCACCGGCATCTCCATCTCGACATACGGAGCAATGCCGCGCCGGAAGTTCTTCGCCTGCCTCGCCAGGTCGTTATCCGAGCGGCGCGTGCCGAGTCCGGCGCGCAACTGCCGCTCAAACCGCGCGCACACCCGTTCAATGTCCTTACTCACGATTCACCTCCATTGTCCGAACAGCCAAACCTCAATCTCACGGCCGATGGCGACGAGCAGCCTGGCCCGAAGCCCGCGCTCAAAGAACCGCTGCACCACGCGCTTGGTGCGCGGCGAGTAGTCCGGTTTCGGCGGGCGACGCAGAGAACGAAGGAACGTGCGCGCGAAGGCGAGATACCCTTCGCGCTCGTTCCCGTGCACGCCGCAGCCCTCCACAATCGCGCGCAGCCGGGCCTCGACCCGGCTCCCGTTACCGCGCGACCCCGATGCCGTGCGCTTCACGCCACGCCTCCGCATACGGCCCCGCAACCGCATCAATCCGGGCCAGCAGCAGCTCCAGGGTCTCCATGTCAACCTTGTGGTGCTCACGGTACTTGTAGAGGGACAGCTCGAGCAGGCTTGCCAACTGACCGCCGTAGTGGAGCCGGTAGTGCCTGCACATTTCCCGGATGCAGCACCGGCACGAGTTCAGCCCGATGAACTTCAGCCCCGTCGCCCGCAGCACGGGCTCGGTCGCGTCCCGCAGCCGACGCTCGGCCTGCTCGTGCGGCATGCCGAACAGCGGGCCCGGTCTCCTGGCCTGCCGGATCGCCGCCAGCAACGCCATCGTCTCTGCACTGATTGCGGTCACGTCAACTCCTGGGTTTGGTTTCGATTCATGACCTACCATAAACACGTTATGTGCCAGGAATCTGGTGAGCGACACGAACCTGCGACCTGCCGCTATTTCAGGGAGTTACGCGAATCTGGTGCCGGATGTGTGGGGCTTCGGGCGGAGGGAATTGGGCCGAATCGGCGCAGGGACTGAGCCGCAGCGGCACAGTTCTGACCGGGGACTGTGGACTGTAGACCGAAGACTGGAGACTGAGGACTGAGGACTGAGGACTGAGGACTGAGGACTGAGGACTGAGGACTGAGGACTGAGGACCGGAGACCGTGCACCGTAAACCGTCCTCCGTCACCCGTCTCCCGTCACTCATCGTTCTAACTCACGTCGTCGTGCCCGTCGTCGTTCTCTTCGTCGGGCATAGGCATCTCGTCGAGACGGCGGAGAAGGTCGAGCCAGTCTATATGCTGCCCGGTATCAATGTGTACACCGAGCCTGCTCAGGAGTTTCCTTATCCGGCTGAACAGCTTGCGCGGGGCCTCGGATTCCTTACTGGCCTTGCTGGCGTTTCCCCCCGCCTCGATGTACTGAGTGAGCAGGTAGATGAACTCAAGGCACCACTTCGCCTTGGGATATTTCCTCCTGAGCACATACAGCAGCGCCGCTTCCACGGAGGAGACCCCGACGTCGTTGAACTTCAGGGATGACGGCTGAATCGTGTCGGACACCTCCATAAGAACCGCCCGCTCGATCACGTGCTCCAGCTCGCGGATGTTACGCGGGTAGTCCGAATCACACAGGATACGCATGGCTTCAGGCGACACGGTCTTCACTGCCCTACGGTACTTGGCGCAGTGCTTTGCGACGAACGTCTGAACCAGCACCGGTATGTCCTCACGGTGCTCCCGTAACGGTCGCATATCGAGAGTGACGACATTGAGCCGCTCGTACAGGTCGGCGCGGAAACGTGCGGCTTCCACCTCTGCAAGCAGGTCCTTATTGGTCGCGGCTATCAGGCGAAAGTCCGACTGGACCGTATCGTCGCAGCCAAGCTGCGAGAAGCGTTTCTTCTCGATGGCCTGGAGCAGCTTCGCCTGCAGGGCCGGCGACATGTCGCCTATCTCATCCAGAAACAAGGTGCCCCTATTAGCGGCCAACAGCTTGCCCTTCCGAAACCGCGCTCCGTAGAACGCACCCGGTACCGAGCCAAACAACTCGCTCTCCAGCAGAGCCTCGGGGATCCCAGCGCAATTGACCTCGACGAATGGCCCCTCAGACCTCGGGCTCAAGACCTGGATGAGCTCAGCCCACAGGTTCTTGCCCGTTCCCGTCTCGCCGAGAATCAAGACAGTGGCATCGGTGCGCGCAACCCTGGCCACCACGTCGAGAATGGCCCACATGAGCTTACTGACAAACACGATGCCCAGCTTCCGCAACGCCGCCATGACCTCGTCCGGCGAGGGGAAGTCCCCTCCGGACTCAGGTTGGCGGTCATGTGAATCGGACATCGTCGTTGACTCCTGCCACTTAGTGGCCAATGTCATTGCCGTACAGCCCCTACTGCGTCTCCGTGCGCGGGGTGACGCGAGGACTGGCGTCCACAAGGGAGATACACGGGGCGTAGTGCCGCTCGGGAATCCCCGGTGCCTTCCAGTCGGCCGGCTTCTGCTAGGCGGCTAAGGCCGCCGAGTAACTAATGCCGGTGTATTCTGAGAGTAGGAAAGGAGGCTAAGAAACAGAGGCCACTAAGGGAGGCTAAGAACGGCAGGCTACTAAAGGATGCCAGGAATGACAGGCTACCTAAGGAGGCTAGGAACGACAGGCCACGAAGGGAAGCTAGAAAGGATAGGCCACTACGGTGGCGAGGTAAGTCAGGCTACTGAGGGATGCTAGGAAGGAGAGGCTACCTAAGAAGGCTTAAAAAGGACAGGCAAGCGAAGGAGGCATAGAACGCAGGCTATGAAGGTATCAGGCTATGAAACGTAAAGAGGCAAACAAAGGACGATAAAGAAAACAAGTACATGTACGGTAGCAAAAGAAGCCCGCTTGTCAAGTGGAATCGTGGCCCCCGAATCCGACATTGAACCACAGAGCGCACAGCGCGGCCTCGGAGGCCGCAACCAAACCCGATGGAACCATAGCGCGGCCTCGAAGGCCGCAACCAAATCCAATGGAACCACAGATGAACGCAGATGAACACAGATTGAGTCCCGACCCGAGCCCGAGCATTGCGTCGCCGCGGGTGGCACTTGACGACGGTCTTCAGGACC
>JAPLUO010000052.1 GCA_026397595.1 Caldifarciminota bacterium
GAGACGGAGCTCGAGCAGTTAGACACGCTCCGGCGGATACTGGGATTGGCAGCGGACCGAAAGACGGAACTCAGCCCTCAGACTACCGGTCGAAAGATGTCAGCCTGAGATGGGAATTTACAGGAAAATCCGGACTTGACCGTCCAGAAAACCGCCCAACCCCCATCGTAGCATTGGACTCGCCCCGGCCGATGCTGGTTTCACGGCCGGACGGGCCGAATGTCCTGCGGTCCTACCCGGTCAGCACAACCTTGCGCGTGGAGAACGCCGACCGCTTACCGCGTGCTGTCCGCGGTTCTGATTTCACTATTCTGGTTTCTGCTCTCTGAATTCTGCTCTATTCGGGCTGTCCTGATTACAGCCCGCGCATGTATTCGGGCTTGAAGCGGTGGTGCTTGATTGCCTCGGTCAGTTCGGCAACCATGCGTTCCTTGTCTTTGGGCAGGCGGCCCTCGAGTGGGACGTAGTTGGAGGCGTGGTTGGAGCGGAATACGGTTGCCTTGACGTCAACCTGTTCGAGGAATAGCCTGAGCTCGGCGGCGAATTCGGCCGGCTCCGGCAGTTCGAACTCGCCGGACTTAAGCTGCCGGGCAAGCGGGGTGCCGGGGACAACGGTTACGGTCAGGGCAGAAAGGTAGTTCGGGTTCATCTGCGAGACGGCGCGGGCGGACTCGATGGCGTTCTCCCGCCAGTGTTTGCGACCGCCGAGTCCGAGCAGGAAGATGACCGACGATTTCATGCCGGCGCTCATGCCGTGCCGGACCCCGGCTACCATCTCGTCGGCGGTGGCTCCCTTGTCTATCTGCTTCAGTATTGCGTCTGAGCCGGATTCGAGGCCGAGGTAGAATTGCGAGAGCCGGTGGCCTACCAGTTCTTTCAACTCCTCGATGGGTTTGGAGACAAGGTCGCGGGCGTTAGCGTAGACGCCTACGCGCTGCAGGTCCGGGAATGATTGCTCAAGCGTGGTGAGAATCCGAAGCAGGTGCGGCGTCGGCAGGATAAGCGCGTTGCCGTCGCACAGGAAAACGCGCCGGACATCAGGTCCGTATTCGTCGCGCGCGGTCGTGATGTCTTCGAGAACGTCCTCAAGCCGGCGCACGCGAAACTGCTTGTCACGGTACATTGCGCAGAACGTGCAGCGGTTGTGGGAACAGCCGATGGTCGTCTGCAGGAGCAGGGAATCGGCCTCAGAGGGCGGGCGGAAGATGTTGCCGACGTAGCGCATGTGTGAGTGACCTGGGGAGATTCTACAGCGCGATGAGGGAACGGTCTAGCCGGTACAACGGCGGTTGCTTGACTATGGGCCGGCCTGTGCTAGATTGGCTGGCGTTCCGCATTCGAAAGGAGCCATTGTGAAAGTTGCTTTGCGTCAAGTCATTGTCCTCGCCGCGTTGTTCGCCGCCGGTCGGGCGGCCGCGGCCGGGTCGCCGCTGCGTTACAGCCTGACCGTCGGCAGCCGTCTTTGCTACGGTTCAACGAGCGAGTCGAAGAATGCCCAAGGCGCGCGCGGACAGGTGCGCCTGACCGAAGTCTGGGTGGTCGGTCAGAACCCGGACCAGAGCCGGCGGCTCGTGCTGCACCGTACCAGCACGCCCTACCGCGTTGATTCGACCGGCACGCGGACCGACGGAAAACCGCAAGTCGAGTGGGCGCGCTGCGACCTGGGCGCGGACGGCACAGCCACCGGCGTCGGCTCGACCGGGGCGCTTGACCCTTCCCAGGTGTTTGTGCCGCTGCCTGCGGATAGCGCCGGCATCGGGCAGACGTGGGAGCGGGTCGATGCCAAGCTCTCCGAGCGGACACGGTGCCGGTTCGAGCCCAGTCTATCCGACAGCATCCGGCTGATACGTGCCGACTACGAAACGCCGCTCGATTCCATCTATTTCACGTCATCCCACGCGGTGTTCCAGTTCAATACCAGGCGTTCGCTTGTGACCCGCAAAGAAGCGGAGTCCGAACAGAACTGGGGCCCGTACGCCGGCAAGACCTCGTCCGTCACTACACTCGATTCGGTGACGCGCCTCGACACGACCCAGGCCGGGAGGTTTGACCGCGGGCTGGCGGTCTTCCTTGAAGCTGACTCCGTGTACTGGGACCTGCTCGACCGGGAAAGCGATGGCCCCGCGCAAAGGCAGGCGTTGCGCGACTCGGCTCAGGCCGTGATGGACTCGGGCCGGGCGCGGGTGTCCGACTCGACCGTTCAGAAAATGTTCGAAGACGAAGTCGGGTCGCTTAAGGAAGTTGCGCTGCAGTTGGACAAGGACGCCGCGTGGCGTGATTCGCTGGTGGGCCATCCGGCGCCGGCCTGGTCTCTCGCAGACCTCGACGGCATGAAGCACTCGCTCGCAGACTATCGCGGCAAGGTAGTCATCCTCGACTTCTGGTACCGCGGCTGCCCGTGGTGCATCCGGGCGATGCCGAGTTTGAACGAGTTCGCGCGGAAGTACCAGGGCAAACCGGTTGCAGTCATCGGTATGAATATCGACCGGGACACCGCTGACACGCGGTTCGTGGTCGACAAGCTGAGGCTCGGCTACACCAACGTGCTGGGGCGCGGCGAGGAGAAGATGTACCGGGTGCAGGGATTCCCGACGCTCTACGTGATTGATACCAAAGGTGTAATCCGGGACATCCACGTCGGGTATTCTCCCGACCTCAGTGTGAAACTGACGGCGACGGTCGAGAAGTTGCTTGCCGGGAAGAAGTAGGTATGAGTCCTTCAACCCTGAATCCGACATTGGGCCGCAAATGCGTACGAGTACGCCTAGCCGGACAGGATGGCGACTCTCACCCGCTGGGTGTAGTCATTCCGAGCGGAGGCGTCCTCGCCGGAGTCGAGGAATCTCGCCTGAGAGACCCCTCGACTCACTTCGTTCGCTCGGGGTGACAGGTAGTTCTATGTCGGTTCTAGGGTTCAATCGGCTACTTGACCGGCAGTCCTTACGGACTATGATTGCCCATGCTTTCTGAAGCCTGCGCCGACTTCTCGGCCCGGATTCTCGACCTCGGGCCGGAAGCGGTGGACAGCCTTGAGGTCGAGCGGCTCCGCCGCATCCTCGCGGCCAAGGAGCCGGGGTCGTCGCTGCTCGGGCTTTCGAACGACGAGCTGCTGGAACGGCTCGGCGTGCTGATGAAGACAGAGGGAGTCGGGAGTGGGGAATCGGGATGCAGACGGCTGACTGTGGCCGGGTTGCTGCTCGTCGGCAAGGAGGACGTGCTCCGGCAGCAACTGCCCGGGCACGAGGCCATCTACCTGCACATGAAGAGCGATACCGAGTACGACAAACGGATTGACTCGGCCCGACCCTTGCTCGCGATACTCGAGCAGTTCACGCAGGCGCTCGAACCTTACAACCGCATCTACACCCTGAAACTGGGATTGTTCCATTTCGAGATTCCCGACTTCCCCGAGGAGGTCTGCCGCGAGGCGCTGCTCAACGCGTTCGTCCACCGGGACTACAGTTGTTCCGGCCCGGTATACCTGCGCCACTTCGCTGACCGGCTCGAAATCTCGAACCCGGGCGGGTTCTTCGGCGACGTCAACCCGCAGAACATCCTCGGGCACGAACCGGTTTCGCGCAACCGGCTGCTGGCTGAGATTCTGCAGAAGACGCGGATGGTCGAGCGCGCGGGCATGGGCGTCAAGCGGATGTACCACATCCTGCTTTCTTACGGTAAGGAGCCGCCGAGTTACGAATCCGGGCCCGACTTCGTGCGCCTCACCCTGCGCAGCGGCCGGGTCGAGTCCGCGCAAGGCAACCGCGACGAGACCGGGATTGACGAGAACTTCGCACGGTTCGTGGTCAACCGTCACCAGGAAGGACGCGAGCTTACGCTGCACGACCTGCTGGTCTTCTCCTTCCTCAAGCGCAACCGCGAGATTGACCTCTCCGAGGCGGAACGGATTCTCCAGCGCAGCCAGAACGAGGCGCGCGAGACGTTGAGTTCGATGGTCCTGCGTGGGCTCCTCGAGCCGTTCGGCCAGAAAAAGGGCCGCGTCTATCGCCTGTCCAAGGCGGTGTACAACCAGCTCAAGAAGAGCGTCAGCTACTCGCTGTTCCGCCGGGCCGAGGCCGCCTTCGCCGAAACCGCGATCATCAGCTACCTCGAAGACATCCCCGGGCCGGACGACAAGCGGTTTATCACCAACGAAATCGTCCGCACGCTCCTCCGGGTCAGCCCGGCCCAGGCCGGATACCTGCTCTCCGGGCTCGTGAAGAAGAAGCGGCTCGTACTGCGCGGCTGGGGCCGCGCCGCCAAGTACTACAAGTCGAGCCAGCTCTCGGTGTTCTAGAGGCCGACAGCCGCCAGATGAAAGCTGCCCTCCTCGGAGGGCAGCAAACCTAAATGGAAGGGGCCGCGGCTACTTGATGGTGGCCGAGGTGAGTTCCTCGTTGAAGACCTGGCTGTGGCCCTGGTACTCGCCTTCGTAGTGCATCTTGACATTGCCGACGCCCCTGGCATACCAGCTGAACATCTCAACGGTGACGCCGCCGATGTTGGTGATGGTCTTTATCTTCCACGCCTTCCTGTAAGTCCCGGCCGCAACCGTCACGTTTTCCTGGCCGACGACCGTTGCGATTACAGAACCCTCTGCCCACGTCTGGCCCGCTGCAGGGTTCGACCTCATCACGGGGGTGCCGATGGTGTCATCAAGGCTCGTATAGGAGAAGATCGTGTCGCCGACTTCGGCCACGTAGGAATAGCTGGTCGTGGTGATGGTCGTGTCCAGGGCTTTGTAGTGGACCGTCGCATCGTTCTTGAACTTCACGACCTCCCTGCCGTTAGAAAGATTGGCCTTTTCCAGCGCGGTGTTCGTCTGGGTGCCGGTTGTCATCGTGTCGAGGGACGCAAGCGTGGTTCCGTACAGCGTGTACGATGACATGTTCCACACGCTGCCGATGGTCATCGGGTAGATTGGACCCCCCGACGGAGTGCAGCTCGTGCCCAACAGGGCGACGGCCGCGATTGTTGAGAGAAACAGAATACGCTTCATGGTATCGGGCTCCTTTCGGTAGTCAGTTTAATGAGTTCCGGTGAGGTGTCAAACCGGCGGGCGCGGAACGCGGCGGCCCGGATCGGCGTCAGGTTCCGGTCACGTGCTCGCGGCGGGTGAGGCGGATGCGGCGGGCCAGGGCTCGTTCGCAGAAGCCCTGGCTGCGCTCGAATCCCTTGTGCTGGAGTTCGGCCCTCATCAGGTCGGCCAGGTCCATGATGTACCAAGGCGGCTTCGCGTCGCGCGTCCGCCAGTAGCGTTCGGTCCACTCAAGGACCACTTGCTTCTCCACCGGGCTCGCGTGGCTCCAGGCCGGGCAGACTCCAAGCTCGCGTGCCCGGATGCTGATGCGGCCGTAAGTCGACATCTGAGAGCGCCGGACCGGGGCGCATGGCCGCGGCCCTTCGAGGCGGCGCCGGAGCTCGGCGAGCGGCTTGACGCACGCTTCCGCCGCGTCACCGGCGCTTGCGTACTTGCCGTCGGCGACGGCCTGCGCGTACCGGTTCACGATACGCATCTCGGCCGGGGTCCAGCGCGGCGGGCGACGGTAACGCCGCCGGAAGCGTGGCGGGATTCGCCCGAGCAGCGCGCGATAGGTCGCCTCCCAGGTACGAACGTGGCCGCTGTGCGCCGTCCTACCGATGCGTTCAAGTTCGGGCAGGCAGGACGAAACCGCGTGCCGCGGCGATGGCAGCCTGCCGGCAAGGACCAGTTTCACCTGCCGATCCAGTACGCGGCGTTCCGCCTCGGTCCAGGGCGGACCGGGTTGGATCACGCCGGGCGTCTTCTTGTAGGCCGTTGACCTGTTCATCAGCTAACTACAATCGTAGACCAGGGATGCCAAAAGTCAACTCGGGAAGAGCAAACCGCGTGTTACCCCCAAGACATATGGGCCTGAGTCTGGGGCATTGAAGCATTGGTGCTTGTTTGGGACTTGGAGTTCTGGGTGTCCCGTCGCGGGCTCTCAGTCCCCGGTTGGCTCGATTGTGCGGCTCCCCACCATCAACATCACTGTCTTCTGCGGCGCCCGGGGCCGATGCATCACTGACTTCGGAATGGTCAACCCCTGACTTGGCAGAAGCTCGATAGTCCGGCCCGGCAGGTCTACGAGCAGCCTGCCCTCAAGCACAAAGAAGAACTCGTCGTCGTTCTTATGCTTGTGCCAGTGAAACTCGCCCTGCACGATTCCAAGCCGAACCACGCTGTCGTTCACCCGGGTCAGGGTCTGATTGAACCACTTCTCGGTACATCCCGCCACAACCGCCGGAACGTCTATCACCTCAAACTGACCGTACTTCACATCCGTACTGATGCTATAGTCCTTGCGTTCTTTCATGGTTGTTCTCCTTTGCCTTGAGATACACTTTGCTTATCGCAGACGCGGTTCTCTTCGCGGCCGAGAATCCAGCCGTCGGCTGCCATCATCCGCTCGACCGACTCGACCATCTTGTCATGCCGCGCCTTGACATCACTCAGAAACATGGAAGTGCCCATCGTCCATCATGCCGAGCTTACCGTTTGTCACTCCCCGCTCCATAGCTTCCGCTCCGGGTCGGATCGCGGGTGCCGGCGAAGGAAGAGGACGAAGCAGGCAATCCCGGTTGCCAGCAGGACGATACCCGGCAAACCCAGCATCGCAATCAGTCCGTAGACCGGGTCGGAAACAACGAACCCGGATACGAGCGCCGCCGTCAGCAGCACCCCAGTGTGGACCCAGAACCGGGCCAGCCCGGTTCTGCAGGCCATTACCACCATCACCGCCGCAAGCGCCGCGGTGCATAGCCGCAGGAGCCACGGCAGCAGCGAAGGCGGCGGTCGCCGGCCGGCCCGGGCATACACGGTGAACACCCCCAGGCCAGCGAGGAACAGCGCCATCAACATGAGCATCAGCAGGACCGCCGGGCTACTACTGTAAACCCGGCCACCACCAACCCGCGGGTAGACGAACCGCAGGCGCAAACGGCGCAGGAGCATCGCCACCAGCACCGGGAACAGCCCGTACCATGCCACGAGCCGCACGCCCGCCAGTCGGTCCAAGCCGACGTACAGGGCCGCAAACGATAGCCCGAGCCCAAAGCCCATGTCGACCAGCCCATCCTTGTTCAGGGCACGGTATGCCCGCCGGCGCGCGTCAGCGGTCGAGTTCGCATCGGTCATGAGCACCTTCTCTTGCTCGGGCCGCGGCACGGACCGGCCCACGGGTACTTCAAGGACATGACACACGGTTGAACTCCGTCGGTGCCGGACAGGGCGATACGTCCATTACCGGAATGCCCGGAGAGAGTGTGAGGCAGGTCAACCTGCGGGTTATCGACGGGCTTCGGATTACTCAAGGTGTGTAGCGTCCCCGTTCGCCCATCCTGCCATGCCGCGCCAAGACACCGCTCAGAAACATGGGAGGTGTCCATCACCGTTCCCGCACAAAGGCAATGTCCTACTTGTTCAACGATTCCTCGCCGCCGATATGGCTTCCGTCGCAGAAGGGCATATTCCTGGATTTGCCGCAGCGGCAGAGGGTCACGCGGTTGCGAATTTCCCAGAGCGCGCCGTCCGCGGATTCGATCGGGATGCAGCCGCGCACCCAGATTGGGCCGCTGACGCCGGCCTGCGGGTCTTCGACCAGGCCGATTGACGCCACGAGGTCAGGCTCGATGGTGTCGTTTTCTTTCGTCCATGCCACAAGCCGGCCGGCGGGGCAGAGCACGGACTCTTCGATGGCGAGTTGCTTTGCCTCCGGCTGGCTTGAGCGGAGAGTGAGTTGCCGCACTCCTCCGGCGCGCTTGCAGAACCGGGCTGATGCGTACAGCGCCTCGGCGTCGGTGAGTCTCAGACCCGGGCCTTCGATGACGCGAGCCTGTTCGATGTAGGGCACCCGGCTTGCGGTCTCGACGACTTTGAACCCGATGCGGGCGTGGGTTCCGTCGCAGAAGGGCATGTTTCCGGACTTGCCGCAGCGGCACAGGGCGTACGTTTCCTGCTGAGGGAAGCGCCGGCCTTCACGCCATGCGACGGAGTAGCCGCCTGAGTCAACTACAATAATCTGTTCGGAAAGCGGAACGCGGCCGGTGACGATGTACGGACCGTTGCGCGTGACTCTGATGCTTGCGCCGGAGTCGGTGGTTTTCCTATTCATGGCTTGGTCATGCTAGCCCGACGGGAGAGGCGTGTCAAATTGGCATCCGTGCGTCAGGTTTCGCCTGGCGGGTCACCGGAACCAGCGATGTACGAGCCCGCCGCGCCGTCCGACAGGGGCCGCTGAGCCAACCAACGATGTACGATTCTCGTCGTCTCGACCATTTCGACCATCTTACCACGCTATGCCAGTAGTGTCAAGTGCGCTGCCGTCCAGGGTCTTTCGTTGTGTCCTCGGACCTTGACCTGCAACGCGGGCAGGGCACGGGTATCGCACGCTGGCGGGGCACACAAGAGCTACAGCAACTGCAGGCCCATAGTCAAACCGGGCCAGATACGGACGTGCTCGGACCCGTGCCACTGATACAGGGGTGCGTCGTAGAATGGAACCGACGACCCATCCTCGCGCTCCGACACCCAGACATTCAGGGTTGGGCCCGCGGTGATGGCCAGCATGTCGGTCACTTGCCAGCCGCCGGTCAGGCGCAGGCTGGACAGAAGGTCCGACCCGCCCTCAGGGAACCAGTCCGGCCCGGTCCAGACCCCGTGACTGAGCAGGTCGATGTCCACGAAGAAACGGTTGAGAGGTATGTGCCCGCCGATGCCGAGCCCGCCGTACAGCCTGGTCGACTCGCCGTCCGGCTGCCAGCCGACCATGAAGACATTGTAGATGGTGTTGGACCCGGTCTTGATGCCGACGTTCACCGGCGCGAACTCGGTCGCCCAGGCGTTTACGTGGAACATGCCGTTCTCCACGATGCTGACCAGTCCGATAGGCACGTCCGCCTTCTCGGCGATGTTCACCAGCCCGAGCTGGAGCCCGTGGCTTTCGCCCGCGATGTTGACCAGGCCAATCTGCGCGCCGCTGAACTCATCGGCGACGTTCACGACCCCAGCCAACTGCGCGCCCGACATCCGCTCGCCGGCAACGTTCACCACCCCGCTCAACTGCGCCCCGGTAAACCCGTCACCCACGACATTGGCCACCCCGGCTATCTGCGCTCCGGTGAAGCTGCCGCCCACAACGTTCACCACCCCGGCCATCTGCGTTCCGTCAAATCCGTTGCCTACAACGTTGATGACGGCGGCTTGCTGCACGCCTCCGAAACTGCCGCCAACGATGCTGAACACCCCGGCCTGCTGCACCCCGCCGAAACCGCCATCCACAGTGTTGAACACGCCGGCCGCCTGGTAGCCCAGCACCTCGTCCTCGTCGATATTGAACACGCCGCCCAACTCCGCGCCGCGCACCCGGCCGATACTGCCGCCGATGATGTTCAAGGAGAAGGCCGAACTCACGAACCGTGACTCAAGGCCGTTCGTCGACAGCCCCGGGACAAAGGAAATCGACACCGGCCGATAGGCATACTGCCTTGGCCGATCCTTCGCCACCGCCACCGACCCGGCAAACAGGACTAGAACTACTGCAGACAAACGGACTCTGCTCATCTGTGCCTCCTTTTGGCTTATGAGAACCCCACGATTATCCAGCGTTCGCCCTGCTGGTCAAGGCCGTGCCCGGCGCGAGGATCGACCAAAGCGAGTCCATTGCCTAGGATAGCGTTCGCGTCCGTTCAGTCAAGGCCTCGGACGCTTTCACTTCCGCCTGGGCCGCTGACAGGCACGAACCCATAATGATGACCCAACCGGCGATGTAGGCCCACAGAAGCAGGACTACGACGGCGCCGAAGGCGCCGTAGACCGCATTGAACCGGTTGAAGTTGGCCAGGTACATCCCGAACATGCCCTGCAGGACGCGCAGCGTCACGGTCACGGCCAGGGACGCGACCCACACTTCCGAAAGGCGCGTCGGCCGGCGCAACGCCAGCCGGTAGAACAGGCTCAGACCGTAGAACTCAACCAGTAGCGGGACCGCGGACGTGAGCGCCACGTATACCCAGGAGTTCGAGCCCGGCGCCGGATGCACCAAGCTCTTCATCAGGTCGGCCGCCAGCGGCATGGCAATGCCGAGCCCCAAGGCACCTGCCGTAATGCCGAGCATGGCCAGGCCTTTCAGGGGCAACCGCCACCAGTTCTGCGGCTCGACGTTCCAGGCGCGGTTCGTCGCGCGGATGAGCGCCATGAAGAACTGCAGCGAGCTCCAGAGGAGCGCGAGCAACGCGGCCACGCCGGCCGGGCCGCGGACCTCAACCATGCCGACCACGGCGCCGAAAATGCGGTCCTTTCCTGCGGCGTCGAGCGGCACGTAGTTCTCAACGTAGCCGATGACCGCGCGGGCCGCCCGGTTCCGCTCCACGAAGAACGAACCGATCGTCACGAGCAGCACCAGCATCGACGGCAGCGAGAAAAGCGCATAGTAGGCAAACGCCGCCGCCCGTTGCGTGCCATCAATCGCCAGGAACCGCCTCACCGTAAGAACCAGCGTCCGCCGCAGACTCGACGCCAACATTCAATCCGCCCGCGGCTTGGGTTTGTGAGGGGCCTCGGTGGTCACGGCTCGATTGTAGGTCAGATGACGAAATGTGTCAAAATGGGCGGGGGTGGTCGGCCGACAGCCCACGGCTCACGGCTTGCGCTGACGGCGCGGGAGACGCCGCCCGCGCGTCAGGAATCTCCTGTTATGTATGCCCCCCGGAACTTTCGCAACTATCTCATCTCTTTGACAAAACCGAAGCGTTTACCTTTGGCGGTCATGTCTATGAAATGCCGGAGTGATCTCTGGTACTGCTCCTTGCCGTGCCGCTTGCGGGATTCGATGAATGCGATACGAATCCGTTTGTAGCTCTCCGGGAACTTCTGGAAATTCTTCCAAGCTTGCGCGTTCTCTTTCAGGGATTTGAGGATGTCGGCAGGAATAACGAAATCCGCAGCTTCGTCTTTCGCCGGATCAAATGCGTGAGCGATAGCCGCAAGCCCTGCTTTTGTCATCTTCTTCTGAGCGATGAGAGCGCGAACACGCTCCTTGTTCATTTGCGAGAGACCGCTCGCACTTCTTCTCATCGAGAATCTCTGAGCAAACCGTTCCTTATCGAGAGTCCTGACTATGCTGTCAATCCACCCGTAGCGCAACGCTTCCTCGACGGCGTCGTTATAGGAAATGCGAGGCTTGCCAGTTTCCTTGCGGCAATAGACCAGCCATATTTCGGTTTCCGTGTCATGATGTCTCGCCAGCCACGCCCGCCAGTCCTTCCTGGTTGTTACGTGCAAAGTCTTTCCAAGCTTCAAGACGTCTCTGTTTCCTCCAGTCATCCGGTGGAGTTTCGAGGTCGGGCCGCTCTCCTGCACTCGACAAAGCTGTCAGCCGCAAGCGGCATCTTCAACGGGGCGAATCTCGTTCTCATTCGGGTCGTAAGCTGTAAGCCGCGAGCCGTCGCATTCGGCACTCATCGTTCCGCGCTTATCGCTCATCGTCAACCGACGTTCTCAACTGGAACCTGGAAACTGGTCAATCGCGGCCGTCGGGCCGCGCCGCGCCTTGTCATCGCTCGGGAACATGGGAGTGTTCCGCATCGTCCCGCATCGCCATCCCTACCGGCCGACGGCGTCTGACTTGGTCGCCGGCTTGTGGGCGGGCGAAATCGGCGCGGTCGGCATCTCCTTCGGTTCGGCCGCGGGGACGATGGCTCGGACAATCTGCTTGGCGTCGGCGACCTTCTGAAGGGTAGCCTTGAGCACGGCTCCGGCTGAGCCGGTCGAGCCCTGCGGGGCCTTGGCGAGTTGCACCTGGAGCCCAGCGAGGTCCTGCTGGATGCCGAGCAGGGCGTCGGTCATCCGGTCGAGCTTGACCTCGGCCCGCTGCTGGGCCTGCTCGGCCGCGATTGCCCGGCGTTCCTCGACCCGCCCGCTCTGCTGTACGAGCACGACCGAGCCGGCGCCGCCAATCATGATGAGCACGGTGGTTACGACGCGCATCGCCGCGTTCCCCTTGTCGAACAGTTTCACTACGCCCATCAGGCCGGTGGCGGCCGGGATTGCGAACTTCAGTATTTCCACAATCGTTCCTTATCTGCCGGCATCAGGGCCGGCGTGCTTGCCTAGAGGCCGCGTCGCCTCCGGCATCTGCAGGCTCTCCACTGATTTGATTTCCTCATCCGTCAGTCCGTACAGTTGTGCCGTCGGACGGCACTTTCCGCTCACGCTCCAATCATACACCAGCGCGTCAGGGAGGGCAATCGGCTCACGCCACACGGCTATCGGCTCCGATGTGTTTCGGGTGCTGCATCCAACCGGGACAGGAAGCCGTCGCATTCGGCACTCATCGTTCCGCGCTCATCGCTCATCACTCTTCGCGTGAACTCGACCATCTTATCATGCCGCGCCTTGGCATCAGCCGAGAATGCGGGGAATGTCGGTCGGTGTCCCTCGCGAGCTCCGGGCACGCTGCTACCTGCCTGCGAAAACCCACCCGCGCCCAAGCTCAGGCCGAGCGACACCCACGCTCCGCCCCCACCGTACACCTCGGCGGCGAGCACGCCCTCGACCGGGAACGCGACGCGACGCGCGGCAATCGGAGAGAGTCCGCCTTCCAGCCCGACCCGCACCCCGGCGTTGAACCCTTGATCGAGCAGCAGCGAGGCACCCGCGCCGGTCTTGTAGAACAGTGGACTGTTGCCGATGCGGCGCATCGCCGCGTACTTGAGCCCGACGCCTGCGACGAACCCGCCGCCCTGCCCGCCGCTGCTACTGCCAACAACCACGTCGAGCCCGAGGTCGACCCCGATGCCCTGTCCGCTGGGCCACAGGAGAAGCACTTCCGGCTCCACGCCGCACGACGCCCACATTCCAAACCCATAGCCACCAGCGACTCGCCCGCGGACGTCAACCACAACCGGCCCCGGCCGGCCCGGATTGGACACTTCCGCGCCCGCTACGGCCGGGCATCGCCGCCGCCAGCATGAGCGCAATCCACAACTCCCGTGTGCATCTCACTGGTTCACGACCCGCCCTCGACTGTCCGAAACTCATCCACGTCCATGCCGTAAGCTGTCAGCCGTAAGCAGTCGGCCCACACGTGCGGCGTCTTGGCCTTGGGCAACCGTTCTTCTTTGTAGCCGCCAGAGAGGAAGACCTTGCGGTCTTGGTCGAAGCGGTCAATGAGACGCAGCAGGGCGACGGGCACAGGTCGTCCGCCCCCAAGCCGGACGGTCCAGGTTTGTCGTGAGGCACGGAGATGCGCTACGCTTTGCGCCGGGCCGGCTTGTCGGAGGCGACGAAATCATTCCGCCGGGCGCGCACCGGCCGGTCCGCTGCCACGAATTCGGGCTGTCGTCCGCGCCGGCGGGTTGAAGGAACCGCAACCGCGCGTCTGCCAGGCGGGACGTTCTTGGGTGCCAGTCTGAGGTAGACCCGAGAACCGAATACCAGCGCTATCTTGGACATGCTTGCCAGGGTCAGGTTCGCGGTCCAGTGCAGAATCTTGGTGACGTAGGCAGGCGATGTCCCGAGCCTGCGGGCAAGCTCTGCTCGACTGATCTTCTGCTCTTCCATCAGCCGGCCCACTTCCTCGGCAAAGTCGAGCTTTAACCCTTCGGCCCAGTACTCAGGGTCGTTGTCGAACTCCTTCCTCATTTCTTCATACCACTTGGCCTTTTCTATCATGACAATACTCCTTCGACCAAGCACAGCTCATGCAGGCGCTGCACTTTGTCTATCTCCACCTGATACCGGACGTTGCCGGCAGGCTTCCGGGCAGCGTGCGTACAGACAATGAGCCGGTGTCCTGACGTGAAGCAGAACAACCTTGTGTTCGTACGGTGCTCCTTTATCTCGCAGACCACGCCCTCAAGCCGTTTGAACGTCTCATCACGGAACCCGGCCCGGCCGAGCTCGGCGAGCCGCTGGAATACATAGTCAAGCCGCTTCCGTTCCACAGGCGACAGGGCGGTGAGATACTCAGCAGTCTCGTTCCGTCCATCGACGACCAGAGCGCAGACTACGAGCGCCGGCCCGGTCTTCAGTTCCTCAAGTCTCACCATGATATTAACCTATAGGTTCACCCGGTCAAGATTGGCCATCGATTTGGCAGCGCCGCTGCGGCGGTGAACGTCGCGTCATGTCAGCGGCAGGGCGCGGCGCAGGCGGTGGTGACGAAGTCGTCGGGTTTGGCCGGATTTGGCTTTGAATTAGTAGGGAGGTCAGACGCAGAATGGCGTCAGGGGGCGTACCCACAGGCGAGAGGATAGCAGGGACGTGTGAGGAGTCAAGTCAAAAGGCAAAAGCCAAAAGCCAACATGACTATACGGTTAACTCAGCAGATGAAAGACGGTGATGTCGCCTGCTTTGCTTGGCCAAGTAAACCCAGAAGTCCTGCATGCCTGTACCGGAGCGCGCTAAGTGCTGTTTTCCGCACACTACCGGGTCATACGTCTCCACAACCGCCCGACATTGAAGCACTTGCGTGATGAGCAAACCGCATAGTCATAAAAGCCAAAAGGCAAGAGCCAATGGTCGAAAGGCACGTAGTAGTGTCAGTGCTTCTCGGACTGCTGACCGCAGTGGCCTTTGCCGGCGCACTGACGACCAGCGACCGGGAAGAACCAATGCGACCGGCGAGGGCGAATCCGCCCTATCCCGGCGCAAGAATGAGCAGCGCAACCAACCCGGTCGAGGCCCTGCCCGAGGTCCAGGCCCTGCGGGTCGAGCAACGGGCAGCGCAGGCCCGGGGCGATGAGCCGGGAGCTCGCTCAGTAGAGAACCGAATCCAGCATTACTACCTGGACCGGACGCCGCAGCAGCACACAATCGGATACCCGGTAGCTGTATCCGAGCCAAAGGGCGCGCTGCTCGACCCGGCGCCGGACATCGTCATCCACCCGAACACGGTGAATGGCTCCGGAACCGACTACGAGGCTGATGGCACAATGTGGGCCGTCTGTTCGCCGCTCGATTCGACCGTGAAGATCT
>JAPLUO010000102.1 GCA_026397595.1 Caldifarciminota bacterium
TACAACGGGACTGAAGGTAAATGCAGGCCGGTACTAGCGTTACCGCGTATCAGGGCCAATTGGGTAGGAAAGTCACGCTAGGAGCGCGGCCGAAAAGCCACGCAGCGGCAGACGCAACAATCGTGCCACCATTGAGAATCAAGGGGTTACGCGATCTCAGGGCTGCCGTGGCGCGGCCGCAACTGGGGTTTCCGGCCGGGCTTCTAGATAGTAGTGCCTTACCAAGAACCCCGCCGAAGCGTTGCTCAGATGTCGAAGACCTGCGTGCGGATTGCGGCAAGCACGGCCGGGTCCAGGCCACGAGCTGCCCATTTGTCGAGCAGGACATTGGCCACAAGTGCAAAGCTCTCGCCCGAGATGCCCAGACGCGAAGGAGAAAGGGGAACGGGCGAAGCGGTCTACCGGACAATCAACCCGACGCCGATGTCCGGGCCGACGTGGAGCGCGAGACGGAAGCCGACGTGGCCGGCGACCCGCAAGGTGACGCCGGCGGCGACTCTGATCGTGTCTCAGGCTCCGATCCGCGGCGTGATTCTTTGACTGACTCTCGCAGCACAGCGGCGGACACCCCCGAGTTGAGTGGAAAGGGAATCAAGACCGTAAGCCCCCAAGCCGCTTTTCACTCTTCACAATTCCTTCCCCGCTTGCCTTGCCCGGTCTCGCGCCTATAATGACTCAGGCACCAAGGGCACACGTTCGTCACCAGGAGAACAGTGAATAGAGAATCGAGCATGGTCAAACCCAAACTCCTCTTTCACTCTTCACTATTCTCAATTCACTATTTCCTCAAAGGGAGGTCGCATGAGCCGTATTGTCCTGGCCGTTGCCGTGTTCGTCCTGTTCGCCGCGCCCGCGGCGGCACAATGGTCCACGCCCGTCGAGTTACCGTCCGACTCGGCCGACGAATCGTCCCCGGCTGCCCTCGCGGTCCGGGACAGCAATCTCTACGCGGTCTGGGTCTCGACTTTTGCCGGCGCCAGCGAACGCCAGATTCGCGGCAGCATGTACGAAGCCGGCAGCGGGCGGTGGAATCACCCGGCCGAGTTTACCGGCCGGTCGTCCGAGCTTGCCTCGACCGGACCCAGCCTCACCGCTGACCCGATTGACCACGGCATCTGGGTCGCGTTCTACAAGGGCTCGTTTCCGGTGGATGACGACGCCTGGGGCATCTACACGGTCCGCGCCGACAGCACCGGCATCGACACGCCCCGCCTCGCGATGCCCGACACCGGCGTCGGCAGTGTGCTTCTCCGTTCCGGCGACAGCGGTCGAATCGGCATGGCCTGGACCGACGTCTCCGGCGCCGCGCCGGACTTCTACTCGTCGGTCTGGTTCAGCATGCTCGAAGCCGACACCTGGACCGCCCGACTGCCGCTCGCCCTCGGCATGGGCACGCCCGTTCTCGTCGACTGTGCCGAGCCGGCGCTCTGCCGCGACTCCGGCGACCGTTTCTTTGCCGCCTGGTCGCGCATCGCCTACAGCCAGCAAAGCCACGAGACTCACATCATCCGCCTGCCCGACACGGCGACCATCGGCGTCTTCCCCGGGTCGGCACCGGCAATCGCCTACGACATGGACGGTTCGTTGCTCGCGACCAACACCATCTTGGACGGCTCGAACCATTTTCTCATCACCCGTTTCTACCGTGATGGGCTCTGGACCGACCCTGAAACCCTATCCAGCAACGAGACGCCCAACGCCCGGCACCGCCTGTGCGTTGACACCGAAGGCCTGTTCTGGATTGTCTATTCTGAAGGATACTCACCGCCGATGCATCTCTTCGCGCGATACTACGCCGGCGGCGTGTGGTCGTCTCCCGAAAGCATAGGCCTTGGTACCTTTAATTCCGACGCCGGAATCATCTCGACTTACTCGGGCGGCCTCTGGGCGGTCTGGTCCGGACCGGGCGCGGGCGGGGACCGGGTTTTCTTCTCCCGCCGCAACGGCCGCCCGGGCGTCGCCGAGCGTGGCCGCGTCTCGGTTCAGTCGCTCCGGGTGCTGCCGACGATTTCCGGTTCCGGGTTCACGATTGCGGCACGCACTCGCGAGATGGTAACTATCTACAGCGCCGACGGCCGAGCGATAGCCGCTCTCCGCGCCGCGGACGATGGACAGTTGCAGTGGAACGGTACGAACCGGACCGGCAGCCGCGTTCCGCCCGGCGTCTACGCTATCCGGTCCGGCAGCGGCCAGACGCAGAAGGTCGTCGTCCGGTAGCGCCGGGAGAGCTACAGCTTCAGCAGCACGGCGGTCGTGCGCCGGCCGCCGGCTTCGAGCCGGCAGAAGTAGGCTCCGGCCGGAACTTCGCGACCCGCATCGTCGTTTCCGTCCCACGTCACTGCGTGGACGCCGGCCGGGCTCTTACTCTGCACGAGCTTGCGCACCATCGCTCCGGTCGCGTCGTACATGGAC
>JAPLUO010000374.1 GCA_026397595.1 Caldifarciminota bacterium
GACCGCCGAATCGGAGACGAAAACACGCTGGTGCAAGAAGTAGCCGCCTGGGAGGCCAAGCGAAATGCGGCTCACATCAAGTTGAAATGGCACTTCACGACCGCCGACGCGCGCACAAAACTCAGGCGACTCTACCCATCATAACTTAATTGGAACAGCACTAGTGGATGCTGAACTCCGTCACAACGAGTTGCTGGTGCGGGGCTTCCTTCAGGAAGCGCTCCACCTCGTCTGCTCTGTCCTGGTCGAGCAGAAACTCAAGCAGGACGTTGATGTCGAGCAGGTAGTTCACGGCCTATCGCCACTCGGTCAGTTTGTGCTGGAGTTGGACGGACGTGTACTCTTCACGCATGTCACGCAGGAGGCCGCGCCAGTCCAGTTTCATCTTGCCTCCGGGCTTGGGCATGCGAGAGTCCTTCAGGTAGCCAGCGTAGCGCCGGACTTCCTCCCGAAGCTCCTCGGGCAGTTCGCTCAGGACTTGGACAAGAGCGTCTATTGTCTTCATGTCTTACCTCAGGGTGAATCTAGCCGCGTTTGGCGCTGAAGTCAAGTGACTTGGGCCGAACTCGTCAAACGCGAAGGATGCGCGCTCACGGCTGAAGGGTGTCTCGACTACGCGCGCAACGACAGACTGCGCAGGAAGCCCAGCGCCGGGCGGAACGGAGTTGCCAGTCTCCAACTTGCTGCGCAGGAATCGGGGCGGTCAGGAACCGACGTTGACGCCGAAGAGGATCGCGGCGATGGCGAGAAGGACGTCGCGGTCGAGGTGTTTGGCCTCGTACAGGTCAATAAGGTCGGACGCGGCCATGCGCAGGGTCTCGCCTGAGTAGTTGCGGGCGTAGCGGCCGGGCTTCTGGGCAAAGGCAAAGCAGCCGACAAACCGGTCGCCGGGTATGCCCCGTTCGGCCAGAACCGGCCTCAGCCTGTCGGCAATCACGGCCGCATGGGCAGAACCTTCCCGATGGCCGGCAATCTGTTCTTCGAGCTTGCCGGAGCGGCGGCGGGAGACGCGGCCTTTGTTCAGCGCCTTTTCGTAGCAGCGGCGCGGGAGGCGGCGCGGCTTTGGCCCGCGCTTTCTTTCCGCGGGTTTGGCTTGCGTCGCGGGCATGGCATAGCCGACCTGCTCGAAGCGCAGGAAGCAGACGCAGAGCAGTTCCTGAAGCAGCGCGGGTGCGAGGCCGAGGTTGGCCCACTTGCCGATGGCGAGCTCAAGCGCTCGGACCAGTGGTTCGCCGGTTTCGGTGCGGAACGCTTTGAGCACCTCCCACATGTAGCTGCGGTACTGGTTCCGTTCCTGAACCGCAACTCCGGCGGCGTTGATGCGGTTTTCGACCCGGGCCTCAACCAAGCGCCAGGCCTGACTCTGGCTCATGCCGAACACGCGGAGTGCCAAATCATAGGTGCGGATGCGGACGAAGACGGCTTGAGTCTCAGCAGTCAGGGGCAACGGCTTCACGCGGTTTTGCCCTTCCGGAGCCGATGCACGAAGCGGCAGTTGACTCTGGTACGCCGTGCGCCTACACTGTCCAGCCGGGTCGTGAACACCCCGGACGGAAACTTCTGGAATGCCGAGCTTCCCTCCGACGATGGAGGAAAGGAGTTTGACTGTGAAGACTACTGTCAGTATTTTCCTGCTGGTGCTGGCCGCAGCCGCGTTCGCGGACTGGACGAACATCGGACCCGAGGGCGGACCGATGTACTGCGGCACGGTCACGGCGACGACGCCACCCACCGTTTACGTGGCCTCAACAAGCTACAACACGCCACTGCTCAAGATGACCGACGGCGGCGCGACCTGGCAACCCGCCGGCGCGGCGCTGGGCAACTACCCGTATGTGCTGGTGTCCCACCCGACCGATACGAACCGGATGTACGGGGTCATCAGCAGCATCTTCTATCGCACGACCAACGCCGGCGCAACCTGGAGCCAGACCTCGCTGGGCTCGAACACCTACGGCAACGACATCGCGCTCAACCCGCTGAACCCGCAGGTCATCTATGTCCCCTGTTACGCGTACGACGGCACGGCATGGCGAATGACGTCGGCCAAGAGTACCGACGGCGGCTCAACCTGGGCCAACACGCAGCTCGACACCACGTCAAGCACGACGCTCTACTCGGCGGCGGTCGACCCGGTGGACACCAACGTCGTCTACATGGGCGCCTACTTCGGCACGAGCACCGTCGTCTTCAAGTCCACCGACTGCGGCGCGACCTGGACGCAGTCTGTACTCCCGGGCAACCTGTACTACATCTACTCTCTCTACATCAGCCCGACCGACCACAACACCGTGTTCGCCGGCACGCTCTACGGCATCTACCGTTCGACCGACGCCGGCGGAACCTGGACCCAGCAGTGCGCCAGCAACTACAACTACCGCATCGTCTCAGTGCCGGATGAACCCGAGGTGATGTACTCCGCCGCCTACAACTACGTCTACCGCTCGACCGACGCGGGCAGCACCTGGACCACGTGCGGCGCCGGTGTGCAGGGCATCAACATCCGCCTCGTACTGACCGTACCGGGTGAGTCGAGCACCGTCTACTGCGGCTCGACCGGCGGGATGTTCAAGTCAACCGACTACGGCGCGACCTGGGATGAGATTAACGACGGCATCCTCATCGGCAAGATACCGGTCGTCGCGTTCGACCCGGGCGCGCCGGGCACCGCTTACGCCGAGTTCATCGACAACGCCATCTTCAAGACCACCGATGACGGCGTTTCCTGGGAACGCCAGCCCGTCGTCCTCTCCTGCGGCAACGTCGTGAATATACTCATCGAACCGGCCAACCCGCTCCGGAGGTGGATGTTCGAAGGCTCGGGCTGAGGGACCGCCGAGCTCTTCAAGAGCACAGACGGCGGGTCCGTCTGGACAACAGTGGAAAGCTGGATGAATGACGGCGGCTTCATGGCCGTCTCTCCCATCAATTCGAACATAGTATTCGCCACCGGCAACGTCTACAACGCGGCGTACTTCATCGGCGTGTCGCACACGTCGGACGGCGGGACAACCTGGGAACACGACACCACCGACCTCGGCACGCGCGGCTGGGCCGTCGCCTTCGACGGCGTCGACACCAACCGGGTCTATGTCGGCGGTGACACTAGCTACAGCTACCCGTGCGTGCTCATCACGACCGACCTCGGCGCGACCTGGACGGCGAGCAATACCGGCCTGACTGGTGCGGTGAACGTGCTGCTGACCATACCGGGTAACGGCGAACTCGTATATGCCGGCACCAACAACGGCCTGTTCCGCTCGACCGACGCTGGCGCGACGTGGGCCGTTACGTCTCTGACCTCGCAGGTGCGCACGCTCGTGGCCGACCCTGTTCACCCGGCGAACGTCTACGCCGGCACCTACGGCGCGGGCGTCTACGCCTCGACCGACGGCGGCACGACCTGGAACCCGATGAACACGGGCCTGACGTGCAATAACGTTCTCTCCCTGGCCCTGCGCCCGGGCGCTGAGAACACCATCTACGCGGGCACCGAAGGTGGCTCGGTCTTCCGTACGACTGTGACGACCGGCGTCGCCGGACCTTCGTCCATCGTTCATCGTTCATCGTTCATCGTTTCCCCGAACCCCTGCCGCGACCTCGCGACCATCAGCTTCAGCTCCTCCCTCCTCTCTCCTCATTCCTCCCTCTCCCTGTACGACGCAACCGGCAGCCTGGTCCGGTCCTTCACGGTCCGCACTTCGTCCTTCGTCCTTCGTACCTCGGACTTCACGCCTGGCACCTACTTCGTTCGCCTGAAATCGGGACGCGAGACTCACACCTCTCGTCTCACAATCCTCAACTAGCGTCTGCGTGTAACGGTGGCCGGTTTGCCGCAATGCGGACCGGCCTCTGCTTTCGTCTGCCCCTTCTGAGTGACTTCCTCGTGTAAACCAAAGCCGGCAGGCGTGAAGCCTGCCGGCCTGTATCACGGTCGGAGGTATAGGGTCTACTCTGCCTTCACGACCTTGCTGGTTAGGGTTATGCCGTCGGCCTTGAGCCGCACGAAGTATGCTCCCTCGGGCAGTTCTCGACCGCGTGCGTCGGCGCAATGCCAGACAACCGTGTGATAGCCGGGCTCACCGGCTCCAGCGGCAAGGACTTGAACCGGTCTGCCGCAGGCGTCGTACACTTCAAGCCGTACGTTCGCGCTTCTAGGCAGGCCGTATTCGATTGCCACGCGTCCAGCGAACGGACCGTTGCTCCTCAGGGTCACAGTCCGCGGCAACCCGGGTCCCTGGCCGGTCGCGCCGATGCCGAGAAGCGTGACCTGAACCGAATCGTACGCGGCGTCGTTGGTCGGGATCACGTCTAGATTCATCGCGGTAGAACACACGACGCTGAAAATGCCCGACACGTTCAGGGTGCAGGGCTTGAACGCTACCACCGAGTCGTTCGTGCGGACGGTGTCCACATAGAACGTACCGATGCGGAAGATGACGGGGAAGCTATCGGTCGTGTTACCGAAGTTCCGCAACCTAGCCGCCGGAATCACCACCGTGTCCTCTGGCACGACGCCGGTCGGCGCAGATATGCTTAACACTCCGACGTCGCGGACGCGCCGGAAGATATTCTTCAGTGCTCTGTCGTTGGCTGTAACCTGGTCGCCGGTAAGCCTCGTGCTGCAGCGGGCCGTGACGGCGGTGCGCAAAGGCACGGTATAGTTGGCAAACGTGACTACCAGGGATTCGCCGGCAGGGAGGTTGGCCACCTGCTGCGAGTCGGTGTAGAGAGTGCCGATGTTAAACCGTACCGGGAACGATTGGGCGACGAACCCGAAATTACGGACCAGCGCCTGGACCGGAACGACAGCACCGGAATCGATCGTGTCGGCCGGGGCCAGGATGCGCACGGCGCCGACATCGGTGTTGCGGATTATCACGTGCACCGAGTCTGAACGTGAGTTGTTGACTGCGTTTGAATCATCGGCCAGCGCCGTGGAGCACCGCGTTGTGAGCCAGCCAACCGGTTCCGCCGTCCAATCGGCGAAAGTCACCAGCACCGAGTCGAGCGACGCAAGGTTCGTGACCTGCTGGGTATCGGCATATGTGCCGACTTTGAAGATGGCCGGGAACGAAACCGTGTCGGTCCCGAAGTTGCGCACCATCGCCTGCGGGGCGAACACCGCGCCCGAATCAACGAGGCCGCGCGGGGCGACGACACGCAACACCCCGGCATCTTTCGCAATGGTAATCACGGTGCACGAGTCCAGTGCCAAATTGTTGGTCGGGACGCTGTCGCCGTTCAGCGCCACTGTACACGCGACCGCAAAAGTACCCAGCGTGTCTGGGGTCCAGTTGGTGAAAGTGACCGCACGCGATGCGCCCGATGCCAAACCGAAGACATAAGAGCTCTCGCTGTAGAAAGTCCCGATGCGGAGCTTGGCCTGGAAGTTGGCCGAGGCGGTGCCGCGGTTGGTCACGCTTGCCTGGGGCGTGACAGTCACTCCCAGGTTTATGCTTCCCTTTGGCACCATGATGGAATCCGCGCTCACATCGCGAACGCGGACGTTGAAGTTGCGGCTGATGCGGTCGTTGGCCGTACTCTCGTCCGCCACAAGCGCAGTCGAGCACTTGGCCGTGGCTGCGCCGCGATGGAGCGCGGTCCAACTGGAAAAGGTTAGTGTAATTGAGTCACCCGAGCTGAGGCTTTCAACGTTCACGGTATCCACATAGTCGGGGCTGATCGAGAACAACACTGGGAACGACGCGGTGCTGTCGCCCCGGTTTCTCACCACGGCACTCGGCGTTACCACCGTGCCCGAGTCTATGTTGTTTCCGGCCGGGGCCACGATTCTGACCGGGGCCGCGTCCCATGTCCACGCCATCGCCGGCCCGACGATGCAGGCCACTACAAATAGAGTGGTTACTGACTTACGCAGCGCCGCCGGCCGTTGGCCGCGCACGCTGCCATCATCACGATACCGACATGCCATCCGTCCTCCTTACTCTGTTGATACTCTGCCGCGTTGGAGCAAACCAACCTGCAGGTGGCGCTTGTGGCAACAACCCGGAGCCAGCTCATTCTGAACCGTAACGGCTGCTCTAGCGTCGGCGGCCCGATGCCTGGCCGGTCCACTCCTATAAACGCACATAGACATAATACACTGCGTTTTGCTGCGCGCAAGTCCCGCCCGGGGTTCAAGCCGACGACCACTGGTGGGCGGGCCGACTCTCTTTTGGGGCCACGCTGGCCGCTACTCTGCCTGTTTCTGTGGCACGGGCGTGATGTCGCGGCCGAAGATGGCGAAGAGGACGGTGCCGGCGACCCCGAAGCCAAAGGCAGTGAGGAAGTTCGTCTGGGGCGAGACGTTCCAGAGGAAGGCACTTCCGAACGCGGCGAGCGAGACTATCACGTCACGGATGAGGTAATACGTGCCGAACGTACCGGCCTTGGCGTGCTCCGGAGCAAGGTCCATGATGAGCGCCTTGCGTGTCGGCTCGCCGAACTCTTTGAGACCCCTGATAACAAAAGCCACGGCCAGTGCCGCGAAGGTCTTCGAGAATACGAGCACCAGTGGAAACACAGTGAAGAACCCGAAGGTGATAAGGACGAATCTCTTCTTGCCGTAGCGGTCCGCGAGCCAGGCAACCGGCACGTAGACCAGCATAGCGGTCACCATCTCAATCGTCGTCAGGATTCCAAACTGGAACGGCGTGACGCCGTTGTTGTTTACGGCCCAGACCACGACAAAGGCATACGGTATCTGTTCGGCGAATCGGATGAGGATGTCCGAGGCAAGCAGGTTGCGCAGCTCCGGGCTGATGAGCTTGAACATTCCCTTGAGCCGCACCGGTTCTGTTTTCGCGCCCTTATGTTCCTCTACGAAGAACCAGACGAACGCGATGGCCGCGACGCCCAGGATGAGTGCGACTATGAATGCCACCCGGACGCCGGCGACTCGGCCGTAGCGCGCGATCGCGAGCCCGCCCAGCACCGGCCCAAGCGCCATCGGGATGCGCCGCACGAACGAGTGCAGCGTTACTCCCATCGCCCGTTTCTCGCGGCCCACGGCTTTCGCCACCATGCTCATCACCGCGGGCAGCGACACCGCGGTCCACGATATGAAGAACACCGCGCCGACCAGCACCGCCTGCCAGGTCGGCACGAAGATGACGATGCAGTAGCCGAACATGGCGACGAGCGTGAAAAGTATCAACGCCCGTTTGTATCCCAGTCGGTCGCTCAACCACCCGCCGGGAAACGAGTAGAGCGCGGAGAGCAGGTTGTCCATGCCGTTCAGAAAACCGACCGAGAGCGTGGAACCGCCAAGCGCGAGCAGGTATAGCGGCAGGAACCGCTCGGCCATCTTCTCGCCGAGGCCGATGAGCACGACCATGGCGAGCATGGCCGCAATCGCCGTGTTTAGGCCGAGAAAGGCCCGGAGCCGGCCGAGGGTGTTGCGCAACGGCGAGCCGCTACCTCTTCTCGGCAGCGACCTTCAACCGGAGGAACGCATACAGGGCGTCGTAGACTTCGAACTGGTGCTCAATATTCTCAAGGTCGTCCGGAAACCGCAGCGAGTAGCCGCGGGCGATGGCCTCGACGCCGGCCGCGTATGGACTCGATTCAATCTGGCCGGTATCGGCGGCGTTGATGACCTCGGCCATGGCGAGCAGGGCCGGGTCCTTCAGACCGTACTTCTCGATAATGGAAACGAAGCTGCAGTGTCCGTCCTGGTGACCCAACTCCACTTCCTTTGCGTCAAAGGGAATCGCGCCCTCACGGTCAGCGGCTTCCAGTACGCTGTCCGCGGCCACGAACAGGAACTCAGCCTCGGAATCCACGAATCGGGCAATCAGCCACGGACACGCAACCCGGTCAACGTGAACGTGCGAACGGGTAATCCACTTCATCAGCTCCTCCTTTTCTTCGTTACGGATCTGGGGGCGAACAACCGCGTGATGAAACTGTCCATCCTGCCGGGGTCGCGCAGACCCTCTTCGTCTTCCATCAGTGCGAACAGAGACCGGTTCAGGGCCTCGTCGGCAAAGACACCGTGCAGTTCGATGCCGATCTCCTGTCCGAGTTCGTCATAGACCGGCGCGTCTTCGATCCCGCATGACGGCGAACGCGCCTTGAGAATGAACCCGTCGGCCTTGTGCTCGGCCAGGAACGCGCGGCTGAACGAACGCATCTTTCGGGTCAGGTCCTTTCCAGTCAGTGTCTGTATGAGTCGAATCCCGCGCATGGTCTCGACCAGCCGAATCGGGAGTCTCGGCACGTCGAGGCCGATGCCGGTTTCCGGGCACACCGGCACGAACGTTACCAGCTTACTCAGACTCAGCACAGCGGGCGCGAAAATAGTCTTGCTGTCATAGCGGCAATGCTGGCCCAGCAGGCAGGCACTGACGACGACGACAGGACGCTCGCCCGACCCAGCCTTCACCATGCCCGGCTAGTCGAACCTCACGACCTTTGCGGCCATGACCGTACGGTCGGTCTCGACTCGGCAGAGGTAGATGCCGGTGGCCACGGCACCCGCGTCCAGGAACACTGCGTGCCCGCCTGCGCGAAACCGACCCGTGACCGGCGCTACAGCATCACGTCCGGCGAGGTCGAGCAGACTTACGCGCACGGCGGCATCCCGTTTGAGACTGAATCCGACCCGGATGCGGTTCCCCGCAGGGCTCGATACGCGCAACTCGTCGCCCGCAGTCGCAGGCCGTTGCCCGGACTCCAGAACACCCGACGGGAAGTCGCCGAACCGCGTGGCTTTGATGAGCAGGGCGTCGTTCTGGCCCGCACTCCAGGTGTAGGTCTCGCCCGCGATGTAGATGTTGTCGCCAATGGCACACATGCCGTGCGCCTCATCGGTTGTGTCACCACCCCACGTGCGACACCATTCCAGCCCGCCGTCCTTGCGCATCCTGAGCAGCACGACGTCGGCCGCGCCAGCGCCGTAGCTCGTCGTCTTGCCGCCGACATAGAGGAAGTTGTCCGGCCCGACGACAAGTGTGCGCGAGATGTCGGACCCGGGCCCGCCCCAGAGCGTATCCCAGACCAGGTTGCCGCTGAGATTATAGCGCAAGACGAAGATATCCGGCTCCTGTCCGAGGTCCATCGTGATGCCGACCACGTACAGCCCGCTTGTATCGCCGGTCATGCCATAGGCATCGTTGTAGGCGCGGCGATGCCATGTCCGATGCCAGAGCGTATCGCCGGTAGACTTACGCAGGGCCAGCAGGAGCGCGTCGCCGCCGGTCAACTGGCTCGGCCCGTCGTACCGGCCGGCAACATAGACCACGCTGTCGTCCACGTACATCTGGCCGTTCTGCTCGTCCCAGTTTGGAGTGCCGTACGTGGTCAGCCACTGCTGCTGGCCCTGATGGTTCAGCTTAAGCACGGCGAGGTCGAGCTTCGAATTGGCGGGCGTGGTCCAGCCCGCGACATAGACGCCACTTGAGTCCACAACCAGCCCGTCTACCTCTTCGTAGCCGTAGCCCTGGCCCCAGACGTAACGCCAGACCTCGTGCCCATCGCTCGCATCGAAGCAGGTAACGAACATGTCGGCCGTGCCCTGCCAGAACGCTCCGCCCACGTAGACATAGGGCTCGCGCACCGCCGCGACGTAGGCCAGAACCGAGTTGGTATCGTTCCAGACTCGGTGCCAGATTTCGCTCCCATCCGGCCGCAGCTTGTACAGCACAAGGCTGGCCCAGAAGTGCGGCACAGTCTGGTGCGTCACCCAGAACACGTTGCCCAGCGAATCGGTCGCAACCGCCCAAGACTCGTCAGCGCCCGGCCCGCCCGCGGTCTTGAACCAGAGCGAATCGGCATGGACGGCCGCGAGTAATACGAGAAGACAGAGTGTTACTCTCATTGCGTTCACCTTTCCCGGAGCTTGTCCAGCGCTTCGGGCCGGTACGGCCCGCCGTGGGATGTCAGGATGATTGACGGCTTCAGGTCGAGCACTCTCCTGATGCTCGCGAGCGAGTCTTCGCGGCTTGCGGCCCAGAAGGCGATTGCCGGCGGGCCGAAGGACATGAAGCGCGGCAACACCAGGTCGCCGACAATCGCCTCGCCCGATTCCAGCATGACCGACACCGAGCCGCGAGTGTGCCCGGGCGTCCAGATGACCTTGCCGGCGACTCCGTACGGGTTCAAGTCCAGTTCATCGCCGACGAGGATGTCGGGCTCGACGCCGGATGCGCTCGGTTTCTCGCTCGGCCGGAAGAAGATTCGAGACAGGCGGTTCTGCGCCCCCGGCGGCGATACACCGGTGCGTACGCGCTCGGCCTCCAGCCGGTGCACCGCCACCTTCGCGCCCGTCGCCTGCACGACATCAGCGAGGCTACCGGTGTGGTCGGGGTGGGCGTGGGTAACGACAATCAGCCCGATGTCCCGCGGATTGACGCCGCCGCGCTCCAACTTCGCGACTATCTTCGCCGAGTTGCCTGCCGTCCCGGAATCGACAAGCACGTGCTTCCCCGCTCCCCGCACCAGGAACGCCTTCACGAACCCGAGTGGCAGCGGCAACAGGCCGGCCTGAACGTCTTGCACAGTCAAATGCTACCAGCGGCCACCGGGCAAGGTCAAGGTTCACCGCTTGACTAGTCCCTACCTGTCGGCTAAAGTCTGGGCACGCGCCCGTAGCTCAGATGGATAGAGCGGCAGACTCCGGATCTGCAGGCCACGCGTTCAATTCGCGTCGGGCGCTTTTTCTACCCGAACCCTTGAACCCCAGAACCCCTGAACCCCTATGGAGGCCCTGTGGATTTCTATGAAGCCGTTCAACGCCGCCTGAGCGTCCGCTCGTACAAACCTGACCCAATTCCCGAAGACGTGCTGACCCGCATCCTCGAAGCCGGCCGCATCGCGCCGTCGGCCAAGAACTACCAGCCCTGGAAGTTCATCGTCGTCAAAGACCCGGCAGTCCGCCAGGCCCTCGTTCCGGCCTGCAAGAATCAAGGCTCAGTCGGCCAGGCACCGGTCGTTATCTGCGCCTGCTGCGTGCTCGACCAGGCTTGGAAGGGAATGGGCGGCTACTGGTCGGCCGAGGCGGTAGATATAACCATCGCCCTCGAACACATGATGCTCGCCGCCGCTGCCGAAGGACTGGGCACGTGCTGGATTGGCGCGTTTCTGGAAGCCGAGGTCAGAAAGGTGTTGGCGATTCCTGAAGGAGTCAAACCGATTGCCCTTACGCCGCTCGGCTACCCTGCAGTCGAGGCCAAGCCCCGCTCCCGCAAGCCGCTGGCCGAGATTGTCTGCTACGACAGGTACGCCTGAGGACAGGGGTTCAAGGGTTCAGGGGTTCAGGGGTTCTGGTTCCCGAACTCCTGCCTTCTGCACTCTGCGTTCTGACTGCTGACTTCGCCCGGCTCGCTTGTCCTTGTCTTGTCGGTTGTCTCTCGGCCTCCGCCCTTTGCCATTTCCCCTTTCCCCTTCATCTTTTGCGGTTCAGGGGTCCTGGTTCCAGAACTTCTAGCATCTAGCTTCTAGCTTCTGACCTCTGACTTCGGCCGGGGCTCGCTGTCGACCTCCCGCTCCATAATCACCGCGTCCTCGCCGTTCTCGTAGTATCCCTTTCTCATGTAGGTCGGGACGAAGCCACGTTCGGAATAGAACTTCCGGGCAATCGTGTTCGACACCCGCACTTCAAGATAGATGGACTCGGCCTTGCTCCGACTGGCGAAGGCGATGACCTCATCGAGCAACCTGCCGCCGATGCCCTTGCCGCGCTCACCCTCACACACAGCCAGGTTGGCAAGATGGACCTCTTGTGTGCCCCAAGCCACCGCGTAGCCGAGAACGACCCCTTCATCCTCGGCGACGAGCGACAGCCCCTGCGGCCGGTTGATGTCTGAAAGAAAGAACGACCGGCGCCACGGACTCGCGAAGATGGCCCGCTCCAGCTCCATCACGCGGTCAAGGTCGTCCTCGGTCATCGGCCGGATAGTCATGCAAGAAATAATGCCGTGCGCCCGGCCCGTGTCAAACCGGGCCTGGCGCGCGAGCACGACCCTCTGACAGCTCACGGCTGACGGCCCTGAATGCTGACTACCGAATGCTGAATGCTCCTGCCAAAGCGGCTCGACCCTGCGAAACAGGGATGCCCGTGACGAACACAGAAAACCAGTGCCGGGCTCAGAAACACCTGCTCCTGTTTCGCTTGACAAGGGGGCAGGGAAGGACTAGGCTCCATCCGTGGGAACCGGACGGAGCCTGTGAAGCCCGGTTCTCCGAAGGACCCTGGCCACGGCTTCGACTGCTTCATCGGAGCGGCCGAAAGTCGGCAGGGTCAGGCCAGTGACGTAGTGTGATGCGCTGGGGATATGGAGGAGCGAAATGCGACAAAGAAGGAATGGCCCTGACGGGCGGCTGAGCAGCAGAGTGGGGCGGTTTGCATCCGTTCTTGTCCTGATGCTGATGTCGGTCATGGCCGGCCGGCTAAGGGCCCAATGGGTGGAGATTGCGCGGCCCGACTCGGTCCCGGACCGAGCTTTTCAGGCGACCGTTTATGACCCGGTGAACGATAGAATCTACGTGTTCGGTGGAGACGCTGGCGGTTCGGTACGTGGCGGTTTGTGCCAGCGCTACGACCCGAATAGAGATACGTGGGAAACGATGCGCCCGATGCCGACCCAGAGGGCGATGATTGGCGGAGCGTATATCAGGGGCAGAATCTACATCGCCGGCGGGGAACCTGGGGATCTGGACGTGAACGAAGAATACACGGTGGCGGACAGCTCGTGGCATACGCGCGCACCGATGCCCGTGGCCAGGTTTGCGTATCAGGTCGGGGTCTGGCGGGATTCACTGATGTACATCATGGGCGGTATCGACTCCAACTTCAATAGCCTAGCGCGGCCCCAGAGGGCCGCAACCAAACTTGACAGATAGGGGCGCTCCCTCTTTGATAGAGTGTCAGTAACTATT
>JAPLUO010000218.1 GCA_026397595.1 Caldifarciminota bacterium
AACGCCCGCCCGAGGCAGGCTGCCTACAAGCCGCCTGAGGATGGCCAAGGGTCGGCAGGAGCATGAGACGAGTTGCGACCGTGGGGCAGTCACGACCGGGGACACTACGGACCGCTTTGGCGGGGCCGCGCTATTGTGAACCTTGATGCCCCACGGGCTCGCGTTCTGAATGAAGCACTGCTCTGAGGCCCGCAAGGGCGCTCTGCAAGCACCTGTGCGCGAAGCGAGTGCCGGTGCGTGGGGACGACCCACGGGCGCAACGCGCCGTCATGCCTGCCGAGAGAGAGACGGGACAGCCGAGAACGAGCCGACGCGATCGTCGGTCACAGGAGAGATCAGCTAACGCACGGCTTGACAGATAAACCCGTCCCCGGAATTATTCACAAGCCCGCTGTTCCCACAAAGACCTGGACTGCCGGGCTCAATGCTTCAGCGTGTAAGTCTTGCAGACCGGACACTGAGTAGGGTTAGCGCAATGCTTGCAGAACCACCTATCGCACTTCGTGCACTGTTTCGAGCCCGTCCAAGATGGGTCGAACTCCTTACCACATATCGCACACTTGACCTGCGCCATGCTAGTCACCTCCTTTCGCGACTCTCCTCAAAGCCAAGCTGAAAGACCGCGGACTGCCGCGCCCGTCTCTCGCGACCCGAAACGGAACGTCTCCTCACGCCCACCGAAGTCCTGCGTGGCGGCATCCGTAGCCTAATCGAGCAGCGTCTTCAGGTACGCGAGTTGCGCATCCATGGTAGCCGCTGCCTTCCTCTCGGTCTCGATGCACTCAAGGAGGTTCGTCACGAAGTGCCCCGGGTTTGGTCCGTAGCGCTGCGGCCATCCATTGTCCTCCAACTCCCTTTCGTACTCCTGAATGTACCCGGGCGACTTGGCTATCTCCGTTTCGAGATCATCTATCTCATTCTGGAGGCGCTCCCTCGACCAAGATGCAGCCTCGCTCCTGTATGACTCACTTACGGCCATGATTCCCCTTTGTAGTGCCGAAATATTGGCTGTTCTCAGCAGGTTCGCCTGCCGCTCGCTTTCAATCCGAGCAAGACGGGACCGCCGATCGGCCTCTGCGCGTTCGGCTTCCTCTTTCTGCTTTGCAGACCGTTTGTATAACAGGTACACGACGACGCCGACGACCGTAATCGGAAAGACGAGGTAGAAGTACTTTAAGAGCAAGAAGAAAGCCAGCACCAAGAGCGCGAGCCCTACCCACTCCAAGTCTGACTCCCTTCGAGCTGCTCATGCGGACTCCGGTGCCGCCAATGCGTATGGCGGACTCCACGCAGAAACATCACGGGTCTGTCCTCATAGTAGATTGCTTGCAGGACAACCCTGGGCCCGCCCAGGAGACCATTCAATCATTCCTGCCCGCTTGCCCCCTGCCGACGGGCTCGACACGTTTGTGAGGGTCTTTGGCTTGCCGCGTGTAGAGCGTCACTTCGCCCGACCCTCGACAATCGCAATCTCATCCTCCGTCAGCCCGTACAACTCGTACACCAGCATGTCGATGGCCTTGTCGGTGGCGGCGATTTGGCGCATGTCCGCCATCGGCTTGCGGCTCACGGTTGACGGCTCCGGAGTGTTTCTGCTGCTGCATCCGTCAGGGGCCGCAAGCCGTAGACTGTCGGCCGTCAGCGTCCTACTCTTCTTGTGCAGCTTCAGCATCGTCTCGACCAGTCCGACCATCTTGTCATGCCGCGCCTTGACATCGCCCAGAGATATGGGAAGTATTACGCACTATCATCCTACCGGGTTACGATCACCTTTGAAAGACGGTGGCCGTATTGGTAGATGTAGACGCCTGGTGCTAGATTACCGGGCGGCACGTTTATAGGTCGTCCGAGCATATCATATAGCTTGGCGTCTTTCTCGATTCTGACCGTGGTGCCGGAGAGGATGGTGGACGAGAGCTTGATCGCAGTCGTTGGTGCAGGCACAGGCGCGTTGACGCCGGTTGGTGTCACGGGGCCAAGTACTAGAGTCCAGGCCTCTCCACTTTCTAGCCCACAAGAACCCACGACAACGTAGTTGGAGTCGGAGACCTCTAGGCAAGCTTGCCCTTGGCTGGTGTGGGGTCCACTGTAGGATCGGGTCCACATTGTATCACCATTGACCCTGAAACCTGCGTGAATTTCCCATCTAAGGCGGGGCTTGAAGCCGCGCATAGCTTGAGGCCCACGGCCGTTTTGCTCATAATCTTAGACTACCTTTTGGTTAGCCTAAGATTATGCGGAGAGGTGCCCCACAAAGTGTGAGGGGAGGTGGGGTTGCCACACCGGTGAGTAAATACCCGCCATCAGACGTGACCGATAGTGACCAGAATTGTTCGGTTGTTCCGGGGTCACCATAGGTTCGTGTCCGTGGGTTTTCTCCGTTAGCATCAATCTTCATCAGCAATCCATCTGGATCACCAGATGCAGATCCGGCTAGAATGTAGCCGCCGTCAGAAGTGTCTACGCTGCAGGCGGTTACACCATCAAAAACCCTCTGCCAGACGACACTGCCGGTGGAATCGATTTTGACAGCGGTTATTGTCCCGCTATTTGGAATCTCTCCCACTGCAATGCATCCGCCGTCAACGGTTGTTTTCACTGAATGGAACTTGCAACCGCTTACTGTGGATGACCGAGTCGAATCACCGTTAGCATCGGTCCAGAGAATGAGCCCGGCACTGTAGCTGAAGCCAGCGAAAACAAAACCATTGGCTGTCAGATCGATGGCATAGAACACGATACTGGGGCTAGCACCATAGAGTCGTGTCCACAGTGTTTCGCCATTGAAATCGGTCTTGATCAGGTAGCCCTGATAACGGTAGTCAGAAGAGAACGAGTTTGTCGTTCCAGCGACCAGAATGCCATCAGATGCTAACTTCAAGGCGTAGCCAGTACTGATCCCTGTGTTACCGCCATAGGTGTGCCTCCAGTACACAGAGTCTTTCCGACTGAGGCTTTTTGTCAGGAATACCTTGCCATTTCCATTTCCTGCAGAGTCAGTCACCCCGCAAGTGAAGATGTTGCCCGGGTTGTCTTTCACGACACCAAGAGCTACTGTCCCTCCGCCTGTGGGCGACCATCCCCAGTGGCTGGTCCACAATGTGTCGATGGGCCGCGCCAAAACTCCGGGTACTGTAATCAGCCCCAGTACAGTCAGAATCGCAAAGAGGCGCTGTCGAGTAGGAATCATAACCAACTCCTTTCAGGAAGATGCGGGGACGTTTCTCGTATTCTTGGCCATCATCCTTCTTCTCCTTTTGCGATTCCGATCTCCTCTTCCGTCAACCCGTACAACTCATACACCAGCGCGTCGGAGAGGGCCATCGGCTTACGGCTAACGGCCCCCAATAGCTTGGCAAGCATCTGATTCACCCTTTCGTACTTCCGGTCGAGTCGCTCTTGGTCGGCGGTCGGTGCCAAGCCCTGGAACTCATGCAGGTTAATTCCGGGGACATAATTCCGGGGACATAATCATCAATTATGCATCCGTCAAGGCCGGGTTGGTTCGGATTGCATCGTGGGGTGTTTGCTGACAGCATTTGGCTCACCGTCTGCGGCTTCGAACGCGGGCAGGTTTCGATGGCGGCTTGTCACGGGCGACGGGTGGTTCACCGAGTACGTCGGCGGGCGTACTCCTGCCGCGTTCGGTCCGGTCGAAGTCGGCGTCGAAGCTGACCAGGGTTAGGTTGTGCTTCTCCGCTACCACATACTGATAGGCATCGTCGAAGTCCAGCCCCAGCTCCTCTGTCCTTGTTGCCAGCGACACGACCTCGTCGGGAGTCAACTTGAGCAATGTCGCCCCACGGACGCGGAGAAGGTCATTCACGAACCGGGCGAGCGCTTCTCCCCGCTTGCGACTGACGAGAATGAGAGCGACCGAGTGAAATGCGAAGTCTGTCACGTAGAGCGCGGCGCGCGGCGTCCGTTCGAAGAAGCGCGCGACCTCGTCGGCACGCTCCTGGTTCAGGAGAAACTCAAGCAGGACGCTGCTGTCTATGAGCAGGCGTGTTTCATCCGCCATTCGAGTATCGCGTGTTGCAGCTCAACCGACGTGAATTCATCACGCAGGTCACTCAATGCTCCTCTCCAGTCGAGTTTCATCTTTCCTGCGGGTCTGGGGACGTGCGTGTCCCTGACGAATCGAGCAAAGTCCCTGACCTCGGACTGCAACTCCTCAGGCAGTTCCTTTGTCACTTCGACCACTTCATCAAGCGTCTTCAAATCTCACCTCGCATTTGCTGAGTCAATATAACCTCTCCTCGTCGCCAAGTCAACGGGGGGCGCGGGCCGCAGTTCGCCGGCTTTGCGGACTTCGGGCTTTTCTTCGACCTTGGCCTGATGGCCGGCTGTCAGCCGGATGACCTTGCCGAGGAACTGCTCGTAGACCTGGCTGAGTACGTCCGCGGGCATGACCGAGAACTCGGACAGGCCCTTTCTGTTCACGAACCGGATAATGCAGAAGTCAGATGTCAGAAACCAGAAATCAGAATGTCCTGAAGTTCTGCATTCTGGTCTCTGCGTTCTGAATTCTGAGTTGTCCGGCTCGCAGATGTTGTCCATGTCCCAGCCGAGCGCGGTGAAGAAGGGGTTGAGGAACTCGGCGCGGAGTTGTTCCTCCTTGTAGTCGCCGGAGAGGAAGGCCTTGCGGTTCTGGTCGAAGTGGTCAACTAGACGTTTGACCGTGTCGGGCGCGGGCGTTGCCATGCGGCAAGAGGATAGGCGCAGCGCCGCGCGAGTTTCCAGTTCCCAGTTTGCAGTGACCAGTAGCTGAGAGATTCCTCGACTCATCGGATTCGTCACGCTCCGCGTGCGTAGGAACGAGCGGAATGACATCCCCTTGGCGATCTTGGCGGCTATCTGATTTGCGAGTGTCGATTGCCGACTGGCGGACGGTGGTTGGCGACTGGTTTGACTCGGTGCGGCCTGACGCTAGAATGCTCTTCGTTCCGGCTGAAACCAAAGGCCGGAGCGGAATCGTTTAACACGACTGGGATACGATCCGTCTCTGTCATTCCGCGCGCAGCGAGGAATCACGTCCGGCCACGTAACGGCCGAGATTCCTCGTCGCTCTGCTCCGTGCTCAGCGCACCGTAGGAACGAGCGGAATGACGTGCATTCGGTCATGTCCCTCTACCCGGAGGAAGTATGAAAGCAGCAACCGCTCGCGAAGTGATCAGTCGGGTCAGCAAAGACCGCATCCGTTTCGTCCAGCTCTGGTTCACCGACGTCCTCGGGTTCCTGAAGGGCGTGACGATTCCGGTCGGCCAGTTGACGCGCGCCCTTGAGGACGGCATGGCTTTTGACGGCTCGTCCATCGAAGGCTTCGCCCGCATCGAGGAATCGGACATGGTCGCGAAACCGGACCCTTCCACCTTCGCTATTCTGCCGTGGGAAGTGCAGGGCGGGCGCGCGTGCCGGATGTTTTGCGACGTGATGACCCCGGCCGGCAACCCGATTACCGCGGACCCGCGCTTCGTCCTCCGCCGTGTCGTGAACCGGGCGAAGAAGCTGGGCCTCACCTGCTACTGCGGTTGCGAGATGGAGTCCTTCTACTTCAAGAACGACAAAGCGCCGGAGTTCCTCGATATGAGCGGCTACTTCGACCTCACGCCCACGGCCGTCGCGGAGCGGGTGCGCCACGACACGATTGACGCACTCGAGAAGCTCGGGGTCAAAGTCGAGTACAGCCACCATGAAGTCGCCCCGAGCCAGCACGAAGTCGACCTGCGCTACACCGACGCGCTCTCGATGGCCGACAACGTCGTCACGCACCGGTTCGTCGCGAGGCAGGTCGCGCAGGCCAACAACATCCACATCAGCTTCATGCCCAAGCCGGTCTTCGGCATCAACGGCTCGGGCATGCACGTCCACATGTCGCTGTTCAAGAACGGCCGCAACCTCTTCTTTGACGCGCGGACGCCGATGCACATCTCCGACACCGCCCGCCACTTCGTCGCCGGCCTGCTGCGGCATGCGGCCGAGGTCACTGCAGTCACCAATCAATGGGTCAATTCCTACAAACGGCTGGTGCCCGGCTACGAAGCGCCGGTCTACATCTCCTGGGCGCAGATGAACCGCTCCGCGCTCGTGCGCGTGCCCGCGTTCGACAAGAACCGGCCCAACTCCGCCCGGGTCGAGTACCGCTCGCCCGACCCGGCCTGCAACCCCTACCTCGCATTCGCGGTGCTGCTCGCGGCCGGGCTCGACGGCATCGAGCACAAACTCAAGCTTTCCTCGCCGACGTCGGACAACATCTACCGGATGACCGATGAGGAGCGCCACGCCGCGGGCATCGGCTCGCTGCCCAAAGACCTGTCGGACGCGGTTCGGATTGCCGAAGGCTCGAAGCTCGTGCGCGAGACCCTGGGCGACGAGCTCTTCGCCAACTTCATCCGGAACAAGAAACTCGAGTGGGATGAGTACAAGGCGCAGGTGACCGCGTTCGAAATCGAGCGCTACCTACCGATACTGTAGCGCACCCGACTTCCGACCGTCGCCCCTGAAACCGGAAGAGAACCGCCAAGACTCGGGCAGGAGTATCCACAGATTACGCAGATTACACGGATTCTGCATACGTCCGGTACGGACAGGATAACCGCAGATGACCTCGGTGCTCGGAGTCCGAGACCTCTTTGTGCCTTGGTGGTGGACTCCTATCTCGGTTCTTAGGCCGCCTCCACGGCGGTTGACAAACCGACTGTAGCCGACTATCCTCCCCGCGTGGGAATAACCCTCCTGCTTACGCTGCTTGCCGCCAGCCGCATTGTCATCACTGAAGTCATGGCCAATCCGGCCGGAATCTCCGGCGCGCACATGCCCGAGGACCGTAACGAGTTCGTCGAGCTGTACAACCCGACTGAAAGCGCAATCGACCTGTATGGATGGACCATCAATGACGGAGATGCCGTCGACCAACTGACGAAGTGGACTGACACAACAATACTGACCGAGGACCCTTCCCTGAGAATCAACCAGACCTGGCTCGCTCCCCACCATTTCGCGGTCGTGCTTGACCCCGAATACACCGACCCGGCCCCGACCGGCGGCTTCGTCATGCCGTATCACTTCGGCGATAGCGCGCTCATCCTCACGGTCGGCAACACGACCATCGGCAATGGCCTCGCCACCACCGATCCGGTCACGGTCTACTCGCCGTACGGCGATACCAGCACCTTCGGCACTCCTGCTGACCCGACCGACTCGATTCCGTGCGACGCGGGCGATGGGATTTCGTGGGAGCGGATTGACGTGCTTGGCCCGGACACGTTCTCGAACTGGATGGCCTGCCGGGACGCAGCCGGCTGCACGCCGGGCGACAGCAACAGCGCGCTTACGTTCCTCGACCTGGCTGTGACCGGCATCGCCCTGACTGACTCTACCACGGCGAAGCCCGGCGAACCCCTGCTTGTATCGATCACCGTCGCAAACTCCGGTTTCCGGGTCACCGAGGCCTGGAGTCTCACGGTATTCCTTGACCGCAACGGCAATTCACGGAACGACCCGGACGAAGATAGCGCCGTGTTTCAGGGCACGAACATCCCGGCGGGAAATGACACGGCGTTCAGCGTCCGTCTCGCCTGCCCCGCCGCCAAGACCGACCTTTGGGCCAAGCTCACGTGCGTCGGTGATGGCGACTCCACCAACAACAGCATGCGCCTGACCATCGTCCCCGGCGGGTCGGAACGGATGTTCGACCTGAACCTGTCGAGCTTCAGCCCGGACGGCGATGGGTTCGAGGAAAGCCTGGCTGTTCTCTACCACCTGCCTGAAGCCAAGGGCACGCTTAAGATAACCGTGTTCAACCTCGGAGGAAAGCCGGTAGCCACGCTCTTCTCCGGGAGACCTCCTGACGTACGTGGGGCCGTCTGCTGGGATGGCCGCAACTCGACCGGCGCCCGCGCGCCCATCGGCATCTACGCGGTCTGCGTCGAGTACCGGGCCGGCGCGGCTACCCGTTCCGAGAAACTGCCGGTTGTGTTGTTGCGGAAGTAGGTCTAGTTCGCGCTGAGCTGGGTGAGCATGTAGTTGTCCGGATTCGCCCAGTTGCCGCCTGCGAGTATGCCGTAGTGCAGGTGCGTTCCGGTCGAACGGCCTGAACTGCCGACCGTGGCAATCATGTCGCCCCGGAACACGTTGTCGCCGGCGTTCACCGTGAGCGAGCGGCAGTGAGCGTAGAACGTCCGGATGCCGCCGCCGTGGTCAATCTCAACACATCGACCCCAGCCGCTCTTCCAGCCGGCGTATATGACGTGTCCGGCCGCAGTTGCCGCAACCTGCGTACCGGTGGGCGCGACGATGTCCAAGCCGGGATGCAGTGACTGCGCACCGGTGAACGGGTCGCGCCGATATCCGAACCCGGACGTAACCCAGCCCTGCACCGGCCAGATTGACGGCATGTTCGCAAGCCGGGCTTGCTGGTCCTTCACCGCGCCCTCGATCTCCGCTATGGACTGCTGCTCGAACCGCAGCCGTCTGAGCATCGCGTCAACCCCCGGCTCCGGGCTGGGCGGCCGGCTGCCGCCGATGCCCATCAGCCGGATGTCGCCGGGTATCAACGGCAGATTGATGGATGCCCGCAGCTTGTTGTCCATCTGCTCGGCCTTGACCAGAAACTGACGAAACGTGTCCATCGCCGCGGCATAGGTCGCGACCTGTGCCTTGAGGGTCTTGTTCTCACGGGCGAGCTTGCCCAGACGCCCCTGGTCGGTCAGGCGCGAGACCGCGAACGACCCGAGCAGCGACCCGAGAACGAAAACCGCCACCACCCCGGCGATTCCAAGGTAGATGGCGTATGCGGGAACGGACAGGTTCAGAAACCTGTTGCGGCGCTTCAGTGCAACCAGTAGCTGGAGCCGTTCCACGGCAGTAACTATAGCGGAAGCGAGCCAGCGGTCAAGAAAGGCCGTGGTCCCTAAACCCGACATTGAACCACAGAGCACACAGAGAAGTGGAGAGTACGGAGCGGGAATTCCGACCTTCACCCACTCTGTACTACAAACGTGCAGGATCGTCGTTTTTGCGACGTTGTTTCTCTCCGCCGCCTCTGTCCCGGGGCCACCAAGTTCTTGGCAACCGCCGGCAAATGTCGCCCGCATTGGCGCAATAATCGGGTTCGATTCGGGACTCAATCTGTACTACAAGCGTACAGGATCGTCGTTTTCTGAAAGATGTTTTCTCAGGCGGCCTCGCGTTTGAGCAGTGCAGCATCGGTCTGACGGAAGGTCAACGCCGTAGTCATGACGGTC
>JAPLUO010000016.1 GCA_026397595.1 Caldifarciminota bacterium
CCCCTCCTCGGCGTCGGGGTGACACTTCGTGTCATCTGCGTCCATCTGCGTTCATCTGTGGTTCCATCGGGTTTGGTTGCGGCCTCCGAGGCCGCGCTATACTCTCTGTGGTTAATCCTATCTCGGTTCTTGGGCGCAGAGGACAGGCCCGGGGCCGGCTTGACCCGGCCGCCTTCCCATATATCCTTAGCTCCGATGTGAGAGCCCGTACCGAATAGGAGCAACTGAGAATGACCGACAGACGCTTGAAGCTTGTCCTGTTTCTGGCTGTTATGGCCATCGTGCTTGGCTACTACGCGTATGCCTCAGCACCGACGGCCTCGTTCTGGGATTGCAGCGAGTTCATTGCCACCGGCTACACCCTCGGCATCCCACACCCGCCCTCGACCCCGCTGTTCGTCCAACTGGCAAGGCTGGTTTCGTTCCTGCCCTTCCGGCACGAGATTGCGGGCCGGATTACCCTGATTTCCAGCATGTTCGGCTCAGTCTGCTGCGGGCTCATCTACCTGCTGGTTGTCTACCTGGTCGGGCTCCAGTCCGCGCCGCGACGAAAGGAAACCCCGGGGGCCAGCGGAATGACCAATGACCAATTGCCAATGACCAATCAACGAGGAAATGACCAAGCACCAATGGCTGGAGCCCCCAGGCGTTGGACATTCAGGCATTGGGGCTTGACTGGGCATTGGTCATTGAGACTTGGTCATTCGGACCAACGAATAGACTGGATTCCTCACCTGTCCGGGGTCGTCGCCGCGCTGCTCTGCGCCTTCGCCTACTCCTTCATGTACAACACGGTCGAGGCGATTATCTTCACGCCGGCCGCGACGATTGCGGTCGCGGTCACGTTCCTCGCGGTCCTCTGGTATATCAAGGAAGGCAAGCACCAGGGCGACAACCGAATGGTGGTTGCCTGCATCTACATCCTTGTCCTCGCCACCGGCGTTCACTTCACGCCGATGATAATCTTCTTCGCCCTGATACCATTCTTCTTGATGGTCGACCGTCGCTCCGTCATTGACCTGCGACTGGTCGAGCTGTTCGGCTTCTACGTCATCATCCTGACCGTCGGCGTGGTCCCCGGGTTCCTGGCCAAGGTGGTGTGGGGCCTGGTGCTCACCGCGGTCTTCTACTTCGGAATGAAGACGCTCGAGGGCGCGGAGAAAGACCGGCAGGTCTGGGTAGCCATGCTGGTCTTTGTCGGCATGTTCATGCTGGCCTACTTTGCGGGGGCCACGACCGAAGGTTCATCGGAGGGCGCGCGGAACCTGGTCATGGACAACCTGGTCCTGTTCCTCGCCTCGCCGATCGCGGGACTGCTCGACCGGATGTTCGCCAACCTGCCGCTGTTCCTGCTGCTCGCAGTCGGCTACGGGGTCTATTTGTACTACCTGCACACGAAGAAGAAGCTCGACGCAAAGTACGCGCTCCTTGGATTGACGCTGTTCCTGGTGGCAGGCACGGTACAGTTCTTTCTGCTAATCCGTTCCGGCCTGCACCCGCATATCAATGAAGTCGACCCCAACCACTGGCAGGCATTCGCATCATCACTGCGGCGCGAGCAGTACAATGCCATGCGCCTGTTTCCCCGGCAGACTCAGTACCTGCTGGAAAGCGACTACCAGAACTACCGGAACGCGCCGCCCAACTACGGCCTGCTCGCCGGCTACTTCGAGCAGTTGAAGTACTACCTGCGCTACTTCCTCTGGCAATGGGCCGGCCGGTTCAACCTCGATTTCTTCGTCACCTCCAAGACCGTGTTCCTCCAGCCTCTGAAGCTGTTCCCGGCGCTGGTCGGACTTATCCCTCCCCTGCTCGGAATCTGGGGCATCCGGGACCAGTTGCGCCGTGACCGTAAGACCGCGGCCCTGTTCACGGCCGCGTTCCTGATTGCCTCGCTGGGACTCCTGACCTACCTCAACAACAAGTTCTCGTCGTCCGACCCGCGGGCCGCGCTCGTACGGCAGACCTATCATCAGCCCATGTACCTCGAGGTACGCGAACGTGACTACTTCTATGCGTTCTCTTTCATCTTCTACACAATCCTGGTTGGCATCGGCCTGAATGCGTTCCTGTACTGGCTTCGGCAGAAGACCCGCGTCTGGTTCCGAGGCGAAGTGGGGAAGTCACAAGTAGAAATGACAAAGTCCGGACTTCGTCATTTTCCCTTTCCCCTTTCCTCTTTCGTCATGTACGGGACCGGACTGCTGGCCGCGCTTCTGCCGTTTCTCGTCATGAGCTTCAACCTGCCGGTCGTCTCCCGCCACGGCAACTGGATTCCGGCCGAGTACGGCTACAACGTCCTGGCCTCGTGCGACAACGGAGGCGTCATCTTCACCAACGGCGACAACGACACCTTCCCATTCTGGATGATACAGGAAGTCCCGTCGGCGGTAAGCGACAGCGCAGCGCGGGCCGAGCGCGCGCTGCCCGACTATCCCCGGAAACTGATCCCGAAGACACTCGAGCCAATCACGTACGGCTTCCGGGCCCAGGTCGCGAAAGGCTGGGGCGTAGCCGTGGCGAACCTCTCCCTGCTTAACACCGACTGGTACTGCCGTCAGCTCAAGGAATGGGGAGCGCCGGTTTCGCTCAGCAACGAGGTAATCGAGCGACTAAGCAAGGGCGGGCTGGCGAGCCAAGACAACACAAGGCACTATAACCTTGGCGACGTAATGATCCGCGACATGCTCGCAACCAACACCGGCATCACCCTGAAGTGGCCCGAAGACTACACCGTATCGCCCGACCAGTTCCGCGCCCGCGTGTTCAGGAACTATCACCCGCGGATTCCCACTTACTTCGCCACCACCGTGGAGCCCTCGAGCATGGAGGACGCAAAGGGGCACCTGCTCCAGAAGGGACTCGCGCTACTCGTAGTCGGCCAGGAAATACCCGAGGGACAGGAACTCGACGGACCTGCCTCCGAGGAAATCTTCTTCCACCGCCTCAGGCTCAAGAGCACACTCGATCCAAGAGTCGTAAAAGATGAGAACGCCGTCGGCCTGCTCGGCACTTATGCCAAGACGTTCCTCGATATCGCCCAGTACGCCGCAAGAAACAACGATACCGCCAGTTGCGTCAAGGCAAGCGATGAAGTGGTCCGGCTCGGGCTGGACCCGGAACGCCGAATCCAAGTCCTGTTCCTGACGAGCAAGAACCTGGCCGACGTTGGCGTGGTCGGGAAAGCCCAACTCTACCTGGACTCCGCGAGCAAAATAGTCAAGCAGGACCGCTCGACCCGCGGCGCCATCACCTGGACCCAGGCCGCGATCTACCGCGCCGCAGGCAAGTACGCCGCTGCGGAAAGCCTCTATCTCACCCTCATACCGGTCGCGCCTGAGCTCTACTGGGAACTGTCGGAGATGTACCGGACCGGGCTCAAAGACAATGCCCGGGCCGAGGCCGCCCTCGAATCATGGTACGGCAAAGTCGCACAGGACTGGCCGAACACGGTCCGATACATTGACGCGCTGCTCAGCCGGTTCGGCGACAAGGCCCGCGCCCGTCAGGTCCTTGACGCATGGGCAAAAAAGAACCCTAAAGACTCTGCTGAGGCGGCAGCCCTGCGCCGGACCATCTAACCCGGCAGTCCTTCACGGTCTGAGGCTTGTAGCCTGAGGCTCGCAGTCTCGGGCGTGTCGCGCGGCCGTCCGCCCTCACGCCCGATGTCGGAAAATCGTCAATCGCCAATCGTCACTCGGAAGTCCCCCTGCGCCCGCTTGACTTGACGCCCCTTGGGCGTATCCTTCTCAAGGATGGTAACGCCCGCGCCCGACGCCGTCAAACAACTGGTCGACCGCTTCGACCAGAACCGCGACGCCTACCTTTCCGGCAGCTACAACGTGACACAGTTCCGCCGGGAGTTCATTGACCCGCTCTTCGAAGTCCTGGGCTGGGACGTTGAGAATCGGCAGGGCAGCGCCATGCCTTACCGTGACGTCATCTTCGAGGACTCGCTGAAAGTTGGCGGCGCGACCAAAGCGCCGGACTACTGCTTCCGCATCGGCGGCATGCGCAAGTTCTTCGTCGAGGCCAAGAAACCCTCGGTCAACATCGCCACCGACGCAGGCCCCGCCTTCCAACTGCGCCGCTACGCCTGGAGCGCCAAACTGCCGCTCTCAATCCTCACCGACTTCGAGGAATTCGCGGTCTACGACTGCCGCTCGCGCCCGGTCAGGACCGACAAAGCCTCGACCGCCCGCATCAAGCTCCTCCGGTATGGCGAGTACCCTGACCGCTGGGACGAACTCTGTTCGGTCTTCTCGCCCGAGGCCATCCGCAAAGGCTCGTTCGACAAGTACGTTGAGGATACGAAAGTCAGAAAAGGCACCGCCGAAGTAGACGATGCCTTCCTCGCCGAAATCGAAGGCTGGCGCGACTCGCTCGCCCGCAACATCGCCCTGCGCAACCCCCGGCTCGGCACGCCGGACAACACCGCGGACTTGAACCTTGCCGTACAAATGACCATTGACCGGGCCATCTTCCTGCGCATCTGCGAAGACCGCGGCATCGAAGACTACGGCACCCTGAAGAACCTCATCGGCAAGCCCGGCGTCTATCGCCGGCTGATGGAACGGTTCGAGGACGCGGACAACCGCTCCAACTCCGGCCTCTTCGACGTCCGCAAAGACACCGTCACTCCGTCCCTGAAGATTGACGACAAGCTCCTCTCCGACATCCTCTCTGAGCGTAGCCTGCCAGTTCTACTGGCAGCACTCTACCCGCCCAAATCGCCCTACGAATTCTCGGTCATCGGCATCGAAATCCTCGGCGA
>JAPLUO010000085.1 GCA_026397595.1 Caldifarciminota bacterium
CAGGGCCGGCGCCCAGGCTGGTGCCGACAGCGATGATATTATCCTCCCGATCGACGAGCAGGGCCTGCGCGAAGCAGTCGCGGTCCGCGTTGTAGTGCCGAGTCCAGAGCGTATCATCGGCGAGGGCCGTGCTTGCCCCCAGCAGGAGCAGGCATGCAGCCGCCAGAGCTGCTCTAGTCACAATTCCTCCTCACTCATGATGTTATCTCCGTTCCAACAGAACAAAACTGCGTGTTTTCCTCTACTCCGGAGCTGTCCATCGCAAGGTACCCTCCGAGGTCGCACGTGTCCCCATCCGAGCGATGTACCCTGCCCTGCCCGACCCAGCCTTTGCCGTAGCTCAGTCCGAGCAGAAGCAGCAGCGAAACAGCCGAGACCCGACGCATCGTCATTGCTGGATTCGGGTGAATGGGAAATTCGGGATGCTTCTTATTCTACCGGGCTTCGTCGAGGGCAAAAGGTCGGACTTTGTCGCGGGGAGTCCGTTCACGCCCAGCGAGGAAGCAGGCAGCACGCGGTAGCCCGTGTTGAGCGGCGGGTACGGTACAACGCCTCGGCCCATGGTGAAGTTCTATCCAAATCTACCCGCGTGTCAAGCAGCGCAATAGCGCCGCAATAGCGCCGGACTTGTGCTGGGGCCAAGACCTCGTGTTCCAGGAGGCCCATGGGATTCGGCAGAGGGCAATACAGTAGGGATTCCAGAGGGGTTCCCACAAGGAAACCCAGTTGGAATTCCACTTGGGATTGCACTTGGGACTGCATTTGGGACTGAACAAGGCAACGAACTTGGAATTTCACTTGGGACCGCAAAGGGCATTTCACTTGGGAGTTCATTTGGGACTTCATTTGGAATTCAACTTGGGACTCAATTGGGAATTCCATTTGGGACTGCTTTTGGGGTTCCATTTGGGATTCGACTTGGGATTGCATTTGGGCTCTAAAGGCCATCCCCCAGGCCGTGGGGGTATCCCGAAAGAGATGTCCTACGGCAAGAGAGCTTCCAGAGTTGCAGCGCGACGCTGAGGTAGCGCGCACGCGCTGCCGGCGCAGCCAAGGGACGGGTCTTCACCCGGTCAAATGGTTCTCGAAGCGCGGATCTTCACTCTCCTTCGGGCTGTCTTCTTAACTACATGTAGTACCACACGTTAGCCTGAAAACAGGCCGAAAGAGACGCCCTGCGTACCGGAGTGGGAACCGTTCCCGGAACGGTTCCCGAGGCGACTTCCAGCGGGGTTCTGGAGGAGGCTGGCGGATGGGTTTTCTCGGCGATTCTGCGGCCGGTTTGCGCCGCGACGTGCGGGCCCTCTTGGAAGGTGATTCGCAGACGGACTCTTGTGGCGACTCGAAGTCCGACCTCCAGACCAACTCGCATCGTCGTTCGCAGGTGGACTTGCGGCCGGATTTACCGGGGGACTTGCGGGTGGACTTCCGTGGCGACTTCGACGACATCTTGCGGGTCGCGTCGGAGAGGACACTTCGGCCGTGTCCCTGTATCCGGTCTAGCCGTTAGCGCCGGATTCCCTGAAGTCTTTCAGTATCTGCGCGTGGTCGAAGACGAGGTCGGCCCCGGGGATGTCGTTCAAGTCTACAAGACGGTACCGGTCGGCATCGTCCCCGGCTTCGGGGTTCCCGATACCTCGGGCGGCAAACACCACCGATACCGTGTGTCCGCGCTTGTCCCGCCCCGGGTCTGAATAGACACGGAACTGCCTGAGTTGGTCGAGATCCAGTCCCGTTTCCTCTTTCATCTCGCGCCGGACCGCAGCCTCAACCGTCTCGCCGTACTCGACGAATCCGCCCGGCAGAGCCCAGCCGACCGGCTCGTTCCGCCGGTGAATCAGCAGCACCTTGCCACCGATGAGTATTATGCAATCAGCCGCAAGCCTCGGCCCGTCATTTGTCATTTTGACTTTGGACTTTGTCATTCCCGCAGATGTAGCTCTTCAGCGCCTCCTGCCACGGCCGCAGGACCTTGCCGAACCGATGCTTGAAGTTCCGGTTCTCAAGCACGGAATACGCGGGCCGCGGCGCGCGTCTTGCCGCTGTCGCGGTGTCAATCGGAACGACTTCGCACTGCGCCCCGGTAAGCCTGACGACCTCCGAGGCAAGCTCGCACCAGGAAGACTGACCCGAATTCGTGACATGGTAGGTGCCGAAGTATTTTGAGCGCGCCAGGTCCCAGAGCGGACGGCACAGGTCGCGTGCATAGGTCGGCGACCCAACCTGGTCGCTAACTACTTCCAGTCTCGGCACTTCCCGTGACTTCTTACGTATGGTATCAACGAAGTTCCGGCCATGCTTGCCGTACAGCCAGCTTGACCGCACAATGAAATGCTGCTTGCAGCTTCGCCTGATTGCGTTCTCTCCGAGCAGCTTTGTCCGGCCGTAGACCGACAGCGGGTTGGCAGTGTCGTTCTCGCGGTAGGGCCTTCCTGACCGGCCGTCAAAAACGTAGTCGGTTGAGACATAGACGAGCTTGCGGCTCAGCTCCTCGACGCCGAGCGCAACCGCCCACGTACCCTGGAAATTGACGCTGGTTGCCCCGGCCACATCATCTTCACACCCGTCCACGTCAGTCCGCGCGGCCAGATGAAACACGACATCGGGGCCGACCTGGTGAATTCCGTTGATGGTCTTCTCGACATCGGTGACATCGTGCCCAGGCAGGTCCCAGCCGACGACATCCTCATTCTGGCGACGCAGGAACTCGACAAGCTCGGTTCCCAGCAATCCGCCGGCCCCGGTCACAAGACAGCGCACTAACGACCCCCAAGGAGGTTGAGGTTAAGGCTAAGGTTGAGGTTTAGAGAGGACGCGGCATTCATCCGCGTGAGTGTAGCCGAGGATGAGGCAGAATCAAGCTTCTGCCGGTTTGACTCGTTCCCAGTCAGAGCTATACTGACCGGTGTTGGTAAGAACCGCTCTCCTCGTCTTCTGGCTGGCCGGCGCGTGTGTCGCCCGATACGACCCGCTTTCGGTCTGCGGCGATTGGATGATAGGCGGGTACAAGTTGGTACTCTCCCCGCTGCAGGGCCAGAACATCTGCAACTTCTCCCCCACCTGCTCGCAATTCACCAAGGTCGCAATCCGAACGCAGGGATTCCTGCCGGGTGTGCTCATCGGCGCGGACCGGCTGATGAGGTGCAATACGTTTGCATGGTCCTACTGCGATACCTACTACACCGGTGCGATCATCGACGGCAGGATGCCGGACCCGGTCGAGAACCACGTCGCGTGGCGCAGCCGAACCGATGAACCCGGCGCACTTGTATCGGCGGACCCGTCTTCCGTCTCCCGTCTCCCGTCTCCCGTTCCTCCGCCGCCCGGCCCGAGCCTCAGCTTCGCCGACTTCCTGTACTCGTCCGGCGAATACTCGCAGGCCGCAGCCGAGTACTTAAGAGTCAGGTTCACCGTCGGCTCCCCGATACTGAGCGGCTACGCCGGCCTGATGGCAGGCGAATCCTATCTGCGCGCCGAAGATTTCTCCGGGGCACGCCGGGCGTTCCTGGACCTGAAAGCGACCCCGGTCCTCGATCCTCGTTCATCGTTCCTCGACTTTCGCCGCTACGGAGTCGCACGGACCCTGTTCGCCGAAGCGCGATATCCCGAAACAAGGACAACACTCGACTCAGTTGTGACCACCCCGCTTGCCCAGCAGGCACGCACGCTCGCCGGCTGGACCTTGTTCAAGCAGCATCAGTTCGCCGAGGGCGCGTCGGCACTCAGCACCCTCCAGAGCGCTCTTCCGACACAGCAACTTGCCACCATGGACGGCCGAGACATCGCTCGCCGGTCGCGACTCGCAAGCAGCCTGCTCTCAGCAATCATCCCGGGCGCCGGGCAACTATACTCCGGTCGAGCCGGAGACGGTGCGTACTCGTTCTTGACGGTTGTTGGCACCGGCCTCGTGACATGGTGGTTCGCGGCCGAGCACGAAGCACATGATCCCAGCAGCGTTAGGGTCTCCATCTTTGGAATCATCACCGCCCTGTTCTACGCGGGCAACGTGTACGGCGCCAACGTCGCGGCTCGCGACTACAACCTGTTCCAGGAGCGTCGCTACGTCCAGCGCGCCGATTCGCTGTTCAACCTGCTCCCGCTTGAACCCGACTATCGCTCCATGCTGGACTCAGTCGCGCCTGACGCGAACACGGGGAAAGTAGAAAGTGGAAAGTGGTAATGACTAAGCAAGTCGGAAAGAGGAAAGTACAGAGTCCGAATCCGACTTCGACCTTTCACCTTTCCGGTTTGCTTCGTCCTTTGTACTTCGTGCTTTGTACTTTGGCGTCTCCCCTTGCAGCCCTGCCCGCGCCCGCCATCGGCGATTCGCTACTGAAGCACGGCTTCAACTCTGAGGCAAGCCGCGAGTTTCGTAGCTCGTTGTACCACTCAGATTCGGGCAGCCTGACGGCCGGGCTCATACGGATGAAGCTAGGGCTAAGCCTGGGCGCGGACAACGACCTGCCGACTGCCGCCGAGGAACTGCGGGCGGCCGGTCGGCTCGGACTATCCGAACCGGCCCAGACCGCATTGGCCGGGTTCTATGCGCGTGGACGCCGGTACGACCTGGCCGAGTTTGAGATGTCCGACCTCCTGGTGTTCACGCGTGATTCGACTCGCCGTGCCACTCTCAATTCCGCAATCGGGTGGCTGCGTCTGCAGAAAGGGGACATTGCATCGGCGGCGACAAGCTATGAGCTGGCCGGCAGGCCTGATGTCGCGAACGCAATTGGCGCAACGAAGAAAGGACCGCACCGCAGCCCGACCACCGCGGCCATCCTCTCGTCGTTCATCCCCGGTTCAGGTGAGATCTACGCGGGACACACGGCGACCGGCTTGCTCGGCTTCGCCATCACTGCCGGGTCACTGGCAGGCGCGGTCTGGGCTGCGAAGGCGGACGACTGGGTAAGCGCGTCAATCATCGTCTCGACGCTGTTCTGGCGGTTCTACAACGGGTCGCGCTCTAACGCGGTCGCCTTTGCCGAGGAGTTCAACGCGGCGTCAAGGCACCGACGGGTCGTTGAGCTCTCAAACTGGGTGGTCGAACCGGACTGGTTCAGGGAAGCAGACAGCCTGCTTGGATACGGACTGAAACAGGACACGGTGACACCACCGAGTGGCGAGTGACGAGTTACGAGTTCTGGAACAGGATTTGCGACAGGTCCGGGGCCAGTTCCTCCCGTCGGTCAGACAGGTTCTCGGTCAGCGAGAAGTTGAGTTCCTCCTTGCCGGTCTGAATCAGAACTCCCCCGACAATAGACGCGGGCTCGCCCAACGTCTTGCCCAGCCGGGCGACCAACGAGCGCGAATCAGCCTCGGACAACCGCACCACCGAGTCGGGTCGTCCATACTTCTTTGCCAACTGAACCATGGCGTCGGCATACCCCGGGTCGGCAAGGACCTTGTCCTGAGCGCGCCGGGCCACGAGGTCCAGCACCTGCCAACGCGCAGCGAGGACCGCGTTGCGCTGTTCCAGTCGGGCGCTGCCTCGGGCCCGTTCGAGTATCGCGCCGCACTCGCGCCGGGAGCGACCCTCGCTCTCCGACTCGATGACGGCGACCTCAGCCGTAGCCCGAGCGCGGGTCTCCGCGACTTTCTGGTCCCGCTCGGCATTGATTCCGACGACCCGCTCGCGGCTGTCGGCCCGAATCTTCTCAACCAGCTCGTTCGTACCCATGAATCAGCGACGGCGGTCGCTCACTGGCCGATTCTCACGCCCATCTGCAGAAAGATGGTGGCGAGCAGCCCAAGCACCGCGTAGGTCTCAACCAGCGCGCCGAAGATCACGCCTTTGGTGCCTTCCGAGGCACGCTTGGCCACCAGTTCAGCGCCGGCAGCGCAGACCTTGCCCTGCCAGATCGCAGTGACATAGCCGGCGATTCCGACCGGCACGCAGGCGATGAACATCTGGATGCCCTGCCAGAGAGTTATCGGCACAAGCTGCCCCAGCACGCCCAGCTTCATCATCGCCAGGAACGCGCCGAGGAACCCATAGAATCCCTGGGTGCCGGGTAGCGCCACAAGGATGAACAGGCTGCCGAACTTCTTGGGGTCTTCAGCCAGCACGCCGGATGCGACGCTGGCCACCAGCCGGATACCGACCGCCGAGCCGATTCCGGCCGGCACGGCCGCAACCACACATCCGAGCAGTGCGATCGTCAAGCCAATGGGATCAACCATGGAGCCTCCTTGTCATTTCACGTCAGTGGGGATTGTCCCCAAAACCGACCTTCATCACTTCACGCTCACAAACTGGTTCGCCTCGCGAAACGGCACGAACCGCTCTCCGCCGCCGGCATAGAACCTGGGGAAGAACTCGACGTACTGAAGCCTGAGTGAATGGACAAAGGCCCCCAGCACGTTCACGGCAATATTATACGTATGACCGACTATCAGGACGATGATGGCCGCGCCGATGCCGACAATCGGTACCGGCAGCAGCATCCAGGCAATCACGTTGATGGCGACCGCAACCCCGCCGGTGCACATGCCGAGCGCCATAAGACGGATGTAAGACAGGACCACACCTATGTACCCGGTCGCGCCGTACAGGGCGTAGCCACCCCACAGGAACTTTGCGAGCACGGTTGCATTCGAAGGCGACAGCAGGAAGAAGAGCACTCCGACAAGGCTCGGTACCCACGCCGGCAGAATGCCGACGAAGTACAGGACTAGCGCCACCGCAGCCGCAAGCCCAAACGCGACCGGCACCGGTGCGAACTTGCGTGTCCGCAGAAGGCTCGCGACCGCGTGCCCAAACATGCCGAGAAACACGGTCCAGAAAGCCCACTTCGCCAGGGCAAACCCGGCCGGAAGCCAGTGGAACTTCGCCCCGACATAGAGCAGGAATGCGAGTAACAGCGCGAACCACAACGTCTGGCTCAGGGCCGTCGGCCGGCTGCGCTGGGTGAACACGACGATTGCCGCGACGGACGCCAGAACCAGGATTATCAAAGCCGTGCTGCCCCATGCCGGCAGCGACTTGGCCAGTACGACCCTGGCGGTGAGCGCGTTCAAAGACACGAACCACGGTAACTGCCCGAGCAGTCCGTCGCCGTAGTTCCTGACACGCAGGCAGTCCGCGATTTCGAATGCGATACCGGTAATCATCTGCAGGTATCCAAGCGCGATTGAGATGACGAAGAACTTCATCGGGTCCTTGACCGGGTCGAACCACATCAGCTTGTTCTTGAATACCTGGAGCCAGCCGACGCCTAGCCTGTCCGGGATGTCGCCGAACCAGCCGCCGACGAGTGCGCCGGCCGGAATCGTGATAATCGCCCCAATCAGGATGATGCCGAGCAGCTTGTTGTTCATACCCATCTTCCGCATGAAAACGTAGGTCAGAACCACCACGATGACTCCGTATCCGGCATCGGTGAGGCACAGTGCGAAGAAGACGCCGAAGAAAGGAGCGATGAGCCAGGTCGGGTCGAGTTCGGTGGGCAACGGCATGCTGAACAGCTCCAGCACCATCTCGAACGGTCGGAACAGGGGCCGGTTGACTAGGGCCACCGGCTGTTCTTCACCTGGCGCCGGTTCGACTTCCGTCATTGCCGCGGCTCCGCTCTCGGTGACCAGCTTGTCCAGGCGTCCCAGGTCCCGGGTTCGCACCCAGCCGTGAATCAGCGACACCGACTCGGTCCGTGCCAGAGACGCGGCCGTCGCCTGCCTTGCTTCCTTGTTCGTCAGAGCATCCGCCGCGACCTTGAGCCCGGGCAGGTTAGAACTAAGTTCCTCGAGTTCGACGGCAATTGCGGCAAGGCGCGCTTCGGCAACGGCGGCATCACGTGTGAGGCCGGCCAGCACGTCCCGCGGCCGGCCTTTCACGTTCCGCAGGTCCACGACTTCGAAATGGTGCTGGGCGAGAGTCCGTCCGACCTGTTCTGCCGATTCCGGGATTGCGGCGACGAACACGCGGACCTCGCCACCAGACTGGCCGACCACCTCGATTGCGCCGGGGCCATCCCGAAGAGCATCCCGGGCAGCCTCGAGGTCTTCGTTGCCCGTGAATCCACCGAATGAAACGGTCACTGTCTTCAGCCCGTACATCTCCACGGGTGCATGAGCGAGGCCGGCCCAGGGTTCCAGTCTCCGGACGTCGGCCTCAACTGCCTTGACCCGGGATTCGAGTTCGGCCTGCTCGCGGATCAGGCTACCTAACCGCTCGACTGTCGAGTCGTGGTTGTAGCTCTCGGTAAGCTCGTCATACTCTTTGCGCGACAACAACCTTCGGCCGCCACTACCCTTCTTCTTCTTCGCTCGCGGTGTCAGGGTCTCGATTGCCTGGATGACTCGGCGGCTGTCTGAACCGACCTGACGGCTGTCCGGGGTGGCCGATTCAGTCTGCGTGACGTGCATCACGCCGAGGCGCTGCAGCTTCTTCAGGAACTGGTCGCGGGTCTTCTGATGGACCGCGACCAGTACGCGAGAGACCTTCTCTACTGCCACTGTTGGCGCAGGTTATCGACCAGCAGATCCGTAGCCTTGCTGAGCCTGTCTTCCGGCACTACCTGTGCGGCGCGCGCCGCCGCTTCAGCATCCTTTCCGGATCGCACCTGGAGTTCCCCGGCCTCGGTCTTCGCCCGGGCCAACGCTTCCTCATACTCTTGACGACAGCGCTCCCGCGCCTCTGTGACTGTCGCCGCGGCCTGCTGCTCAGCCTGCGCGATTAGCCGGCGTCGTTCCTCTTCGGCCAGTCTTGCCGCCTCGGCGGCTTCCGCCTCAGCGGCCCTGACGAGACCGATGATGTCCTGTGATTCGGTTGCCATTGGTGCGGACAAATGGTATTCGACTGCCCTCAAAAGTCAAGAATACCATCCCGGATTCGGACGCGAGGACAACCGCGCTTGACTTCCGAGCAATGTTGCCTAACTTCAGAGAACTAAACCGACCGGAGGCAACATTGACTGCGACTCTTCTCATTCTCTCCGTGCTCTCGTCCGCTGTTCCGCAGCCGGACCTGCACGCGTTTCTGGCCCGGCGCGACTACGACTCGGCCGTTCAGTACTACCAGACCCGGCTTCTCCGCAACGCGGCTGACGTTCAGGATATGCGCAACCTTGCCCGCGTCTACGACCACTGGCACAAGTTCGACTCCAGCCTTGCCTGGTGGAGCCGTGTGCTCGAACAGACCCCCAACGACGACTCAGCCATCGTCGGTCGCTGGTACGCACTCTACCGTCGCGATGAAAAGGAATCGCTGAAGCTGGCGGCCACGAAGAGACTGATAGCCGCCGAGGCATCACCATTTCTCGCCGAAAGCACGGCCCGCTCCTTGACCCTTGCCTGGGATGGCCTCAGCCTGTCGGACACCATGCTCGCCCCAAAGGCCGGCTGGCTCCTGATGGAGCAGTTTCCATTCTCGCCCCGGGCCTACGAAGTCACGGGCAATGCCTTTTATGACTCGCTCAACGCGGTCTGGACCAACGACACGCTCAAGATTCCCATCATCCGCCGGTTCCTTGCTCGGCTGCCGAAGACCGAATGGCGCCAAACGTTCTATATGTTCATGCTCAGCTCGCGGTTCGGGCTCAAAGACACGGCCGGGCTGCGCGCCGACGCGGCTGAGATGATAGCCGACGACACGCTCGACCCCTTCCGCTATCGCTACGCCGCTGCCCTGTTCAACCGTCTCAAGTTCGACCCGAAGACCGCCGAGAAGTACGCACGTGAGGCCATCCGCCTCGAACCAACCGCGAAGAAGCCCCCGAGCAAGCCTCAAGAGCAGTGGGACATTGAGTACCCGCCGCTCTACGGACAGGCGCGGCTTGCCCTTGCCGAGGCGCTGATGGAACAAGGCAAGCTGGTTGAGGCAAAGACCTGGGTAACCGACGCAAAGAACCAGTTCAAGTGGGACAACAATTCCGAGTGGACGCCTGCGCCGTTCTATTGCCTGAGTGGCGAACTTGAAAGTCGGGAGGGGAAGACAGAATTCGCCATCCTGTCCTTTGGCGGCGCAGTCAACTGGGGCGACTCGCGGAACTACTGGACCGCACGCGCGGACTCTGACGTGCAGCGCCTCTGGGGATTGACGGACAAACAGTTGCTCGGGGAGTACGGCGCAACTATTGAACTTGGTGAGGGCTTCCCTCCCATGTTCACCGATGTCACAGACTCGCTCGGGCTCAAAGACCGCCACGAATCACGGGTGGCCTGGGGCGACTACAACAACGATGGGCTTCAAGACCTGCTTCTGAACGGTTGCGTGCTCTTCCGCAACGACTCGGGCCGCCGCTTCACCAATGTAACCGACTCCGCGGGCTTGAGCAAGGCAAGCGGCCGGGGCGGGCTGTTCGCGGACTTCAACAACGACGGCTGGCTCGACCTCTATGTGGCGGCCGGAGAAGGCGGGGCCCGGTTCTACAAGAACGACTCCGGCCGGTTCGTGAACCTATCCGACCGCGCGGGCGGGCCCGGCAACGACTACCCAACCGAGGGCGCAGGCTGGGCCGACTTCGACAACGACGGCTGGGTTGACCTCTACTGCGCCAACTACGAGAACTGGGAGAAGCACATCTACTATGCGGACCAACTCTTCCAGAACCAGCACGGCTACTTGGCCGACGTCACCAAGAAGGCTGGCATCATACCGCCCTACGGCATTGACCTCGCCGGCCGTGGCGTGAACTGGGGAGACTTCAACAACGACGGATATCAGGACTGCTACGTTTCCAACTACCGGCTGTGCGAGAACTTTCTATGGGTAAACAACCACGACTCGACGTTCACCAACCTCGCAGGTCAACTCGGAGTGGCCGGAGACGAAGCAAGCGGCTGGTACGGCCACACCATCGGCTCGGAATGGGGCGACTACGACAACGACGGCGACCTCGACCTCTTCTGCGGCAACCTCGCCCACCCGCGCTACATCGAGTTCTCCAACCGCTCCATGCTCTACGAGAACAGGATGTCTCAGTCTGTCCCTCGTCCCTTGTCCCTCGTCCCCGGTCCCTTCGTGGATGTCCGCGCCGATGCCGGCATCCGCTACGAGGAGACCCATTCCGACCCGGCCTGGGCCGACGTTGATAACGACGGCGACCTCGACCTGTACATCACTTCCATCTACGAAGGCCGCCGCTCATTCCTCTACCTGAATCCCCTCTTGCCATCCGCCCCCAGCCCCTCGCCCCTCGTCTCTCGCCCCTTCTCTGACGTAACCTGGGTCTCCGGCACGCGCGTCTTCAATGGCTGGGGCTGCGCATTTGCCGACTTCGACAATGACGGGGACCAGGACCTCGTAGTCGGTTCAGGGTCCGGCGTGAAGCTCTTCCGCAACGAGACCGGCGCTGCTCCTAGCGACTTCAACGGAAGCCGCAGGCACTGGCTCGAAGTGAAGGTTGTAGGGACAAGAGCTAACCGGGCCGGCATCGGCGCGCGAGTGACGGTCACGCAGGGCGAGAACCGCCAGATGCGCGAGGTCGAAGGCGGCAAAGGAACGATGAGCCAGAACTCGCTGGTCCAGCACTTCGGTCTAGGCACTTCTGGCGCGCCGGTCACAGTTGAGGTAAAATTCGGCCCGAAGAGCACGGTCGTGCTCAAGAACGTGAAGCCCGACCAACTGATAACGGTCGAAGAGAAACCGTAAAGGAGAGCTAAGATGAAGTCCATCCCGCTTGCGGTCTGCGCCCACAAACCGAGACAGGAGTTGGCCTCAGAGGCCCACATCGGACGTTGCACCACTAAGACACAAAGCCACAAAGACGGGTCCGGACGGAAATGCTCCGCGTCCGCTTGGCGGTCTTGGCGTTCTTGGCGGTTCCATTCCGGCTTTCTGGTCTGCATCGCGGTGCTGCTTTTCGGCGGCTGCGCGAGCGTCTACGTGCCGCCGGCAATCGACCTGAAGCCGCGCGAGGTCATCGGTATCGTCGAGTTCAAGTCCGACACCAAGGGCGACTTGGGTAAGTTCGTCACCCAGAAGTTCATCCAGTCCATTACCGAAGACCAGAACCTGAGGATTGTCGAACTGGGCGACGAAAAGGCGGTGCTCGAGGCTGTCGGCCTCACCTATCTCGGCCCGGATGCGCTCAAGGCCATCGGCGAGAAGCATAACCTCACCACGGTGTTCACCGGCACGCTCGACGTAACCGAGGCAACCCCCAGTTGCGGCTTCGGCCCGGGCTACGCAAGCTTCGAGGCCAAGGTCAACGCCCGGCTTGCCGCCCGGCTGGTAGAGACCGCGACCGGCGCCACGCTTTGGAGCAACTCCGCCCGGGATGAACGCACGGTTGCCGGCGTTGAGCAATTCGGCCACAACTTCTCATTCAAAGCCGAGGACCCGGAGAAGGCGTACGGCGACCTCGCGCGCAGCCTCTGCCGCAGGATCACCCACGACTTCCGCCACACCACGCGGCAGAAGTGCTTGTGACGGAAGTGACGCGAAGGCCATACTGAGCGAACCTCAGACAGAATTGCAGCGGTCCGCGCTACTGGGCGCTGCCTCCTGTGCGATCATCATCATCTAGGTCGGGTCCACCACTTGGTGCCCGGCAAACAAGATAGAAAGCGCGGGCGGAGTCCGGCAGCGGAACTCCGCCCGCATCGTTCGTAGCCTTCTCACGGCGCAACTGGTGCCGCGACGTTGAAGACCTGGCTTCGGATCGCCTGCAGCACCGCTTGCGTCAGGCCCCTTGCGGTCCACTTTGTGATGAGGATCGCGGCTTCTTTCGCCAGCGACTCACCCGACATCTCCTTTCGGCTCTTGCTCCACAGCTCGCGCCCGAAACAGAGATAGAACGGGTACTGGATGGTCGAAACGCCCGCCGCATCGCAGGTCTGCTTAACCTCCGTCTCCATGATGGCGATGGAGGAGAACACAGCCTCGACGTGCTCCAGCATCTTGGGCCGCTTCTTGTCGAGGGTCGCCTTGATGGCGGCCGTGTCGAACTTGGAATCCCAGTTCTGGGTTCTCTTTGTAGGGTCCGGCATATAACTCACCTCCTTTAGCCTGTGTTAGCGACCCCGGTCTCGCATTCGCTGCCCATGCGTCCGGTTCTCCGAGTTGTCAAAGAGCGCTGCTCTCTTCGTTCTCGCCTACTGTTACGCTCTTTGCCGGAAAAAGGTGCAATAAACCGGCCCGGCCGCGAGGGCCGGGTCGATGAGGACGGTTGCGGACTACCTGGGTTCGGGTTTGGGCTTGTGCTTCAGAACAAGCAGCTTGCCCAGGTCAACGTGCGGGTACTTGCACCGGGACCGGGTCGGCTCCCGGTGCAGCATCAGCGCGGTCGCAAGTAGCGGCCGCATCTTGGCTTCTGACCCCGGACAGCGCGCGAGATACTTCTCTATGTCCGGCTCCTTGCCGGCCAGGCCCGCGTCCGAGAAGTCGGCGAGCATGTCCAGTTCGGCATCGGTGAATTCAATGTCTTGTCCTTGCGGACGTTCATTCTCCATAGTGCCTCCCTTCTACGCCCCATGGTCTCACCGCCGCGCCAGCTTCTCGCGCAGCAGTATAATCCCCCGCGCCTCGTAGAACTTGACCGTTCTGAGGCATACGCCGAGTATCTCCGCGACCTCGTGCAGGGCATACCCGTCGTGGAAGTGCAGGCTCATAACCTTGCTCTCCATTTCGGGCAGTTCGTCAACCGCGTGCCACACCGCCTCATTGGCTGCTATGGCCTCGTGCTCTACCGCCGGGTCGTCGCTTGGCGGCCCGCCCAGCTCGGTTATCTGGTCCAGGGACCGCAGCCGCACCCGTTTCTTGCGCAGTGACGAATATGCGATGTTGTGGGATAAGGTGTACAGCCACGTGCACACCGAGCCGTGACGCGCTTCGTACCAGTCCTGTTTCTGCCAGGCCCGGACGAACACGCAGATGGTCAGGTCTTCCGCGTCCTGCGCGTTCCTGACCCACTCATACAGCCAGTGATAGACCCGCTCGTGGAAGTCGTTCCACAGCGCGACGATGTCTATCATGCCCCCGTCGAATCCCCCAGCGTGTCCTGCGGTGTTCATATCGCACCTCCGAATGAACTCGACTCGCAGTTCTAAGGAACCTCCGGAGCGCGTTGGCCCCGGACCGGTCGAAAGTATGCTCACAGGACATCCGGCGTTATTGCTCCAGCCGATCCGTTGATGGGCCGCGCGCGCCTGCGTACCGGACGCCCTGATTGGTTCCACGTCAGTCCCCGTACAATTCTAAGCCCTAGTCGGGTCTTGGGCAAGTGGCAGGGTCGGGCGTCGAGAGGTCCATGCCCAGCACCTTGTGCGCTACCGCGAGCAGCACGTCGTGCTTCAGTCCCCGCCCCGCCCACAACTCCAACTGCACCCGGGCTTCGGCTATCCGATGGGCCTCCAGCCACAGCGTGTGGTCCCGCTTGGCCAGCTTCATTATGAATGCGTAGTAGTACGGCCGGAGAGTCGTCGGTACCCCGACGCTGTCGAGCACCGCCGCCGTATCGGCGCGCAACTGGTGCAGCCGGGCCAGAGCGGCCGTGTAATTCTCGACCTGCTCCTCAACGTCTCCATCCCGGCGGCAGGCGCCCCGGCCAGTGACCAGCCGCAGCGCGTACTTCTTGCAGGCCCATTCCGCCCGGTCCTGCTTCAGCTTCTTCAGATTGTCATCCATCGTACACCTCCGTTTACCGGTGCAACGT
>JAPLUO010000010.1 GCA_026397595.1 Caldifarciminota bacterium
CAACATCTGATTTAGGGGTCGACAGCGGTGTTTGATTCTGACGCCCCATTCTCTATGATGTTCTCCCTTGGCCAGAAGAATCGGCATCTGTCGCGCCCTGCACGCGTATCACCACTTCGCGTTCTGGCGGACGTTCTTTACGGAGATGGGCTGGGAAGTCGTGCTGTCGGAACCGACTAGCCGGCCGGTGCTCGAGCTGGGCGTGCGACTCTCACCGGCGGAACTGTGCCTGCCCGTAAAGGCATTCCTTGGCCACGTTGCTGCGCTCAAGGACAGGGTCGACGCTCTCTTCCTGCCGAGGATCGTTTGCACCCGTGTTGCCGGTGACTGGTTCTTCGGCTGCCCCAAGGCAATTGCGCTACCCGACCTGACGAGGGCCGTGTTCGACTCTCTGCCGCTGATCGTCGAGCCGGTACTGGACAAACAGATCCTCACCGAAGAGCAGTCGTTCCGCAATGCGATACCGGGCAGGAACAGTCGGAGCCACGTCCGCAAAGCGCTCCGCCTCGCGAACGCGGCGGCAACGGATGCGGCCCTGAGGACCCGGGCTGAGGGCTTACCGCTCCACATGTTCTCGGATCAAGGGACGAAGGGTGAAGGACAAAGGACCGGGGACGGGAGACCAGCGGTCAGAGTCGGGGTTGTAGGACACTCGTATCTGCTGTTCGACTCGGGGCTGAACCTCGGTGTGCTGGACAAGGTCAGGGAGGCGGGCGCGGAACCGACGGTAGTGTTTCCGACGGCAGTCGAAGTTGAGATGGAGTCGACCCGGGACAATGCGCTCAACTGGTACTATGAACTCGAGCTACTGGCCGCGGCGCATCGGCTGCTTGAAGTCGAGCGGGTAGATGGGCTGCTGCTCGTGGCCAGCTTCGCGTGCGGGACCGGGGCGGTGACGAACGAACTCATCCAGCGCGCGGCAGTGCACCGGCATGGCGTACCGACCGTGATGCTGCTCATGGACGAGCACACCGGCGAGGCCGGGATTGTCACCCGAATTGAGTCATTCGTTGACCTGCTTCGACTGAGGAAACGTTGAAGGCCGCATTCCCGTACATGGGCACGGCCCCGATTGCGCTTGACGGGCTGCTGCGCACGCTGGGGGCCGAGGTCGTGCTGCCCCCGAAGCCCACGCGCGCGACAATCGAGCTTGGCACCCGGCTGGCCCCGGAGACGATGTGCGTGCCGTTCAAGATCACCCTGGGCAACATGGTCCGGTGTCTGGAAGCCGGCGCCGACACGCTGGTGTACGTTACCGGCTCGTGGTCGTGCCGGTTTGGCTATTACGGCCGACTCCAGGCGCAGATACTGCGCGATGAGGGATTCGAGTTCAGACTGCTGGAACTGAGCCACGACCGGATTCCGGCGATCATCAACGAGGTGCGGGCCATGAACCGCGGGCGGATTTCATCAGCCGTAGTCAACGGACTGCGCGCGCTGCGAACCGGCTGGCTAAAGTCGACCTCAGTCGACGAGACTGAGGCGTGTTTCCGGCGGACAATGCCGACGGCTAGTGACCCCGGTGCCTGTCGCCGACTGCTGGCCGCGATGCTTGAAGAAATCCAGATTGCCGATAGGCCCGCGGCAATCAAGCAGGTCCGCGGCTCGGCACGCGAGCGGTTCGCCGCGCTGCCGACGAACGGTCGGACCCGGATGCCGCGAGTCAAGTTGGTCGGGGAGAGCTACTGCGTAGTCGAGCCCTTCATCAACTTCGACATCGTGGCTCGACTTGGCGAGATGGGAGTGCTGGTCGACCCGTTCCTGACCGCGCACCGCTGGCTCGGGTTCCACGGCTTCCGGCTCGGCAAGGACGAGGTCTTGCGGATGCGAGCGCTGAGCGCGCCGTACTGGCGTTACTGCGTCGGCGGCGAGGACCAGAATTCGGTCGGCCAGCTTCTGCTTGCGGCGCAGGACAGGTTCGACGGCGTCATCCACGTACACCCATTTGGATGCATGCCCGGGACCGTGGTCCAGCCGACAATGGCCAAAGCCGCGCGCGACACCGGCATCGCCTATCTGCCGCTCTCGCTTGACGAACACTCGAGTGAGACGGGCATCCTGACCCGGCTCGAAGCTTTCGTGTCCCTGATTGAGAAACGGCACAGGCGGGAGAATGGTAAATAGAAGATTAAGAATCGTGAAAGGCGAAATAGGATTCCTCGGTTCACCACTCACCGTTCGCCAGTCCGTCTTTCACTATTCACTATTCACCACTCGCAATTCACTGTTTCATCGGTCATGCGGTTTGACAGTCGGTGATGGCAACCTATAATTCTCGGCTCGATTTCGAATGCGAGCGCGAACCGAAAGGACTTAATGAGATTCGTATACTCTGACCGCTACAAACTGGACATCGGCGCCCACGTTTTCCAAACCGAGAAATACGCGCTGGTGCGAGACAACCTACTGGCTGCGAACCAAGCCGTCCCGGCTGACTTCATCGAGCCGCCGGAACCGAATCTCGACGACATTCGACTGGTTCACACCAAGGAGTATGTTGATGATATGGTCAACCTCCGGTGGAGTCCACGAACAGTCCGGTCCGAATTACCCCTGACGACGGAGGTAGTCCAGGGTTTCATGCTGTTCGCGTCAGGGACAGTTGCCGCCTGCCGGTTCGCGCTTGAGGACAAGGTCTCGATGCACATCGGCGGCGGGTTTCACCACGCGTTCGCCGACCATGGCGAGGGATTCTGTTACGTCAACGACATCGCGGTGGGCATCCGCAAGATGCAGCAGGAGAAGCGAATCGAGCGCGCCGCAGTGATCGATTGCGACCTGCACCAGGGCAATGGCACTGCCCGAATATTCCAGGGCGACGCCAGCGTTCACACTTTCTCCATCCACCAGGAGCACGTGTACCCGATCAAGGAACGGTCCGACCTCGACATCGGGCTGGACGACGAAACCGGCGACGACGTTTATCTCGAGCAACTGCAGGGCGCGGTTCCGAGGATACTCACGAACCACAAGCCCGAGCTCGTGGTCTACGTGGCCGGCGCCGATCCATACAGGTACGACCAGCTCGGCGGCCTGCGCCTGACCAAACGCGGCCTCGCCTTCCGCGACCGGATAGTCATCGAGGGCTGCTACAAGCGCGGGATCCCGGTTGTGCCGGTGACCGCCGGCGGGTATGCGCTTGACCCCAAGGACACAGCTGAGGTCCACACCAACACCGCCCGGGAGTGTCTGCGCGTGCTGGGCCAGCTCAGACCGGTGGAGAAGCTGGCAGAACCGAGCCCGCCGCCCGTGCCACCCGAACCCGAGCACCAGCCGTCTTGAACCAGGCCGGACAGCCCGGGCGAGTCTGCCTGATGACAACCTCGCACCCGGTTCGGTACAGCCGGTTCTTCGACCGGGAAGCCGTCTCGCTCGCCCGGGCCGGGTACGACGTGCGAATCATCGGCGTGGGCCTGCCGGACGAAACGCGGTCGGAGTCCGGGATCAAACTCATCAGTGTGCCGCGCCAGGGCAAGCCGCGCGTGATTGCCGACGTGGCGAAAGCAGCCGAACGCGAATCCTGCGAGGTCTACCAATGCCTCGACCCCTGGACCCTGCGGGCCGGACTTGAATTCAAACGTCGCCGTCCGCAAACGAGACTCGTGTACGAATCGAGCGAGTGGTTTCCCCGGATGCGTCTGGACCGGAAGGACCAACCGCTGCCGGTCCGCTGGCTGGCTTGGCTGGCGGTGACGCGCCTCGAGTCCGCTGCCTGCCGCAGCGCCGACGCGATAATCGAGACCAACCATACTCGGGCCGGGCGGTTTCTCCAGCGAGGCCGCACACCGGTGCTCGTGCCGAACTACCCGCCGCTTGAGATGCTGCCGCAGCCTTCAGACGAGCGCAGGCCGTGGCTGGCGTGGACCGGGCTTGTCAGCCGGCCGCGGGGATTCGACCGGCTGCTGCAGGCGCTGGTGCCGGTCGCGCGCCGGTTCCCCGAAGTCCGACTGCGCGTCATCGGCGGGTTCGACCCGCACGACGACATTGAGACTTGGGTCCGGGAGTTCATCCGCACACACGGACTCGAAGCGAACGTTGAGTTCCGCGGCTCGCTGCCGTACCAGGCTATGTTTGACGCGCTCCGGCCCTGCCTGGCCGGGCTGATTCTGTTCCAACCGGAGCGAGGAAATGACTACACGGGCCAGCCGAACAAACTCTTTGAATTCATGGGCAGCGGACTCGCGGTGATTGCGAGCGACTTCCCGGAAATCGCCCCGGTGGTTGTGGACGCAGGTTCAGGCTGGCTGGTTGACCCGCGCAGCCCAGATGTGATTGCCGCGGCGCTGACCGCGGCGCTGGCCGACCCGGCCGAGTGCCGCGCGAGAGGAGAGGCCGGTCGGCGAGCAGTGGCCAATCGCTATCACTGGGGCATCGCCGAGCGCGCCCTGCTCGATCTCTACGCGGGGCTCGATCGATGAGGGGCCCGGTCCGGAACGCGGGATTCCTGTTTGCCGGTGAGGCAGCGTCGCGCGTCTTCGGGTTTCTCACAACTGCCGTGCTTGCGCGCCGGCTGGGAGTTGACGGGTTCGGCCAGATTGGCTTTGCGGCAGCGGTGATGGCGTACGGTGTCGTATTCACCGACCTTGGGTTGACGACAGTCGGAACCCGCTCAGTCGCCAGGGACCGTTCGCAGGCCGGCGGGCTGGTCGGCAGCGTGGTGCCGCTGCGTCTGCTCCTCAGCCTGGTGGCCGCCGCGGCGATAGTGTTGATTGCCCTGGTACTGCCCAAACCCGCTCCCGTGAAGTGGCTGCTCGTGCTCTACGCCGGGGCCGTGATTGTCCAGAGCGTCATCTTCGAATGGGTGTTCATCGGCGCGGAACAGATGGGTTTCGTCTCGCTTTCACGCATCGTCACGAATAGCGGCTATTTCGTGCTGGTCCTATTCCTTGTCAGGAGCCCGGGCTGCCTGCTTCTGGTACCGGTGGCGTTCGGGATTGCCACCGCGATGGGCGCGCTGGTGTTGCTCGTCGCCTATGCGCCGCGCTTCGGCCCGCCTCCGCCGCGGTTTCGCCTGACCGGATGGCGCGAGCTCCTTAGGTCGGCCGGGCCGATTGGCGCGGCCTCACTTCTTACTCAGTTGCACGTCAACCTCGGCTTGATTCTGCTGGGGCTGACCGCCACCTTTCAACAGACCGGGATCTACAATAGCGCTTACCGCTTGGTGTTCTTCCTCATGACTCTCGACCGGGTGTTTTACACGGTCTTCTTCCCGGTCGTTTCACGGTTCCTCAAAGATCAACCCACACGGCTGGCTGAACTCGTCGGCACGGCCATGAGGATGATCCTTGCGCTGAGCGTACCATTCTGCGTGGGCGCTTTCATCCTTGCCCGTCCGATTCTGGGGCTGGTGTTCAGCACGGGCTATGTCGGGGCTTTCCCGGTGCTCCGCATCCTGGTCTGGTTTCTGCCGCTCAGCATGTTCAACAGCCTGGCCGGGTACACGTTGCTCGCCGCGGGCAACGAACGGCTGTTCCTCCGCAACACGGCCATCGGCGTGGGGGCCGCAGTCGTTTTCAACCTCGTCGCGATTCCGTTGGCCGGCTCGACCGGCGCGGCGCTGGCAATCGTTGCCGGCGAGGCAGGTCTGCTCGTGTTGATGGGGCGGAGCCTGCTTGCGATGGTCAGACCGAAGCTCGAACTGAGAACCGTTGCGCCGTTGGTTGCAGCCGCGGCAATGGCGGTTGTCGTCTACTTGCTCCGCGGCATGAACGTATTCGGGTGCGTCGGATTCGGAGCATTAACCTACTCCGTCTTCTTGCTGCTATTGCGGGGTGTTACTGCCGATGACATCGGTCTGGCGAGGAACGGATGATAGGTCTCTGGGGCGAGGACCTGCTCTGGCAGGAATTACTGAGGCAAGAAGGCATTAGCTTCAGCTCCGGCTTACGGCTGAGCGACCGGGAGATCACAGTCCTGAGCCAGGAACCGGGCGAGCTGCACGCGCAACGAATCTGGCACTATGTTGAGTCCGGTGGAAGCCTATTGGCTGCAGGAGTCCATGCGGCTGTGTTTCGGCTCGAACTGAAGACCGTGGCCAAACGTCTGCACTGGATAGCTGCGGAAGGTGACTCTCCCTTGTTCCGTAATGTCGGCATCGTGGACATCGAGACGCTCGGATCGCTCTTGCCGGAAGCCAACACCGGTGTCACTGATTCCGGCGCAAAGGCGATCTTGGCGATTCGTCGCGGAAAAGGGTTCAGCATCGTGCTGCCATTCGACGTCACGAAGACTCTGGGCGGCTTCGCATCCGGCCCGAAGCAGTTCCCGGCCGAGACGCCGCGGTTCCCCTATGACACTGTGGCGCGAGCCAGCAGGGGAGAGGTACGCAGGCTCGTTGCCAACTGCCTCAGATTCCTATCCGCGCGCAAGGGCCGGCCCTATGTCCACCTGGCATCGGTGCCGGGCACGACCCCCAGCGTGTTTGCACTTCGCGTGGACACCGACTTTGGCCCGCGTCGTGACCTTGAAGCGGTTGCGCGGCTGGCAGACCGAGTTGGGATGAAGTTCAGTTGGTATGTAAACGTAGGCGCGCACGCCGCGCACCTTGACTTCTTCGCCGACCTTGCGCGCCATGGCCACGACATCCAGCTTCACTGCCTCCACCATGTTGTCTATCCCGACTACCGGCGCAACATGGAGAACTTTGGCCAGGGCAAGGCGCAGATGTCCGCTGCCGGCATCAACCCGGTCGGGGTCGTGGCCCCGTTCGGCGAGTGGAATCCGAACCTGAATCGTGCACTCGAAGACCTCGGCCTGGAATACTCATCCGAGTTCTGCCTCGCCTATGACGACCTGCCATTCCGGCCGGTTGTAGGCGGACGGCTGAGCAAAGTGCTGCAGGTACCAGTGCATCCGATCTGCCTGGGCAGGCTGGTAGCTGCACGGGCAAACGCTGCGCAGATGGCCGCCTACTTCCGCTCAGTGATTGACCTGCAGGTTGCGCGGCGTGAACCCTGCTTCCTCTACGACCATCCCGAGCGTATCGCCCAGTTCAGCGACGTTCTGGCCGATGTCCTTCAGTACGGCAAGGAACGCTGCGGCTCAACAACGACCATGACCGAATATGCCCGATGGTGGCAACGCCGCGAGCGACTCGCCTGGTCTGCGCGCATGTCCGAGAAGGAACTCGAGATAAGGGCTGAGGCGGGCGGGGACGATTTCTCAGTAGTCCTTGAGCGGGATGAGCGTTGCGCCACGCTGCCCGCTGTTCCGGGGAAATACGCGCTGACCGCCCTTAAGTGGCAGGCCTTGCCTGAGCCGGTCCGATTTGACCCACGCAGCTTGGCTACCCGCACACCGAACCTGCTCCTGCGCGCACGCAGCTTCCACCGTCAAGCGCGGAAAACCTTGCGGGGGCATCGCGGCTGAGGTATAGTCCGTTAAGATGAAGGTACTCTTTGGCTCATTCTCAGCGATAACTGTGCTCGGCGGCGGGGTGGAGGTGCAGATGCGTTCCCTCGCGCGCGAACTCGGCAAGCTCGGCATCGAGGTCGAGATGTTCGACCCGTGGAAGCGCTACGACCTGAAAGATTATGCGTTCTTCCACCTATTCGGTTCACACGTCGGCACTTATCACCTCGGCCGTTCCATGCGCGGCCTCGGCATGAGGCTCATCGTCACACCAGTGTTCTACTCGCGTCACAGCCCGTCCCGGGTCGCGGCCTCGGTTGCGCTCGCCGGCAAGGTGCGGCAGCGCGGCGGGTTCTGGACCGAGCACATGTTCTGCAAGGAACTCTGCGAGATGGCCGAACTCGTGCTGCCCGACACACGCGACGAGATGGAAATGCTGGCCAAGGGCTTCGGGGTGCCGGCGTCCAAGATGCACGAATTGCCCAACGGCGTGGAGGAGAGGTTCGCGAACGCAACCCCTGACATCTTTGTCAACGAGCATGGCCTGCGCGACTTCGTCCTATACGTCGGTCACATCGGCCCGGCCCGCAAGAACGTCTTCCCCATGCTCAAAGCGGTTAAGAAGCTCGGTGTACCGACTGTGCTCATCGGTCCGGTGTCCGAGACCGGCTATGCGAATCAGTGCATGAAACTGATTGCCGAGACACCCGGCATCAAGGTCATCCCGGGCCTTGCTGCGGACTCACCGATGCTCGAATCGGCCTATGCGGCCTGCGACACCTTTGTGCTGCCGTCGTTATATGAAACGCCGGGCCTGGCCGCACTTGAGGCCGGTCTCGCCGGCGCGAAAGTCTGCATAACTCGGCACGGCGGCACGCAGGAATACTTTGCCGAGTTTGCGACCTATCTAGAGCCGTCGTCGGAAGAGTCCATCGCCAACGCGCTCAAACAGACGCTGGCGCGCAAGAAGGACTCTGTCCTGCGCGACCGCATCCGCGAGAACTACCTCTGGCCTCGCGCAGGGGAGACACTCGCCGCCATCTACAAGTCCGCAACTCAGCCATAGCCCGTCCCAAGACCGTTCCGAGCCTTTGACCTGTTATCCACGCCTAGTTTACATAATTGCTATTATCGGAAGACGGGGTGAATAGAATGTGGATGGTCGGCAGCAAAAGAAACGCCGCCCGATGGCGGCGCTTCTTTTCAATTACGCTCTAGTCTGCTAGAACTTGAACCAGTTTGCTGCCCAGTTGCCAAGTATCGGCATCTTCCAATACTTCCCGTTCAGCGAGTTGACGATGCCCATGATGGCCATGACCACGACGAACACCCATACGACCGCGTCGGCTATCCAGCCGAGGACAGGAATAAAAGCAACGATCCAACTGGCCGCCCAGAGGATGGTTAGCATGATGCCCTGCTTCGCGTGGAACTTGCAGAATGCATTCTCCTTCATCGCCAAGAGCGGAACCAGCCACAGGATTCCAACGTACGACAGCCATGCCATCCCCTTGCCTTTCTCGATGTCGTCACCCGCGGGTGGCGGAGTAAAGGGCTGTTCTATCTTCGGCGCTTCATCCATCTTACCTCCTCAGGTTATTGTTATAGCCAAACCGTCTACAGTCTCAGCCGCTCGGCATAGGCGCCCACAACCGGAATGCGCCAGTACTGGCCGGTGGCGGCCTGCACGATGCCGATAATGACCAGCAGAGCGTACACCAAGGCCACAATCAAGCCGGCCGGATAGTGAACCAGCCAGGCCACAGCCTTGAAGAAAAAACCCATCAGGAACATGCCGCCCAGAATCCTGCCCAGGACCAGGTCGGACACGCCGACCCCGATGTGGAAGATCACCACCGCCGCAAACATCACCAGGCTCTGGCGGCCGTGGAACCGTGCGAACGGCTCGCGCGTGCCGACAAACAAGGGCAGGAAAAACAACAGCGGGACATAGCCCACCGCGGCCAGCAGGAGTGCGTCCTGGCTTGCCCGTTCGGCAGCCGTGCATTCACTTTCCTTTGTAGTTGTGTCCGTCAACACCCGATTATATCTGTGCGTCAATCCAAGTCAAGCAACCGGGCAGCCGGCAAGAGGGCAGGCCTCCCGCACCGATGCTGAAGACCCGCGTCCTGGCGGCCACGGCCTGCGTGATGACCAATAATCAAACCCCGAAATATCCGCTTGACACGGAGATAATGGGTTAGTACTATGTAAACGTATGTTTACCAGAGACAAAGGCCGCAGAGAGAAGATTCTGGAGTTCGTCCGCGACTACATCGATGAGCATGGTTTTGCTCCGAGCGTACGCGAAATCGGCCGGGCGGTCGGCATCAACAGCACGAAGGCAGTGAAGTATCATCTCGACATCCTGGTAACCGAAGGTCTGCTCAAGCGCACGCCCCGGCAGGCCCGTGGTCTGCAAACCGCGCACCAGCCGGATGCCCTGCCACTAATCGGCAGGATTGCCGCCGGCTCTCCCCTGCTCGCGGTTGAGAACGTCGAGGCCCAGGTTTCGCTAAGCCGGTATCGCGACTGTTTCTTGCTCAGGGTCAAAGGCGAGAGCATGAAGACCGCGGGCATCATGGATAACGACATGGTCGTTGTCCGGCCTCAGGCCACTGCTGAGAACGGCGAAATCGTGGCCGCCCTGCTCGGTAATGAGGCCACAGTCAAGCGATTCCAGAAGCGTCAGGACCAGGTTGTGCTCGAGCCGGAGAATCCCGAGTTCGAGCCGATTGTCGTCGGTCCGGACCGGCAAGACTTCCGGATAATCGGTGTAGTTGTCGGCCTGCTCCGCAATTATCGTTAGGAGGAAATCATGAGTGCGCCGAGAGAAGTCTGGTTTGTCCAACCGGTGAGAATCCGGTCTGAGCGAAGGCTAGCAGCCGGCTCAGAACTGAACCCTGCACCTGGTCGGGTAACTGGCCATCGTGAAGCCAGGGGGATGGGATACAGAGCCACAACGCAAGTGAAGGGATTGAGCCCCGAAATACCTGTCATCCCGGTTGCCGATGCTTTTCATGTTGCCGCAGGCAATACTCTCCGTTCCGTTATGCGAGGGGCGGCGAGACCGGCGGGGTCTGAGACCGTGGCGAGGTATCAAACGGACGAGTCAGGAACTCGGGAGACCCATGACGTTCCCGCAAGGGTATGGGCCAACAAGCCGTCTATCAACGGTAAGGAGGCTCAGATGGCGTCATGGGAGTCGGACCAGCTCATAGTAGTGATGAAGCAGGGTAATGCCTGTGGAGCGAAGGGGCTGGCAGGAGAACCG
>JAPLUO010000064.1 GCA_026397595.1 Caldifarciminota bacterium
TCGCGCCGGTTCAACCTGCTCCGGCGGCTGCGCGTGGTCGAGGCGTTCCGTTCATCGGGCGCGCGTCCGGAGTGGATGATTCTCGACGTGCTGCCGGTGATCCCGCCGGACCTGCGGCCGCTGGTGCCGCTCGAGGGCGGCCGCTACGCCACGTCGGACTTAAACGACCTGTACAAGCGGGTGATTGTCCGCAACAACCGGCTGAAGCACCTGCTCTCAATCCGGACTCCGGACATCATCCTCAAGAACGAGAAGCGGATGCTGCAGGACGCGGTTGACACGCTCTTCTCCAATGAGACGAGGCCGCGGCCGGTCCGGGGCCGGGGTAACAGGCCGCTCAAGTCGCTCTGCGAGGCGCTGCGGGGCAAGCAGGGCCGGTTCCGCCGCAACCTGCTCGGCAAGCGCGTGGACTACTCCGGCCGTTCGGTCATTGTCGTCGAACCGACGCTGAAGCTTCACCAGTGCAGCCTGCCCAAGGAAATGGCGCTCGAGCTCTTCAAGCCGATGATCCTGCGGAGACTCGAAGAACGCCGGCTGGCCGAGAGCGAACGCGGGGCGAAGAGCATGTACCGGCGCGAGGCGCCGGAGGTCTGGGAAGTCCTTGAGGAAGTCACCAAGGACCACCCGGTGATGCTGAACCGCGCGCCGACACTGCACCGCGTTTCGGTCGAGTCGTTTTTCCCGATACTGTCGGAGCACCGGGCAATCGGCATCCACCCGCTGGTCTGCCCGCCGTTCAACGCCGACTTCGACGGCGACACGATGTCGGTCCACATACCGCTGACGCCGGAGGCGATAATCGAGGCGTCGGTGCTGCTGCTCTCGTCGCACAACATCCTATCTCCGGCACACGGCCGGCCCCTGATGACGCCGTCGCAGGACATCGTCATCGGAGTCTATTACATTACGAAGAAACGTGAGGACCGGACCGAGTTCGTCGGGTTCTTTGACGACTTCCAGACCGTGCACTCGGCATACGACCTAGGCGAGCTCATCATTCACGACCCGATCAAGTTCCGATACGACGGCAAGATATGGGAGACAACCGTCGGCCGCGTGCTGTTCAACGAGGTGCTGCCCGCCGAGCTCCGGTTCGTGAACGAGAACTACCCCAAGGACAAGCTGGTGGCGCTCGTCGACACGTGCAGCCGGACCCTGGGTCTTGAGGTGACCGCTCAGTTGCTCGATGCGGTCAAGGACCTCGGGTTCGAGCAGGCGACGAGGTCCGGGCTTTCCATCGGCGTCGACGACGTCGTCGTGCCGAAAGAGAAATACGCGATCCTCGACCGGAGCGAGCGCGACCTGAAGAAGGTGCACAAAGCCTACGACCGCGGCCTGATGACCGACGCGGAGAAGTACAACCTTGTCGTCAACACCTGGACCTTGGCGACCGCCGAGGTCGAAGAAGCGCTGATGAAGCGGCTGAGCGAGGACCAGGCCGGTTTCAACCCGGTGTTCATGCTCATCGACTCGGGTGCGCGCGGCTCGCGTACCCAGGCCGCCCAGATCGGCGGCATGCGCGGGCTGATGGCCAAGCCGCAGCGGCGGTCGGTCGGCGAAGAAGTGATTGAGACCCCGATTAAGAGTTCCTTCCGCGACGGGCTGTCGGTCTGGGAGTACTTCATCTCAACCCACGGCGCGCGCAAGGGCCTCACCGACACCGCGCTGAAGACCGCCGAAGCCGGGTACCTGACAAGACGGCTCGTCGACGTGGCGCAGGACGTCGTGATTACGATTGAGGACTGCGGTACGATTCTCGGACAAGAGGTCACGGCGCTGCGCGAAGGCGCGGATATCGTCGAGCCGCTGTCCGAACGAATCGCCGGTCGTTTCTCGCTAGATGACGTCGTCAACCCGGTGTCGAGCGAGGTCGTCGTCCGCTCCGGTGAGGCGATTACCGACGAGGCGGCCGAGGAAATCGAGAACTACGGTATCGAATCGGTGCGGGTGCGGTCGGTTCTCACCTGCGAGGCAAGGTCCGGCCTTTGCGTGAAGTGCTACGGCCGGAACATGGCGACCGGGTCAATCGTCGAGATCGGCGAGGCGGTCGGCGTCGTTGCCGCCCAGTCCATCGGCGAACCGGGCACCCAGTTGACCCTCAAGACTTTCCACGTCGGCGGCGTCGCTTCGCGCGTGGCCGAACAGACCAAGGCGACCGCGAAGTTCGTGAGCAAGGTGAAGTACGACGGGCTCGTGACGGTCAAGCGGACCGACGGCGAGACGGTGGCCCCGGACCAGGGCCGGATGGTGCTGAACGCACCGGACCGGATGGTGCCGTTCAGCGTGCCGGCCGGCGCGACCGTCCGCGTGCACGACGGCCAGGAAGTCAAGGAAGGCGACACCCTGTTCGAATGGGAGCCCTACTCGATCCCGATTCTGGCCCGGGCCAAGGGCCAGGTCGCGTACAACGAAATCGAGGTCGGAGTGACGCTGCGCGAGGACATCGACGAGCGGACCGAGCGGATGCAGCGGATCATCACCAAGGACCGGGACAAGCGGCTCCACCCGCGCATCACCATCACCGGGACCAAGGGCAAGGTGCTCGAGTCCCACGCCCTGCCGGTCGGGGCCTACCTGGTCGTCGACGACAAGTCCGAAGTACTGCCCGGCGATACACTGGCGCGACTGATGCGCGAGATGGGGCGGACGCGTGACATCACCGGCGGTCTGCCCAAGGTCGCCGAGCTGTTCGAGGCCAAACGGGTGAAAGAGCCGGCGACAATCTCCGAGATTGACGGAACCGTCAACGTCGGTGAGCCGCGCGAGGGCATCCGCGAGGTCAAGGTCATCTCGGACGGCGATACGGAGAAAGAGTACGAGATCCCGTACGGCAAGTACCTGCTGGCACAGAGCGGTGACCGCGTGCACGCCGGGGACAAACTGTGCGAAGGCTCGGTTGACCCGCACGACGTGCTGCGGGTGCGCGGTTGGCTGGCGGTGCAGGAATTCCTCACCAACCAGATCCAGGCCGTATACCGGCTGCAGAAGGTCAAGATCAACGACAAGCACATCTCGGTCATCGTCCGCCAGATGCTGCGCAAGGTCAAGATCGAGGATGCCGGCGACTCGACCTTCATCGAGGGCGAAATCGTCGAACGGCGCCGGCTGTATGACCAGAACCAGAAGCTGATCGCCGAGAACATGCGGCCGGCCAGCTTCCAGCCGATCCTTCTGGGCATTACCCGGGCCGCGCTCCTGACCGAGAGCTTCCTCTCGGCGGCATCGTTCCAGGAGACGACGCGGGTGCTGTCCGAGGCGGCGATACAAGGCAAAGAAGACAAACTCAAAGGACTGAAAGAGAACGTGATTGTCGGTCGGCTGGTACCGGCGGGCACCGGATTCCGGGAATTCGCCCGCATCAAACTCGCCACCGAAGAGTCGCAGGAGAAAGTAGAGGAGGCGGTATAGCATGCCGACAGTAAACCAGCTCGTCCGCAAACCGCGGACGGCAATTCACGACCGGTCCAAGACGCCGGCGCTCAAGGGCAACCCCCAGAAGCGCGGCGTCTGCACCCGGGTCTATACGACGACGCCCAAGAAGCCGAACTCGGCGTTGCGCAAGGTCTGCAAGGTGCGGTTGACCTCGGGCTACGAGGTCACCGCGTACATCCCCGGCGAAGGCCATAACCTGCAGGAGCACTCAATCGTGCTCGTGCGGGGCGGCCGCGTCAAAGACCTGCCGGGCGTCCGCTACCACATCGTGCGCGGCGTGCTCGACACGTCCGGCGTCGAAGGCCGGCGCCAGGCGCGCAGCCAGTACGGCATGAAACGGCCCAAGCCCGCGGCCAAGTCGTAAGGAGACAGCATGTCACGACGACGCAAGGCAGAACAGCGGACCGTGGCCGCGGACCCGCGCTACAGCTCGGTCTTCGTATCCAAGTTTATCAACAACCTGATGTGGGCCGGCAAGAAGACGACGGCCCAGCGCATCTTCTACGGCGCGCTGGACCTGGTCCAGGAGCAGACCAAAGAGGACGGCTACGCCGTCTTCCAGAAGGCGATGAGCAGCGTCAAGCCGGTGCTGGAAGTCCGGCCGCGCCGCGTCGGCGGCTCCACCTACCAGATTCCGATGGAAGTCCGGCCCAAGCGCCGCGATGCCCTCGCAATCAAGTGGACTATCATGGCCGCCCGGGCGCGCAAAGAGCACACGATGATACAGAAGCTCGCGGCCGAACTGCTCGACGGCAGCCGCAACCAGGGCGCGGCGGTCAAGAAGAAGGAAGACGCGCACAAGATGGCCGAGGCCAACCGCGCCTTCGCCCACTACCGCTGGTAGCGGACTAGACCAGCAACACTGCGACTCTGACGCGGCGAGTACTCCCTCGCCGCGTCCTGCTGGTGCGCCCAGCATGGGCGCTGACTTGAGAGTGAGAGTCTCTATCACGGAGGTTGATTGCACCAACCGTTAGCCAAAGGCAAGTGCGTCACCGCGAGGTGGGGTGCGAAGGAAGCCGGAGGCAAAACTGCGCTTTGAGGAACACGAATCCCATACGAGGCCGGGTCAGCCGGGCGAGCTGGCCAATGACAGCGAAGCCCGATGCAATCAAAGGC
>JAPLUO010000048.1 GCA_026397595.1 Caldifarciminota bacterium
GACTGTCCCGTCGATCACAGTAACACTGGCATTACTCCAGTTCGCGCAGTACACCTTGTTCTCGTACGGGTTGTAGCAGAGGGCCATTGGGCCCCTACCAACCGACACCGTCGCGGTGACGCGGTTGGCGTTGCAGTCTACGACTGTCACGCACGAGTCTCCGAAGTCCGCGCAGTAGAGCTTATGGTTCTGCGCGTTGAGACACATGGCCACGACTCGCTCGCCGACTGGCACCCACGCGACCTTTTGGTCAGTAGTTCCGTCAATTGCGATGACTCTACTGCCGTATAGTCCGCCAACGTACACGATGTTGCTGAGGGAGTCGTACGCTAGGCACTCGGGGAGTGGTCCGCAGAACGTATCGGGCAGAAGGATGGTCTTCTCCAGCACTTGGCCGGAGGTCAGCGAAAGAACAAGCAGGACCGAGCAGGCGACAAGACGAATCTGGCGCATATGTCCTCCTGCGTGAATTCTAAGCCGGAGGCGGACGCTGTCAATCAGATTCGTTCAGCCCGGCCGGTGGAGCGAGTTCCGCCAATCAGTCAGCGGCCCGGACGAGTTCCTCGGCCTTGATGCGCCGGGGCTCGTCGTTCACACCGCGATACCTTCTCGCTGGACTTTCTGATACAACGATGTCGCCCCTATCAAAGGGCTGTTGTACCGAGCGTGCGAGTACACAGTGGGTTGGAGTATTACGTCGTGTTCCAGGCCGATGTTGAAGCAGACGTCGTAGATCGCCCGTTTGGTCCGCCAGTCGAACTCATCTCTGAGAACGACGACGACGTTGACATCCGATTCCCGGTCCGAGTCGCCGCAGGCCTTGGAACCGTAGAGAATGAGCTTGACCAGGCCGAAGTCCCGGGTCAGGACTTCCTTAAGCCGGTCGAGAGCCGCTTGCTCATTCGGGGCCAGTTGAACGTCCACTGCCATACTGCCCAGAGCTTACCGGGATACATACGGATGTCAATGCTCCGGCTGGTGCCGTCACCACGCCTTACCCGTCAGACGCGGGCTCCAACCCTGTCTCTGCCGTTGCTTCTTCGCCGCGTCGATGTTGAAGACTTCCTTGCGGATTGTGGCGAGGAGGTCCGAGTCGCACCCCCGCGCCGACCTGGATCTTCACCTTGTTTCGGCCTGCTTTCTTAACTCCTTGTAGCGTCACACGTTAGTAAGAAAGACCTCAGGGAGCAAGCCGAAATCGACGCCCTGCGAACCGGCGGGCGAACCGTTCCCGGAACGGTTCCCGGCGTGATTCCCAGCGGGACTCTGATAGGGATTTGTAGATGGACGTTCCCGGCGTTTCTGCGGCCGGTTTGCACCGCGATTTGTGGGCTCTCTTGGAAGGCGATTCGCAGACGGACTCCGGCCGGGACTGCCAATTCAACTTTCCGGCCGATTCGCATCGTCGTTCGCAGGCCGATTTGCGACGCGATTTGCAGGGGGACTTGCAGGAGGAATTGCGCGGCGACTTCGACGGCGTTTTGCGGGTTGAGGTTGGCCTGCGGGAGCGCAACTCCCGCCTTTCCCCGTCGTGCGGCCGGAAAGGCGGCAGCTTCGCTGCCGCACTCCAAGGCAGCTACCGATGCACGAAGACCTTGTGAGAACCTACGGCCGACAGCTTACGGCTGACAGCCCGGACGAAATAGACCCCGGGCGCGAGGTGGGAGACGTCGTTGGGGCCGGGCTCAAGGCTCAGCACTTTGCGGCCGCTGATGTCCAACAGGGCGATTTCAGATTGCAGATTGTAGATTGCAGATTGCAGATTGAGGACGCCGCGGACGATGGTCGCTGCGTTCATCGTTCATCGTTTCCTCAGCGATTCCGGCAGTGATGTGACAACTGTCGAGGACCCAGTTGTCGGGGTCGGGCGTCAGGCTCAGGGGTTCTGCGGCCAATACAAAGGTGTCAATGGCCAGCGTGTCCTGCGGGTGGAAGACGACGAGCGTACTCTCGCCCGCGCAGTTGAAGCGGACCGGGTAGGGCATGTGGAACAGGCGGGCGGAGTTGGTGTCGTTGTGCTGGGCGAGAGTGGCTTCGACCAGCCAACTGTCGCCGAGCGGCTGTTTGTTCCACGTGATGGTGTACTTGGGATAGCCCCGGTCGTACACCCATTCGTTGAAGAACTGGTCGAGGTCCAGGCCGGACGTCTGCTCGTTGATGCGCTGGAAGTCGGCGGTGGAGCCGGTGCCGTACTTGAAGCTGTCGCCATAGGCCCGCAGGGCCCGGAAGAAGATGCCGGGGTTTTCCCAGGCGGTGTCGCCATCGACGAATTGCAGCATACGCAGGACCCAGGAGCCTTTGTCGTAGATGATGCCGGTGTTGTAGATTTCGGCCGGGGGCGGGTTGTATATCGGGAAGTCGTGGCTGTGGTGCTGGCTGAAGTACGTGCTCGCCTTGCTCACGATATAGGAACTGAATGAGGGACGGCCGTTCATGTGGCCGTTGTAGAGGCATTCGGCCCAGGTGGCGAACCCTTCGTTGAGCCAGACGTTCGCGAAGTCCACGCAGGTGACCATGTCTCCCCACCACATGTGGGACATTTCGTGGGCCATTCCCATAGGGTCACCGCTGCGCAGCCACTGGACGGCAATCATCGTCAGGGTCTGGTTCTCCATCCCGCCCCATGGGAACCCGTAGTAGCCGGGCACCATGCCGTACTTCTCAAACGGATAAGCGCCGAACCGAGTCGAGTCCGAGAAGTAGGTCATCATGTCGGGAATTCGGCTGAACGTGTTTGTGGACACGGCGGAGTCCGATGGCCACATGAAGTAGATGGAAGGCAGCGTGTCGCCGTTCTGCAGGGGGATGTTGTGCTGCCACGTGGCGAAGCGTGAGGCGGAGAAGACAATCAGGTACGTCGCAATCGGGTAGGGGTGGTTCCACCAATAGGTCTTGGTGCCGGGCCCGGCCGTCACCGAGTCGAGCAGGCCGTTGGCGCAGGTCTGGAACGTGTCGGGCACGGTCAGGTTGAGTTCCACTCCGCGCTCCGCCTTGTCCATCGGTTCGTCGTAGCAGGGCATCCAGTAGCGGGCGTCTTCCGGTGCGGTGCAGGTCATGCAGTAGGCGTGGGTGACGCTCGGCGGCCGGGCGAAGAAATAGCCGCGGTCTGCCGCAGTGGACTCGCGGTGGAAGAAGATGTCGAGCACGGTCGAATCGCCCATGGCAAGCGGTGCGTTGAGTTCCGCGACAAGCAGGCCGGCGGGCGTAGTAAAGCTCAGCGGCACCCCTAGGCGCTTTATCGAGTCGCACGCGAGGTTGACGAAGTGGAGCGAGCAAAGAAGCAGCGCCGGCACGTCGCTCCGGAGGGACAGCGCCTCGTGCGCGACGTAGGACTTGTTCGTCATCGGCAGGTTGATGTCCAATCGGTAGTGGCGGACGTTGTAGGAGTGGAGTGACTCGGCGGCCGGCCCAATGCCGTGACTACTGTGCAAAGAGCCAACATTGGCCCCAGGCTTGCCCGCGAGCCATGGCTCGTCGAACCAGGCATCAGTTTGAGCTAGTGCGACTCCAGCCAGTATGAGTGACAATACTATCGTCTTCATACATCTTCCTTTCAGCAATGACCAGACCCCAAGCCCCAATGACCACTCAAGTCCCAATGCCCAATGCCAAGAATCGGGTCTGGTTGGTGCTTCGTCATTCGGCATTGACTGGGAATTGGTCCTTGGTCACTGGTCATTAAGTAGCAGTTCTGCTATCTGCACCGCGTTGGTCGCCGCGCCCTTGCGCAGGTTGTCGGCGACAATCCAGAGGCTCAGTTCTTCCGGTTCCGCGCCCTGGCGGACGCGGCTGACAAAGACCGAATCGTTGCCACGGCAGTCGATCGGCGTCGCGTAGTCGTTGCCTGAGCGCAGGACGACGCTGGGCGCGTTCTTGAGTACGTGCAGCGCGTCCTTGACCTTCACGGCTTGAGAGAACCGGCAGGTCACGGCCAGCGAATGGCCGACCGACACGGGCACGCGTACGCAGGTCGAATTCACCTTCAGGTCGGGCAGGCCGAGGATCTTCGCCGATTCCCGAATCGTCTTCGTTTCCTCGCCGGTGTGGCCGTGTGCGTCAAAGTCGGCAATCTGCGGAATGACATTGTCGGCGATCTGCATCCTGAGCGGGCTGTCCTTTGAGTCTGGGGTCTGGCGCACGGCCACGAACTCGGTCTCGTACTGGAGCTGCTCGGCCGCGGCCTTGCCCGCGCCGGAGGCTGATTGGTAAGATGCGAGCCAGAGTCTCTCAAGGCCGAACCTTTGGTGCAGCGGGTTGACCGCGACGACGAGCGGAATCGTCGTGCAGTTCGGGTTGCCGATGATATTCTTGTGGCCTTTGAGCGAGTCGGCGTTGACTTCAGGCACGACCAGCGGCACGTCGGGCCGGAGCCGGAACTCGCTCGACTTGTCGATGACCGGGCAGTGCTTCGCGACCTGCGGCACCAGCTTCTTCGCAAGGTCGGCTTCGAGGCAGAAGAAGGCGACGTCGAGGCCCTTGAAACCGTCCGGGTCGACTTCCTGCACTTCATACTCGCGTTCGCGGAACCTCAGTTTCGTGCCCGCGCTCTTGGCCGAGGCGAAGAGGCGCAGGTCTTCAATCTTGTGCGGGCCGGATTCGAGGATGCGCAGCAGAGTCTCGCCCACAAGCCCGGTCGCGCCGGCGATTCCTATTCGTTTCATACAGACCTCCGAATGTCAACAGTAAAGTCCAAAGTCTCAAGGACGAAGGACAAAACAAGTCCGAAGTCACAAGTCCGAAATCTGGCCTCCATCTGCATCATCTGCGGCTGCTCCCACGTGGTGATTTCGACCGGCGCCTTCGACTGCGCCGAAATCACCAAAGGACCGGCACGTCGTACTGGCGAATGGCTTGGTCTGCGGTGGCAAGAGTCATGCCTTCACAGACTGCCTGGGCGATCAGCATCCGGTCAAAGGGGTCCTTGTGTCTTGGGGGCAGATCTCGAATCGCCAGAGCATGAGAGTGCTCGATGGCCAACGGCAATAGGCCGTATTGAGTCAGGTAGGCCTGCAACCAGTCAGTCGGTTCGTCGGGAAGCCGGATACGCCCAAGGCCCTGCTTGATGACGATCTCCCATACGCTGGCGGAACTGAGGAACACCTGGTTATCAGGCGATTCCAACGCCTGACGAAGTCCGACCGGCAACTGCGGGTCATCAACCGCCCACCAGAGGAGAACGTGCGTATCGAGCAGGATATTCACTTGTAGAACTCGCTGAGCGCATCGTCCGGCAGCGGGTTGTCGAAGTCCGGCGATATCCAGACTTTCCCCTTCGCCGACCCTCGGATGCGCTTGCGGAGACCGGCGTCGGCCGATTGTGGAGCAGATGTATCCTCCAGGACGATTATCTCCACGTCCTTGCCAATCAACGTCTCGACACCCGACAAGCGTACGACATCCGAATCCAGATGACGCTTCATTCTCTTCGCAATCATGAACGACTCCTCTGCCGGCTCAGCACCAATAACCGTCCAAGGTCATTGCCATCGCCGGTCTATCTCAGTGCTTGTCACGATTCGAGTCTATGACAACGCGTCCTGCTGTCAACGTCGGTCGTTCGGCGCTAGACCTTAGTCCGGGTAGCCGTTCGGGAACGTCTGATTCCAGTCCCAGGCATCGGCAATCATCTGTTCGAGGCTCTTCTCCGGCTTCCAGCCGAGGTCGCGGCGTATCTTGTCCGACGACGCGATGAGGATTGGCGGGTCGCCGGCGCGGCGCGGCCCGAGCTTAAAGGGTATCTCGCGGCCAACGACCTTCTCTGCGGTTGCGAAGACTTCCTTGTTAGAATAGCCCGACTCGCTGCCGAGGTTGAAGATGATGCTGCGGTCGGCAATCGCTTCCATGGCCAGCAGGTGGGCGCGGGCGAGGTCGTGGACGTGGACGTAGTCGCGGACGTTCGTGCCGTCCTTCGTCGGGTAGTCGTCGCCGAACAGCTCAAAGGTCTTGCCCGGGTGGAGCACGCTGTTCAGGATGTCCGGGACGAGATGAGTTTCGGGGCGGTGGTCTTCGCCCAGTCCCGAATGCGCGCCCGCGACGTTGAAGTACCGGAGCGCGGCGAAGTGGATGCCGTACGCCTTGGCGTATTCCTCAAGTAAGGACTCGAAGACCTTCTTGGTGCTCCCGTAGGGGTTTATCGGCCGGAGCGGGTCTTCCTCAGTAATCGGCGTCCGTTCCGGCGAGCCGTAGACCGCTGCGCTGGAGGAGAAGACGAAGCGCTTCACGCCGGCACGGCAGGCGGCGCTGAGAAGGTTTGTGCCGAAGGCGACGTTATTCTCGAAGTAAAGGTCCGGCTTCGCCACCGACTCGCCCACGAGCGAGAGCGCGGCAAAGTGCATGACGCATTCCGGTTGCGCTTCGGCGAAGAGCCGGGCCAGAGCGGCTTTGTCCGCCAGTTCGCCGACAACCAGCCGGGCCGGTGCGGACACGGCGGCGCGGTGGCCGCGCGAGAGGTTGTCAAAGACCGTGACGTCATGCCCGGCCTCGATCAGCACCTTGGTTGCGACGCTGCCGATATACCCGGCGCCGCCCGTAACAAGAACTCTCATCGCCACAATATACCAGCCGATTCAGGCGCTGGCAAGTTGCGGTCGGTCTCGGACCGGACGAGGACTCTCACCACAAAGACATCAAGGCACAAAGAGGGCTCGGACAGGCTACCGCGACCTCGGACGAGTCTCATCTTCTCTTGGTGTTTTTGTGTCTTGGTGGTTAAACCCTGCTCCGGCCCTGCGGTCGGACTAGAAGTTGCGGAAGAAGCGGTGGTCGGGCTCGAAGGATTCGAGCTTGAGGAACGCGGCGATTTCCGGGCGATTGAACAGAGCAGACGTGACGATGCCGAACGGCGCGCCGCGCAGCCAGTGCCACTTGGCCGCGATGACACGGCGGAGCCACTTGAAGAACCCGGGCTTTGTTGCCGAGCGTACCGGTAGCTCCTTGTACCGGCGATGAGTCATGATGAAGCGCATCACCTTCTGCTTGGACGGCCACGACCGGTCGTGCAGGAGCATCACGCCGCCCGGCCGAAGCATCTTGTCGAGGTAGAAGAAGTCGAGCAGCGTGTAGTCAAAAGTATGCCAGCCGTCGATGAAGGCAAGGTCGAGCGTGACGCCCTTCTCAAGCAACTTCGGCAGAATCAGGTGGGACGGGCCCTCGAGCAGTTCGAAGACCGAATCGAGCCCGGCGCGTTTCAGGCTTGCCAGTGCCGCGCCGCCGTGGACCGAGTTCTGCTCCGGGTCCACGCCGTAGTGGCGCACGCCCTCGATGCCGCGTCCGGAATCCGGACCTGGCGAATCTGTGGAATCTGTACTACAATCATGCAGGATCGTCGTTTTCGCGACGTTGTTTCTCTCCGCCGCCTCTGTCCTGAGGCCGTCGGGGTCCTGAAGACCGTCGTCAAGTGCCACCCGCGGCGACGCAATGCTCGGGCTCGG
>JAPLUO010000208.1 GCA_026397595.1 Caldifarciminota bacterium
AGCACCTTGAGCACGCCGATGTGGGCAAACCCGAGCGCGGCCCGCCGGAAAGCGCGAGACCGATTCGCACCGGCGGAGCAACCAGGACCGGCGCCCGCTCCGGCAGTTGAGCTCAAACGCCTAGCACAAGCGCAAGCAGACAGACCGCTGCAGCCATCAGCTTACCGCTCACCGCTGACCGCCTCCGGACTTCTGACTTCGCCCGGAGCCCATCCAAGCTTCTCTTTCACTTCCGCGTCGGTGAGCCTGCGCCACTCGCCTGTCTTCAGGCCTTCCATCCGCAGCCCGCCAATCCGCACCCGCACCAGCCTTACCGCTGTATGCCCCAGCGCCGCAAGCATCCTGCGCACTTCGCGCTTCCGCCCTTCGGTCAGCACCAGCCGCAGCCGCAACGCACCGACCCGTTCAACCCGCGCCGGCTTGGCCGGCCCGTCCTCAAGCACGATACCCTTGCTCAAGGCGGCCACCAGTTCCGGGCTCGCGACCTTGTCCAACTCGACCTCGTACTCTTTCTCGGTCTCGTAGCGCGGATGGGTCAGCCGTAGCGCAAGCTCACCATCGTTCGTCAAGAGCATCAGACCTTCGGACTCACGGTCCAGCCTGCCGACCGGGAACAGCCGGAACTCAGTCTGGACGATTTCGGTAATCAGATAGCCCTCTTCTTTGCCTCTGTGGCAGGTCGAGAGCACGTCCCGCGGCTTGTTGACCATGATAACGACCCGCTCGCTCACGGGCCGCACCTCCCTGCCCCGCATACAGACCTTGTCCGCGCCCGGCTCCACCGACTGACCGACCTGCGCGACCCGGCCATTTACAGTGACCCGGCCCGCGGCAATCAACTCCTCGCAGTACCGCCGCGACCCGACCCCGGCCGAGGCGAGGTACTTCTGTAATCTTACGGGCTTCATGTGCAGCTAACCTTAGCAGTCGAACCCGGCCTCTGTCAAACAAATCATCCTCACGGACGACCCGGCCCTCCCGCGGCCTTCAATATTCACTGCTCCCAATTCTCATCTCTCCGTTGTATAATTGCCTGTGCTTTGCACTGCCTGCCCGTTTGAATGCGGCGTTGACCGCAAGGTCAAGCTCGGCGTCTGCCGCGCGCCTGAGCAGTTCGAGATTTCCCTTGCCCAGTTGCACCTTTGGGAAGAGCCGCCCATTTCCGGCACGCGCGGGTCCGGCACCATATTCTTCAGTCACTGCAACCTCCGCTGCCGGTTCTGCCAGAACTATGAGATTTCGCAGGTAGGGCTTGGGACGCGATCCGAAACGTCCGACGTTTCGGTCATGTCCCGCGCCGTGACTCCGGAGCGGCTGCTGGCTATCACGCTGGAGCTTGAGCAACAGGGCGCGCACAACATCAACCTCGTCTCGCCCACTCACTACTCAGACCAACTCATCCCTGTGCTCGAAGCCGCCCGGAAGCGCCTGCGCATTCCCGTCGTCTGGAACTCGAACGGCTACGAGAAGACGGAGACGCTCGCGCGGCTCGATGGACTCGTCCAGGTCTATCTGCCTGACCTCAAGTACCACTCAGACGAGCTCGCCCGCGCCTGCTCGTCCGCGCCTGACTACTTCAGGTTTGCCTCGGCCGCAATTACCGAGATGAAGCGGCAGGTCGGCCGGAATCGGTACGATGAACACGGCATTATCGAAAGTGGTCTTATCATCCGACACCTCGTCCTGCCCGGCCACACCGATGACAGCAAGCAGATACTCACGTGGATTCACGACGACCTCGGCCCGCGCACCAGCGTCAGCCTGATGGCGCAGTACTATCCGGTCCACCGCGCCACCGAACTCCCCGGCATGAACCGCCGCCTGAGCGTCGAGGAATACGAGGACGTACGCCGCCGGTCCGATGAGCTGGGCTTCGAGGAGGGCTTCGCCCAGGAACCCTCATCCGCCTCCCGCGAATATACGCCCGATTTCGACGGAAGAGGTATCTAGCCCGCGGGCCGCGGAAGTGTCCAGTTTCCAGTTACCAGTGTCCAGTCGGCGGTTTGAATCTGCGTAATCTGCGAAATCTGCGGATGTCCTCCCCTTCTGCCTCGTTTTGACTTTCGCCTCTGGGCTTCGTATGATTGAACCATGTGCGGCGTAATTGGACTCCTCACTCGGCGCGAAGTCGGCTCTGACCTCGTTGAAGGTCTGCTGGCGCTTCAACACCGGGGCCAGGACTCGGCCGGAGTGCTCACGTCCGACGGCACGTTCCACCTGAAGAAAGGCAACGGCACGGTGGGTAGTGTTTTCAACCGGAAGAACCTCGACCGCCTCACCGGCAACGCCGGCATCGGCCAGGTGCGCTACCCGACCATCGGCCCCGGCTCGGTCGAAGACGCCCAGCCGTTCTACGTCAACCACCCGTTCGGCATCGCCATGGTCCACAACGGCAACGTCACGAACTACGCGGACCTGCGCCGCGAGTTGATGTGTGAAGACTTCCGCCAACTCACCAGTTACTCGGATGTCGAACCGCTGCTGAACGTGTTTGCCGAGGGTCTCGAAAAGACGAATCTCAAGCGCTTTTCAGCCCGACCTCGGTGTTCCAGGCAGTCCGGGGTGTGTTTGACCGGGCGCACGGCGCTTACTCGGTTGTCGCGCTCATTCACAAGCGCGGCCTGCTCGCTTTCCGCGACCCCTTCGGCATCAAGCCGCTGGTATTCTCGAAGCAGGGCAACGAGTTTGCCTTTGCCTCAGAGAGCGTCGCCTTTGACCGTCTCGGGTTCCATGGATTCACCGACGTGAAACCGGGCGAGGCGATTTTCGTGGACTTCAAAGGCAAGGTGCATCGAAGCCAGATCCGGCCGGGAACGCCCCGCCCCTGCATCTTCGAGTTCGTCTATTTCGCCCGGCCCGACTCAGTGATTGACGGCATTGAGGTCTATGAGGCCCGGCTGCGCCTCGGTGAGCGCCTTGCGCATGAGGTCGCACGCCAGGGGCTTAAGCCCGACGTCATCGTCCCGGTTCCGGACACGGCCCGCGCCGCCGCCAACTCGCTGGCCTCGACCCTCGGCATCGAACTGCGCGAAGGGCTGATCAAGAACCGCTACATTGCCCGCACGTTCATCATGCACGGCCAGGACCGCCGCGCCCTTTCCGTCCGCCAGAAACTGAACCCGGTCCGCTCCCAGGTCCGGGGCAAGGACGTTCTGCTCGTCGACGACTCGATTGTCCGAGGCACGACCTCAAGGGAAATCGTCCAGATGGTCCGCGACGCCGGCGCGCGCAAGGTGTTCCTCGCCATTACCGCGCCCCCGCTCCGCTGCCCCTGCGTCTACGGCATTGACATGATGACCCGTGGCGAGTTCGTGGCCAAGGACCGGACCATCGAGCAGATTCGCAAGGTCGTCGGCGCGGACGCGCTCGTCTACCAGACTTACGAAGGCCTGGTCGCTGCGGTGCGCGGCGACTCGGCTGTTCCGGGATTCTGCACCGCCTGCTTCGACGGCGAATACCCGACCGGCGTAACCCGCCGTTACCTTGCGCAAATGGAACGCGAGCGCCAGCGCTGGACCTAGTAGCCGTCGCCCACGCCTGCGTTTGTTGACCCTCACGCGATATTCAATAGACTGACCGTTGCAGTCAGAACCGGGGATAGTCCGCGGCGGGACCGTCCCCTTCTTGCGAAATGCAGATGAGACCCGACTTTTCTTTCCCGATGCCGTGCTCCGGCATCGACAAGGAGGCCCGTTGATACTTACCTGCTTTGTGGCGCTGCTCTTCAGCAGCCTTGCCCCGCCCGGCAACGTCGCCGCCCGCGACGTGCCGAATGACGGCGGCGGCAACGTCGAGGTTACGTGGACCCGGTCTGCCGACTCGACCGTTGTCAGCTATCGCGTGCTGCGACAGACCCAGGGTTCCGAGCAGTGGGAAACCCTCGGGTTCGTCGGCCGCCGGTCGCTGAGCTACGTGGACGACGAAGCCCGGAACGGGGTCCAGTACCGTTACAAGGTAATTGCCGAGTCGAACACCGAGACCGCCGAGGCCCCGCCTTCCGGCTACGCGGTCGCGTCGCCCCAGTGGTTCGACACGAACACGGTGCCCGCGCTGGTCGGCACGGTGGTGTTGTCCTTCATCCTCCTCTATTTCATCAGCCGGGCGCGGTGGGACAAGAAGCTGTTCATCCGCCGCATTTCCGGTCTGGACGCGGTCGACGAAGCGCTGGGCCGCGCGACCGAGATGGGCCGCCCGACGCTATACGTGCCCGGCACGTCTACAATCGGCGACGTGGCCACCATCGCGTCGCTGAACATCCTCGGCGAGGTCGCGAAGAAGACCGCGAAGTTCGGCACTCCGCTCATCGTGCCCAACACCGACCCGATTGTCTATACGGTGGCGCGGGAAATTGTGAAGGAGTCGTACACAACCGCGGGCCGGCCCGACGCGTTCACGCAGGACATCGTCTTCTTCGTGACGGACCAGCAGTTCGCCTTCGCCGCAGCCGTGGATGGAATCATGACCCGCCAGAAACCGGCCACAAACTTCCTTGTGGGTATGTTCTACGCCGAGGCGCTGATTATGGCCGAGACCGGCGCGAGCACCGGCGCGGTGCAGATTGCCGGGACCGACGCGGTGTCGCAGTTGCCGTTCTTCATCACCGCCTGCGACTACACGCTCATCGGCGAGGAGCTTTACGCCGCCTCGGCGTATCTCTCGCGCGAACCGCTGCTCCTTGGCGGCATCAAGGGCCAGGACTACTCCAAAGCGCTCATCGTCGGCGTAATCGTGCTCGGCACGCTGCTCGCGCTGCTCGCGGGCCTGCCGGTGCTCAAGTACCTGTAGCCGGGAGGAACTGTGCAAAAACGACTACCCTTGATACTCGTAATCGTCACCGGCATCTTTGGCGCGGTGGCATTCTTCATCCCGCACCATTCCGTCCAGGCCGCGGACGAGTCCATGCGCAACTACGTTCTGCGCATACTCGCGGCGTTCAGCCTCGTGCTCGGGGTCGGCTCAATCCTGACCCACCACTTCAACAAGATCCAACACAAGGCCGCCAACTGGCAGTACAGTTGGATAACCGTCATCACTCTCTTCGTCAGCGCGGTCATCGGCCTGTTCGGCGGGATTGACCCGAGCCGGCCCGGGATTCTGCCCACCCACATCGGCAGCTTCTCGTTCCACATCCAGACCCTGTACATGAACATGATGGTACCGCTGGGCGCCACGATGTTCTCACTCCTCGCCTTCTTCATGGCCTCGGCCGCGTACCGGGCCTTCCGCGCCCGCAACGTCTCAGCGACCCTGCTCCTGGCCGCGGCCTTCATCCTGATGCTGGGCTCGGTTCCGCTGGGCCGAATGATATTCCATCCCCTACCGTCGTTCGCCGAGTGGATTCTGACCGTGCCGAACATGGCGGCCAAACGCGGCATCAACTTCGGAATCCAGCTCGGCATTCTCGCCACGTCCCTCAAGATTCTCTTGGGAATTGAGCGCGGCTGGCTGGGAGGTGGATGATGGCGGACGCCACTACTCATCCGGGTTTCTGGACCAGGCTGCAGGCCATTGACCGCCGCTGGATTTACCTCGTCGTCTGGCTGGTCGTCATGGTGCCGCTCATCTTCCCTTTCAAGATTCGGCCCATCGCTACCCCGCCGGTCCAGAACCTGTTCAACTACATCGATACGATGCCCGAAAACAAGGCACTGATAATCTCGGTTGACTACACGCCCGACACGCAGGCCGAACTCCAGCCGATGCTCGTCGCGCTCCTGCGCCACGCCTTCGCCATCCATCGCCGGGTTGGCGTGCTCGCCATGTATGTCCAGGGACTTGGAATCGGTGAGGACGCGATCCGGCAGGCGTCATCCGAGTTCAACGCCCACGCCAGAACGAACGAAGACTCGGTTCTCAACGGCAGGGACTATGTCTATTGGGGATGGACCACGCCGCCCATCACCATAATGCTGGGCATGGGCCAGCGCATCGCCAGGGTCTTCTCGGTTGACTACTACGGGGCGAAGACCGAATCGCTGCCCATCATGAAGTACCTGAAGAACTACGATGACGCCGGGATTCTGGTCTCGGTCGCGGCCTCGGCGGTGCCGCTCTCCTGGATTAACCTGGCCCAGACCCAATTCGGCATCCATCTCGGGTGCGGCACCACCGCGGTGTCGGCTGCGGACTGGTACCCCTACGTCAACTCGGGCCAGTTCAGCGGGATGCTGGCCGGGATGAAGGGCGCGGCGGAGTACGAGGAACTGCTTGAACGGCGCATGGTCCAGAACGGCATGAACTGGGGCTTGCGCCGCAAGGGCACCGAGGCGATGTCATCGCAGGCCGCCGCCCACATCGCCATCATCGCCTTCATCATCATCGGCAACATCGGCTACTTCGCCACTCGCCGGAGGAAGTCATGAACATCTCCACCGACCCATGGGTTTGGATTGCCGCGATTCTGACGCTCGCCATCTTCTCGTTCCTGTATCGCGAGAACCCCTTCTACCGCATCGCCGAGCACCTGTACGTCGGGCTGGGCAACGGCTACGCCATAACGTTCTACTGGCATCGCATCCTCATGCCGAGCCTGATTGACCCGGTCGCGCACAACTCGAGCATCGTGACCAGAGTCGGGCTCATCGCCATCGCCATCATCGGCGCTCTCTACTTCACGCGGTTCATCCCGAAGATTTCCTGGCTGGTGCGCATCCCGATAGCCATCTCGCTGGGCTATTCCTGCGGCGCCACCATCCCGCGCGCCGTGGACGCCGAGATCATCAAGCAGCTTCGCGCGACGATCATCACCCGCCCGCAGCTCGCACACTGGGACACCGCGCTCTGGGCGATAACCATCCTGATCGGGGTGATTGCGACCATCAGCTACTTCTTTTTCTCCGCAGAACGCAAGGGCGCGCTCAGGCCCTTGAGCTACACCGGCATTATCTTCATCATGGTCGGATTCGGCGCGTCGTTCGGCTACACGGTCATGGCCCGCATCTCGCTCTTCATCGGCCGGCTGCAATTCCTGATGGGTGACTGGCTCGGGATCATCAAATGAGTTTGCAGTGGGCAGACCGAAGCACCAATGACCAAGCCTCAATGACCATTCAAGCACCAATCGCAGAATGACCAACCGGCCTCAGCGCGCGCCGGTATACGACCTTGAGGACCGGACCGCTGCGTTCGGGGAGGCGATAATAGCGTTTGCGCGGAGCCTGCCTGAATCGACCCTGACGCGACCACTCATCTCTCAGATCATCCGCGCCGGCACCAGCGTGGGTGCGAACTACTGTGAAGCCGATGAAGCAGAATCGAAGAAGGACTTCCGCCACAAGATCGCCATCTGCAAGAAAGAAGCGCGCGAAACGCGCTACTGGCTCAGGCTGATTGCGGGTGCTGTGCCAGATAGAAAAGAGGCAGTCCGACCTCTCTGGCAGGAAGCCAAGGAACTGACTCTCATTTTCAGCGCGATCATGCGCTCTGCAGACGGGAAAGCCGGCTAGCTCCAGGCCTACCCTCGCACCGCACGTCGGTCATTGGTCATTTCCCGTAGGTGGTCATTGAATGGTCATTGGTACTTGAGGCTTGGTCATTGTCCGCGACCTGCAACCTGCAACCTGCAAACTCGCCCCGGGCTAGTCGCGCAAGTACGTCTGCCAGCAGAACACGGCTCCACCCGCCGCCACGAGTAGCCCCAGCACGACAACAGCGCCCGCGGCAATCCCCGCCTGCTGGAGAGACACCGCCGGCACTGACAAGTGACCGAGACCGGAGCGGCCGAAAATCGTCTCTAGCGCGCGCTCGACCGGCCCACGCGCCAGCCACGCCAGTCCGCCCAGCAGCGGCGCCAGCGCCAGCGACCACCACGGACTCGGGGCAAACTCCCGCTGCCTCGGCAGATTGCCGAGCACGCGCGCACTGAAATTGGCCGACGGCTCCAACACCGGCTGATGGTCCAGCGTTGAGACCACTGCCGTCATCAGCGCCAGCTCGCGCTGGCATTCCGCGCACTCCACAAGGTGGGCGTCGAGCAGCCGCCGATTCTCGGGGCTGAGCTCGCGCGTCACGTAGTCCTGAACCAACCGCCTGACTTCATCGCAGTTCATTGCCACATTACCTCTTTCAAGTTGTCCCAGCCGACGCGTTCGAGCAGCCGCGCCTTGAGCAGCGCCCGGCCTCGGTGAATCTGGGCCTTCACCGTACCCATCGGCTTGTGGGCAAGCCGCGCAATCTCGTCGTATGACAGGCCGTTAAAGTGGAATAGTGTCAGGGCGGCACGGTAGTCATCGGGCAGCCGGCTGACCTCGTCGTGAATCACGGCCTGGATGTCACGGCTCCTGAACTCCTCCGCCGGTCCCTCGACCCCCACGCCCATCGCCTCGTCGAGCTCGACTTCGGGTCGCTTCTTCCGTAGTTCACTGATGCACGTGTTGTAGCATATCCGGTACAGCCACGACGAGAACTTCGACTCACCCTTGAACCCAGGCAGAGCCGCCCAAGCCTTGATGAAACTCTCCTGCGCCGCATCTTCAGCGCGGCCGCGGTCTTTCATCAACCTCGTGGCCATTGAGTATAGCATTCCTTTATAGCGTTCTACGAGCACCCCAAACGCCTGCTCGTCGCCCCGTGCGGAGCGACTGACCAAAGCTTCTTCGGGTGCGCTCTCCACGTGTTCGAACATAAGACGCCGTCCGGCCCCGAATGTTACATCGGACGCAACAAAGACGCAAGCGCCGGCGTCGTATAGGTTGAAATGCAGCAAGCGAAACGTAAAGAGGTACTCATGAAACCAACCCTTCTATTCGCAGTGTCTGGACTGCTGTTGCTCGGGGCGCTGGCCGCGCTGGGCATCAACGGGAGCGCCGGGAGCCCGCGCGCTACCGGCATGATGCCGACGGTCGTCGCAGTCGCCGACCGGCCGCGCCTGGTCATGCACGAAATCGTAGTCCGCGCGCCGCATCCGAACCGCCTTGCCGATGCGGCTGTGCGAGTGTCCGCAATCAACTAGTGAGAGGAGCCTAACGTGAACCCGTCGGCTTTCCTTAACACGTTTACCGGGATCTTCGCCATTGCGATGGTCTTCGCCGTGCCGATTATCTCAGTCATCGCCGCGATGGCAATCATCCTCGCTGTCGTCAACCGGCGCCACAGGGAACGGATGAAGATGATAGAACAGGGAATGATGCCGCCGCCGCCCCGCAAGCAGAAAGGCAACTACTACGGCCTGCTCATCACCGGCGCGATATTCCTCGCCTTCGGCCTCGCCCTGTTTGTCGCGGAGCTCGCAGGGGGCGGCAAAGTCGACGAAGGTGGGCTCATCTTCGGATTCATCGGCCTCGCCATGCTTGCCTGCTTCGCCATCATCCGCGTGGCGCGCAAGAACGAACCGGCCGACAAAACCGACTCCGGCAAGCCGGAACTACCGCCTTGAACACCCGGGGCGGCTTCTGCCGCCCCGGTTACTCTATCAACCCGACTGCCATCATCCAGCACCCATTGACACGATTCGGGTTAGAAACCTGGGAAGATACTTGTGAAGAGCCTCCTGCAGTTTTGAAGGTATAATGGAGATGTAAGCCCTTCAAACACAAACAGGAGGAAACATATGCTACACGTAGAGCTAGATCTGCACAAGAAGTACTCGACGGTCGCGGTGATGGACGATGACGGCAACATCCAGCTTGAAGATACGCTGTATCACGACGACCGACCGCGGCTGATAGAGTTCTTTTCCAAACTGGCCGGCAAGGCCGTCGTAA
>JAPLUO010000379.1 GCA_026397595.1 Caldifarciminota bacterium
TGTGTGGTCAAGGAAGCCGCACCGTTCGACCCGGGACATGGACTTGCTCGGTCTCATGCCGCCCGACACGCGGCAGTTTCAGGCGATCTTCCGCAAGTTGTGTGCTGTTCCGGTCGAGCCCGACGGGCTGGTATTTCATGCCAATTCGGTGCGCGCCCGGCAGATTCAAGAGCAGCATCCGTACCGGGGCATCCGCGTAACCTTGTTGGCGACGCTGAAGCGGACCCGGATTGCGCTGCAGGTTGACGTCGGCACGGGCGATGCGGTCGTCCCACCTGCCGAGGAAATCGACTATCCGACGCTGCTCGACATGCCAGCCCCGCGGCTTCGGGCGTACTCGCGCTACACGGTAGTGGCGGAGAAGTTCTCGGCGATGGTCGAACTGGGCATGACGAACAGTCGCGTGCGGGATTACTATGACATCTGGGCACTGGCGCGTGACTTCGAGTTCGACGGCGATGTGCTACGGTCGGCGATTGATGCCACCTTCGGTCGGCGCAACGCCGAGACTCCGACGAGGAGCCCGGACGGGCTTTCCGACGCCTATGCGGCCGGCGCTCAGCGTTTCTGGCCGGCGTTTCTCAAGAGGAGTGTACCAACTGAGTCGGGCGTAACGCTGAGCGACGCGGTCGCAGGAATCCGGGTGTTCATCGAGCCGGTGCTTTCCGGTCAGGTTGCAGGACAGGTGTGGCGGTCGGGCCAGGGCTGGCAGGCGAAGAGGTGAAGGAGGCGGTGATGGCTCACTACGATGTCACGCCTGCTTTCCCTCGCGGTTCGTCATCATCTGAGCCCGGTCATTGACCCTGAGGCGCGGTCCATTGTCGTGAACCAGCCGGCCGCGGCCCGCTCATTCAAGATTCCGGGTTGTAGATTGCAGATTGGCGGGCCGTCGGCTAGAATCTGACCTTGACTCCGGAAGCCTCGAATCGAAGATACGCGCTGGTGGCCACGACCCTGGCCGCGTTTCTGACGCCGTTCATGGGCGCGGCAGTGAACGTGGCGTTGCCGCGCATCGGCGGCGAGTTCAGAATGAACGCGATTGCCCTGGGCTGGGTCGCCACTTCCTACATCCTGGCCGCGGCGATTGGGCTGGTGCCGCTGGGCCGGCTGGCCGACATGCGCGGGCGGAAGCGGGTGTTCATGTGGGGCGTGGTGGTGTTCACGCTGGGCTCGATTGCGTCGGCGCTGGCGGTGTCCACCGCGACTTTGATTGTCGCGCGGGTGGTGCAGGGTCTGGGCGGCGCGATGATGTTCGGAACCGGGACCGCGATTCTGACCTCGGTGTTCCCGCCGAAGGAGCGGGGAAGAGTCCTGGGTATCAACGTGGCCACGGTCTACCTCGGCCTGTCGCTCGGGCCGACGCTGGGCGGCGTCATGACGCAGGCGCTTGGCTGGCGGTCGATATTCTGGGCCTGCGTGCCGCTGGGCGCGGCCGTGGTCGCGGTGACGGTGTGGAAGTTGAAGGGCGAGTGGTTCGAGGCAAGGGGTGAGCGGTTTGACATCGCCGGCACGGTGCTGTACGGTGTTGCGTTGTTCTGCCTGATGTACGGTTTCACGCTGCTCCCGGCAGTGTCCGGCGGAGTGTTGGTCGGGGTCGGGCTTGTGGGGCTTGCCGGGTTCGTGGTGCTCGAGCGCCGCATCAAGAGCCCGGTGCTCGACACTAGCTTATTCAGCGGGAACCAAGTGTTCGCGCTCTCCAATATCGCCGCGCTGGTGAACTACAGCGCGACGTCGGCGGTCGGTTTCCTGCTCAGCTTGTACCTGCAGTACGCGCGCGGGCTGGACGTGCGCACGACCGGGCTTGTGCTGGTCGCGGCGCCGGCAGTGCAGGCGGTGGTGTCGCCGCTGGCGGGACGGCTCTCGGACAGGGTCGAGCCGCGCATCGTCGCTTCCATCGGCATGGGCTTGACGGTCGCGGGCCTGGTGTGGCTCGCGTTTCTCACCAGCGGAACGCCGGTCGGCGTGATAGTCGCGGGCCTGATCCTGCTTGGCGCGGGGTTCGGGCTGTTTTCGTCGCCGAACGTGAACGCCATCATGGGCTGCGTCGAACCCCGGTGCTATGGCATCGCGGCCGGCACGGTCGCGACCATGCGGATGGTCGGCCAGATGTTCTCGATGGGCATCGCGATGCTGCTCTTGGCTTTGTTCGTGGGCCGGGTGCAGATTACGCCGGCTCAGAATGCCGGGTTGCTTGCGAGCATGAAGGTCGCATTCGGCATTTTCGCGTTGCTGTGTCTAGGAGGCGTCCTTGCGTCACTGGCACGAGGGAAGATGCACGGAATGACAAAGGGGAAAGTGGAAATGGCAAATGGGACGGAGAAATGAGCGGAGTGGCGAGGGTGGCGGCGGTTGGGGTCGTGCTTGTGGTGCTGCTGCTGTTCGTGCTGGTGAACGTTGCACGCGGGCAGGGCAAGGTGAAAGATGTGAAGGCCGGTACCGACCAGGCGGGGTCTGTCGTCTATGGCGGCATGAAGCGGACTTACCTGCTGCACGCTCCCAGGGGCTTCGACCAGGCGAAGCAGTGGCCCTTGGTGTTCGTTCTTCACGGCGGCGGCGGCGACGGGGTCAAGGTTGCGAAGCTGACCGGATTCAGCGCCAAGGCAGATGCGGCCGGGTTCACCGTCTGCTATCCTGATGCCCTTAACCATCACTGGAACGACGGCCGGCAGGTACGCCGGTTCAAGTCGCAGCGGGACGAAGTCGACGACGTCGGCTTCATTGCCGCTCTGATAGACCGGTTTGCGAAAGACCTCAACGTTGACCGACAGCGGGTCTATGCCACCGGCATCTCCAACGGCGGGATGATGTGTCATCGGCTGGGCTGCGACCTTGCCGACCGTGTTGCGGCCATCGCGCCGGTCGCGGCGGGCATACCGGAGCCGCTGAGTCAGGCCCTGGCGACGGTCCCCGGATTTCCCGCGGAAATCCCTGGTGACAGTTCCCGCCGACCCGCGAAGCCCGTTTCGGTGCTGGCAATCAACGGGACCCGTGACCCGCTCGTGCCCTATGAAGGCGGTGGCGTCGGACTCCACCACAAACGCGGCGAAGTGCTGTCGGTGGCAGGGACGATAGACTTCTGGGTCGCGGCAGACAGTTGCAGTCCGAAGCCGGAGACGACCGACATCCCGGACGTCGACCCTCATGACGGCATCAATGTTGTGTGCGAGCGATATTCAGGCGGCCGGGATTCGAGCGAGGTGATTCTCTACCGGGTTGAGGGCGGTGGGCACACGTGGCCTTCCGGCGCGCGCCGGGTTGCGCGGTTCGGCAAGACAGCGCGCGATATTGACGCGACCGAGGTTATGTGGGAGTTCTTCGACAGGCACCGGCGGTAGGGGAGGGACGAGGCCAGATGCTAGAAGCGAGATGTCAGAAGTCGGAAGTGGCGGAGGGAATCCGGCTCGTCGTAACTTGCACCGGTGTCCTCCGGCGCTAGGATACCACGTGCGCTTCAGGTACGACCCGGCGGGGACATTCGGCCAGAACGCGGTTGGGGCGTTCATCGCCTATGCGGTGATTGACGGGCTGTGCGCAGCGCTCGGCATGGGCGTTCCGCTCTTCTGCATTCTGCTCGGGTTCTCGGTCGGGTGGTTCAACGCCCTGCGGGCGTGGCACTTCGTCCCGGGGCATGCCGGCGCGATGAAACGGAGCCTGCGCTATGCCCTGTTCACCTCGCTCGTCACCTTCGTCATCATGGTCGCGGTATGGGGCCGGCTGATTCCGCTGATGTTCCACCCGATAATCAACCCGGGCAACATGGGGCTGCCCTTGCTACTCTACGAGCCGAAGGCAAGCCTCATCGGCTGGCTGGTGTTGATGATTGTCGTGTCGCCATTCCTGCAGTTCGTGATGACGGTGTTCGGCTCATTCCTGACTTTCATGTTCGTGTTCAACCGGTGGCCGGATGGGCCGCCCCGAGTCGCCTGAAGCGACTCAGGGAATCTCGAAGCACGAAGTCCGAATACCGAATCAAGTCCGAGTGACCCAAGCCCGGAAATGCCGCCCCTGCATTGGGGCATTCTCCGCCTTTGGGACACTGACTCGTCATTCGGGTTTCGAGCTTCGAGTTTGCCGGCGTCGCGCCGGCGTCAGGCGAGCGTCAGCTCGGTCTCAGCGTCGAAGAAGTGCAGATGGTCCGGCGCGAAGCCCACGGTTACTGAATCGCCCGGGCGCGGCGCATTCTGCGGCGGCACGCGGGCGACAAGCGTGTCCTCGCCCGCCTTGAGATAGAGGACAGTCTCATTGCCCATCTGTTCGACGACTTCGACGCCCATCTTGAGTTCCGGTTTTGGGGACGGTCCCCGTGCGGGGACAGTCTCCAGTGCGAGGGTGATGCCCTCGGGCCGGACGCCCAGTGTTACGGGTTTGCCTCGCGCTGGCGCGAGTCCAGCAGCCATGGCAGGGGAGAGGTCGAGGCTGAAGGAGTTGTGCGAGAAGCGAAGCGGGGTCTTGTCTTCAATGCGGCCCGAGAGGAAGTTCATCGGCGGCGACCCGATGAACCCGGCCACGAACCGGTTGACCGGCTGGTTGTAGAGTGTCATCGAGTCGGCAATCTGCAGCAGCTTGCCGTCCTTCATCACGCCGATGCGCTGGCCCAGGGTCATGGCCTCAACCTGGTCGTGGGTGACGTAGAAGACCGTGGTTTCGAGCTGGCGGTGGATGCGAGCGAGTTCGGTGCGCATGCCTACCCGTAGTTTGGCGTCGAGGTTGGAGAGCGGCTCGTCGAAGAGGAAGACTTTGGGGTGACGAACGATGGCGCGGCCAACGGCCACCCGCTGGCGCTGGCCGCCGGACAGGGCCGCGGGTTTGCGCTGAAGCAGTTCGGTGATGCCGAGGATTCGGGCGGCTTCCTCGACCCGCGTGCGGATCTCGTCCTTCGGTAGCTTGCGCAGCTTGAGCGCGAACGCCATGTTTTCCCGCACCGACATGTGCGGATAGAGCGCATAGTTCTGGAACACCATCGCGATGTCGCGGTCCCGGGGTTCGACGTTGTTGACGATCCGGTCGCCAATGTAGATTTCGCCCGATGTCGGTTCTTCGAGCCCGGCCACGAGGCGCAGGGTCGTTGACTTGCCGCACCCGGACGGGCCGACGAGCACGAAGAACTCCTTGTCCGCGACCTCGAACGTGACGTGGTCGACCGCGACCGTGCCTTTGTCGTACAGCTTGGTCAGGTTGCTGAACGACACGCCGCTCATCAGCTTGTCGGGCTAGCGGGGTCGTCCGACGGAAATGACCAGTGTCTGAATTGGGCATTCGGCAATCGGGAATTGACTGGTAACTGGCAACTGGTCACTGGACACTGCGGTTCTCCGGCGGCTGATGCCAGAGAATCGAGAGGATACGGATAAGGGTCTCGCGCAGGTCGCGCCGCGGGACGACCGCGTCGAGCGTGCCGTGTTTGAGGCAGAACTCAGCGGTCTGGAATCCCTCGGGCAGTTTCTCGCCGATGGTGCCCTCGATAGTGCGGCGGCCGGCGAACCCGATGAGCGCGCCGGGTTCGGAAATGATAACGTCGCCGAGCATGGCGAACGACGCAGTGACGCCGCCGGTGCACGGGTCGACCGGTATGGCGATGTACGGGACTCGCTCCTTGCGCAGCAGCCCAAGCTCGGCCGAGGTCTTGGCCATCTGCATCAGGGAGAACGCACCCTCGTGCATGCGCGCGCCGCCGGACGTGGCGATAATCAGGAGCGGTCTCCGCTCGGTGCGCGCCAGCCGGATTGCCCGGGCGATCTTCTCGCCGACTACCGACCCCATGCTGCCGCCGATGAACCCGAAGTCCATGACGGCAAGCACGACCGGGCAGCCGCCGATGGCACCGCGGCCATAGACCAGCCCTTCGGTCCGGCCGGTCTTTTCCTGGGCCTCCTTCAGCTTCTTCGGGTAGTCGGGAAACTCGAGCGGGTCGGCCGGGGCAAGGTCGGAGTCCAGCTCCTCGATCCGGCCGTCGTCCAGGAGAATCTGGATGTACTTGTCCGGGTTGATACGGAAATGGTAGCCGCAGCGGGTGCAGATAAAGAAGTTCGACTCGAGGGTCTTGCGATAGAGGATTTCGCCGCAACCGTTGCAGCGAAACCACATACCGTCCGGTGTCTGCGACCGGCCGACCGGTCGGGCAGGCGTGGGCATAAGGCTAGTATAGAAGCGCGGGCCGGAGAGTCAAGAACTCAGGCCGGCCGCGCCGCGCCGGGCCTTCGCCCGCGTAGTGCCCGGACAGGCGTCGGGCGGGCTCCTTGCGCACGCGGGGCGCGCCGGCTGTCCGGCTTCAACTCCAGCGACCTGAGCAGCTTGACATCCGGCGCCGGTTCGCATAGATTGATTGGTCTCCGGGGACCGCTTCCGCTGGCCTCGAAGGCCCAGACAGTGCGGTGATGGTACTCTGCCGATAACATGAGGTAACTAACTACATGACAGGAAAAGTCCGCTGGTTTGAACCGAGGAAAGGATTCGGGTTCATCGAGCCCGAAGACGGCGCCGGCGACGTCTTTGTCCACTCCGGCAACATGGCCGGTTTCGGGGAGACTCCCGAGCCGGGGACAATACCCTTTGTCCAGGCATTGGAGCCCGGCGAGAAGGTCCAGTTCGAGGTAGTACAGGCACCGTACGGTCGCCAGGCGACGCAGGTCAGGCACGCGGAAGCGTAGGACCTTGGGGGCAGTCCCCGTGCGGAGACAGTCCCCTTTATCCTGACGCAGTGTTTGACAGGTGAAAGGGGTTCTCTAGGCTTAGCTGATGAGTGAAGTTTTTCTGGGGCTCGGGTCGAATCTCGGCGACCGGGCAGACCTGCTTGAGCGTGCGGTCGCGGCGCTTGCGCGCCTGGGCGGGATCGCACGGTCGCGCTGGTATGAGAACCCGGCGGTCGGACTGCCGGGTGCGTCCGCGTTCCTGAACGGCGTGGTACGGCTCCAAACCGCTCTGGCGCCCGATGAGGTGCTCCGGCAGACGCGGGAGATTGAGCGCGGGCTGGGCCGGGATCCGCTCCGGCGCGCCGGCTCGCGGACCATCGATATCGACATCCTGCTCTATGACCGGCAGGTAATCAGCCGGCCCGGGCTTGAAATACCACACCCGCGGCTGCACCAGCGGGCGTTCGTGTTGGTGCCGCTCGCCGAACTGGCCCCGACGCTGGTCCACCCGGTGCTGGGCAGGACCGTTGCCGAAATGCTGGCCGACATCGGCAGCGCGGGCGTGACGGAGGGCTTTGGGGACAGTCCCCGTGCGGGGACAGTCCCCGTCCCATGAGGTACATCTGCGTCGAGGGGCCGATTGGCGTGGGCAAGTCCGCGCTGGCCGAGCGGCTTGCCGGGCGACTCGAGGCGAAGCTGGTCACGGAAGTTGTCGAAGAGAACCCGTTCCTCGATAAGTTCTACGGCGACATGCGGAACTACGCGTTCCAGACCCAGCTTTTCTTCCTGCTCGCACGCCACAAGCAGCAGCGTGACCTGCTCCAGTCCGAGCTGTTCCAGGAGACCGTCGTGTGCGACTACCTGTTCGACAAGGACCGGATATTCGCCCATCTGAATCTCACCGAGCACGAACTAGCGCTGTACGATCGCATCTACGCGTTCGTGGCGCAGGAAATACCGAAGCCGAGCATCGTGGTCTACCTGCAGGCGCGGGCCGACGTGCTCTTGTCCCGCATCAAGCAGCGGGCCAGGCAGTTCGAGGCCGCGATTGACCCGCAGTACCTTGAAGAACTGGCCGACGCCTACAACCACTTCTTCATGCACTACGACGCCGCGCCGGTCCTTATCGTCAATACCGAGCGGCTCGACTTCGTGGCCAGCCGCGAGGATTTCGAGGACCTGTTCCGCGCGATAGGGGAGACGACCACGGGCCGCCGGTTCTACTCGCCGCGAGGCAAAGGGAGATAGCGAAGATGTCGGGCGAAGTCAGAAGCGAGAAGCTAGATTGCAGAATGCAGAAGTTCGGAGTCCGACGTCCAAAGTCTGCTGTCCATCGTCAGGTAGCGAGGAGCTGATATGTCAACCGGTTCAACCCCGTCCGACAAGGTGACCACCATCCGCATCGTGCGCAAGAAGGCGAAGGGCGAGCGCATCGTTTGCCTGACCGCTTATGACTACCCGAGCGCGCTGATTCTCGACGCGGCCGGGGTTGACCTGATACTGGTTGGCGACTCGGCCGCCAATGTCATCTACGGCATGCCCACGACACTCACGATCGGCATGGACGAGATGGTCTATCACACGCGTGCGGTTGCGGCCGGCGTGAAGCGGGCGCTCCTTGTGTCCGACATGCCGTTTCTTTCTTACCAGGTATCGATGGAACAGGCCGTGGCCAATGCGGGCCGGTTCCTCCAGGCCGGGGCCGAGGCGGTCAAGGTCGAGGGCGCCGGGCCGGTCCTGCCGGTCATCAAGCGGCTGGTCGAGCTCGGCATCCCGGTGATGGGACACCTGGGCCTGACCCCGCAGTCGGTCCACAAGCTCGGCGGCTACCGGTTGCAGGCGCGGAAGGCCGAGGACCAGGAGCGGCTGCTTGCCGACGCCCATGCGCTTGTCGACGCGGGCTGCTTCTCGCTCGTGCTGGAGAAGGTGCCGGCCGAGGTCGCGAAGCGGGTAACGCAGGAAATCCCGATACCGACCATCGGCATCGGTGCGGGCCCTGATTGCGACGGGCAGGTGCTGGTGCTTCATGACATGCTCGGGATGTTCGACACCCCGCCGCTCAAGTTCGTGAAGCAGTACGCCGGGCTGGCCGCGGAAATCCGCAAGGCGGTTACGGCATACGCTGAGGAAGTTCGTTCCGGCAAGTTCCCGGACGAAAACCACACATTCCACGTAGAGAAATGACGGAATCTCACCACAAAGACACCAAGACACCAAGTGCCCGGAGTCCGGAACCTCTTTGTGCCTTTGTGTCTTGGTGGTAAATCCTCTCCGGCATATGCGCGTAGTCAGGTCCGTTGCCGCGATGCAGCGCATCGCCCTGGGCTGGCGCGGCAAGGGCCGCGTCGGGCTCGTACCGACCATGGGTTTCCTGCACGAAGGCCACCTTCAACTGGTGCGGGCCGCGCGAAGGCAGTCTCGTTTCGTCGTGGTCTCGATATTCGTCAACCCGATTCAGTTCGGGCCGAAAGAGGACTTCCGCCGGTATCCCCGTGACTTCGCCCGGGACCGGCGGCTGCTTGCGTCGGCCGGGGCCGACGTCATCTTCTACCCGTCGGTCGAGGAGATGTACCCGGCGGGTTTTGCCACGTTCGTCGATGTCGAGCGGCTGGGCGACGGCCTCTGCGGCAAATCAAGGCCCGGTCACTTCCGGGGCGTGGCCACGGTCGTGGCCAAGCTGTTCAACATCGTGCTTCCGGAGATCGCCGTGTTCGGGGCCAAGGATGCGCAGCAGGCATTCGTCATCCGCCGCATGGCGCGCGACCTCTGCTTTCACACCCGTATCGTCATCATGCCGACCGCGCGCGAGAAGGATGGGTTGGCGATGAGTTCGCGCAACGTCTACCTGACGCCGGAGCAGCGGGCCGAGGCGCCGGTGCTGCACCGGTCGCTGCTGCTCGCCAGGCGGCTGATAGTGCAGGGCGAGCGGCGGGCCGCCAGGGTCAAGGCGGCGATGCGCCGGATGGTGAGGCGGGAGTCGGGCGGCCGGATTGACTACGTTGAAATGGTCGACACCGACGAACTGAGACCGGTCAAAACCATCAAGGGCGAGGTGCTCGTGGCTCTGGCCGTGCACTTCGGCAAGACCCGGCTGATAGACAATACCATCGTGCGCGCATAGCGCGCACGATGAAGCACGAAGCCCGAAGCTCGAATTCCGAATCAGGCCTGCGCGGCCGGGCGCTGCATCGCCCGCACGAAAACCCAGCCCAGTATCGCCAGCGTGCAGAGCACGACGCCGATAGCCGCCAGCACGGTCTTGTAGGACGTCAGGTCGCCGAGCGCGCCGATGAAGAGCGTGGTCAACAGGAACGCGACGTTGGTGACAAACTCGCGGGTCGAGAATATCCGGCCGCGAATCTCCTCGGGCACCTCTTCCTGCAGCATCGTACTCTGGACCACACCGAGCCACGAGAAGGCGACGCCGGCGACCAGCGCAATCACGATCATGAACCAGACGGTGATGAGCCATGGACTGGCGAGGAACAGCAGGCCGTAGAGCAGAATGACAAGAACAACGACCATCGGCTGATTGATACGCCTCCGGATGAAGCTCATGCTGGCGGCGCCGGCAATCATCCCGACCGCGAGGAAACCGGCGAAGATGCCGACCCCGCCGGTGCCGAGCTTCAGTACCTGCTGCACGATGTAGATCAGCACCGTGTACGACACCGACGAGACGAACATCGTCACCACGAGCGAAGCCATGACGAACCCGACCATCCGGCTCCGGCCGATGACGCGGACGACATCGGCCAGGTCGGCGAAGAGCTGCCGGAACGCGCTCGCCACGAGACCCCACATGCTTCCGCGTTGGCCGCGAGCCGTAGGCCGTGAGCCGTCAGCCGTCAGCCCTCTGTGAGCTACGAAGACCCCGGAAATGGCAAGCGCGAACAGGCCCGCGGTCAGGTGGGTCGAGGCATTGATGAACATGCCGTACTTCCAGCCGGCCCATTTGATGAGGAACCCGCCAATCACCATGCCCAGCACGGTCGCGACCCGGGAGAAGGTCAGGTTGACCGAGTTGGCCACAAGCAGCTTCCGCTTCGCCACGAGCTGAGGCATCAGGGCCGGGACCGAAGTATTGTTGAACACGTCGAGCGCGAAGAATATGAAGAGCGCGACCCAGAACGGCGCGAAGCTCTTTAGCGCGATGATGAGGAACGCGGCGGTGACCAGCAGGGCGGACTGGATGATGTGCGTGAACCCCAGTACCTTACGCTTGTCCCAGCGGTCAACGAGCACGCCGGCAATCGGGGCGAGGAGCATCGTCGGGACTACGAAGGCGAGCGAGCCGGTCGAATAGGCCATCAGCTTGCCCGGATTGGCGACGGCAATCACGGTAATCAGCAGCATGTGGGTGAGCCGGTCCCCAAGCTGGGACAGGCTGCCGGACGCGACCAGCAGGCTGAAGTTCCTGATTCGGAGCACCGAGGCGAAGCCGCGCGACATCGGTGCATCGTAGCGGCCAACGGGCAGGAGTCAAGACGGGTCGTACTGGAATCTCGGCCCGACCGGCCCGGAAACCGGCCTCGGCCGGGATGAGTCTAGCGTTCTTGTGGTGGTTGGGCCATTGCGCACGATGGGGACTGCGGTGAGGAATACGGCGGGGACTACAGCGGGGAGTACAGTGGTGAGTACGGCGTGGACTACAGCGAGGAGTACGGTGAGGACTACAGCGAGGAGTATGGTAAGGACTGCGGCGAGGAGCACGGTGGGGACTACAGTGAGGAGTACGGTCGGGATTACGGTGAGGGGGACGGGGTAGGGGAGTTACGGAAAGAGTGAATAGTGAGTTGAGAATGCAGAAGTTGGGACAGACGAAGGGTTGATGGACGTGTGCATTCACAGTAAACTTCCCAGGTGAAGCCGAGCCCCTGCGGACTGAGTCCTGAGTGGCTGGGAACCGTGCGCCGGCTTGGCCTCAGGCTGCGGGAACTGCGCAAACAGGCCGGGCTGACTCAGAACGAACTCGCGCTCCGGCTGGGCCGGACCGGGCCGGGCGGCAAGTCGTACGTATGCCGGATAGAGCGAGGGGACTTTCCCGGACTCAGGCTGCCGGTGCTGATGGAGTTCGTCTACGCCTGCGGAGCGGGACCGGAAGGCATCGCTGATGTCTTGTACCAGTACGTCAGGAGGCTGCCGCCTGATGAGGAGCGGGTAAGGAAGCAAGTGACCGAGGCAGCGATTGGGCTGCCGCTGATGGAGCAGGCCCGAGTCGTGTGGTACGACACCTTCCACAAACCGAAGTCCGGCCGGCGCGAGACGCCAGAACAGAACCGCGACCGGCGCGTGCGGGAGGCAAAGGGGCAGGCCCGGGCAATCCGCTGGGAGGGTAGGCTGCACCGTGTGTGGAACGATGTGTTGAACGAGTTGCGCCTGCCGGGCAGCGCCCCGCTCGCGATTCACCTCCGGGCGTACGCCGGCAAGGTCTTCGGTGCGTTGCGCCGGACGCGTAAGACCCGGCCGGTCTGGCGGGCAAAGGCCATGGCCAGACTCGACGAGTGGGCCACAGAGCACGGTCTTCCGCCCGAGCCGTTCACCAGGATGAAGCAAGCCGTCACTGTCCTCTTCGCCGAAATGGAACGCAAGGGCGAACTCGATTGACAACGGTGCGTGCCGTGTAGACGTGGAATCTGGCTGGACGCTCTGCCGGCAGGGCTGGACGAATCTGATTGACAGCGTCCGCGACCGGCCTAGAATTCACGCAGGAGGACACATGCGCCTGACTCGTTTGATTGTCGGTTCGGTCCTGCTCGTCGTTTCACTCGCCTCCGGACAGTGGCTGGAGAAGACCCTGTACCTGCCTGATTCGTTCGGCGGGCTGAGATGCCCGCAGTGCATGGTGTACAACTCAACCAACAACACCCTCTATGTCGGTGGAGAATACGGCGACTGCGTGATTGCGATTGACGGAGCAACAAACCAGAGGATCGCTCGGATCCCGACCGGGGCGAACGCGATGGCCCTCTGCTACAACCCAACCAACAACAAGATCTACTGCGCGAACCACGATAGCGACAACGTGACTGTGATTGACGGCGCGACCAACTCGGTCGTCACCACCGTGGCCGCGGGCTATGACCCTCTTGCTCTCTGCTACAATCCGACGGACAACAAGGTCTACTGCGCGGGCTTGTTCGGCGACAGCGTGGTTGTCATTGACGGCGCCGCCGACTCGGTCATCGCGACCGTGCCCGCAGGCAGCTACCCTGGGGCCCTCTGCTGCAACTTGTCCGACAGCAAGGTCTACTGCGCGAACCACTATAGCGACAACGTGACCGTGATTGACGGAGCGACCAACTCGGTCATTGCGACCGTGACGGCGGGCACACTCCCTTTCGCCCTCTGCTACAATCCAACTGACAACAAGGTTTACTGCGCGAACGCTACCAACGCCAACGTCACAGTGATTGATTGCACGACAGGCCGCGTCATCACGACCGTGGCCGCGGGCAACACCCCTTATGCCCTCTGTCATAACTCGATCGACGCCAAGGTCTACTGCGCGAACTACTACAGCGACAACGTGACCGTAATTGATGGCGCGACCAACGGTGTCATCGCGACCGTGGCGGTGGGCACCTCGCCATGCGCCATCTGCTACAATCAGACCAACAACAAGATCTACTGCGCGAACTGGGAAGGCGACCACGTGACTGTGATCGACGGCACGGCCGACACGATAGTCGTGACCGTGGCTGCTGGCAATGGGCCCTACACGTTCTGCTATGATCCACGTGACAACAAGGTGTACTGTGCGAACTACTACAGCGCCAACGTGACTGTGATCGACGGCGCGACAGACACCGTAGTCGCAACCGTGGCCGCGGGCAACACCCCTTACGCCCTCTGTTATAACTCGATCGATGCCAAGGTCTACTGCGCGAACTACTACAGCGACAACGTGACCGTAATTGATGGCGCGACCAACGGTGTCATCGCGACCGTGGCGGTGGGCACCTCGCCAT
>JAPLUO010000212.1 GCA_026397595.1 Caldifarciminota bacterium
TGTTTCGCTGAAGTAGCCCGCAAGTTCGCCGGGCGCACGGCCCTGATGCGCAAGGTCAATGGGAAATACGAGGGCATCACCTATGCCGAACTCTCGGAAACCGTTGACGCGCTGGCCGCCGGGCTGGCCGAGCGCGGGGTCAAACCCGGCGACATGGTGGGCATCTACTCATACAACCGGCCGGAATGGGTGGCCACCGACCTGGCCGTTGCCAAGCTCGGGGCCGTGCTGATTCCGGTCTACCATACGCTCGGCGCGGACGCGATTCGCTACATCCTGAACGATGCCGGGGTCACGCACCTGATTGTCGAGAGTCCGGAACTATTCGCCAACATCACCCGGATTCTGCCCGAGGTTCCCCCACTCCGTGACGTGGTCACGATCTACGGCCAGGAATGCCAGAGCCGGGCGGGCAAGCAACTCCTCTGCTTCGAGGAACTGCGGAAGACCGGGGCCGAAGCGCTCAAGCGAAACCCGAAACTCGCCGAACCGCACAAGCCCCAGCCGGACGACCTGTTCACGGTCTGCTACACTTCGGGCACGACCGGAGAGCCCAAGGGCGCGATGCTCACGCACCGCAACGTCCTGTCTAACGTCCAGACCGCGATCCCGCTGTTCGGCATCAACGAGAACGACGTGCTGGTCTCATTCCTTCCCCTGTGCCACATGTTCGAGCGCACCTGCGGGTACTACTGCATGTTAATGTCGGGCGCCTCGATTGCCTATGCCGAGTCGCTCCAGACCATCCGCGAAGACGTCCAGCTCGTCCGTCCGACCGTGATGATTGTGCTGCCGCGCGTGCTCGAAAAGGTCTACAACGCGGTACAGGACAAGGTCCTGACCGGACCCGCCTTCAGCCGGATGCTGATGAAGTCTACTCTCCGCACCTACAGCCGCTACGCCCGGCTCAAGACCGGGAAACACTCGATTCCACTCTGGCTCGGGTTCAAACACTGGCTGCTGGGCAAGCTGGTAGTCAAGAAGCTGAAGCAACTGGGCGGGGGTCGGATTCGGCTGATGGTTTCGAGCAGCGCGCCGCTCGACCGAAGACTGGCCCGCGTTATCCGCAACCTCGGGTTCAACCTGCTCGAAGGCTACGGCCTGACCGAGACCTCGCCCGCGGTCTGCGCCGCGGTCCCGGGCCAGGAACGAGTCGGCACGGTCGGCAAGCCGTTCGCCGGCGTGGAAGTGCGCATCGGCCCGAACGACGAGATACTCGTGCGCGGCCCCAACGTAATGAAAGGCTATCTCAACAAACCCAAGGAGACGGCCGAGGTCATCGACGCCGAAGGCTGGTTCCACACCGGCGACCAGGGCAAGTTCGATGATGAAGGCAACCTCATCATCACCGGCCGCATCAAGGAACTCATCATCAACTCCTACGGCAAGAACATCCCGCCGTCCCCCATTGAGTTGGCCGTGTGCAACTCCAAGTACGTAGAGCAGGTTCTGGTCCACGGCGACCGTCGGCCGTTCCTCTGCGCGCTGATCGTCCCCAGCCCGATAGCGCTCGAGGCCTTTGCCCGGGAGCGCGGCATCGCGTTCACGCGTTACACCGACGTGCTCGACCATCCGGAGGTTGTCAAGCTGTATGACGGGGAAGTCAAGAAGGCGCTCGCGGGCTATGCCCAGTATGAACAAGTCCATCGGTTCAAGCTCATCCCGAACCCGTTCACGGTCGAGAATGGGCTCCTGACCCCGAGCCTCAAGACGAAGCGACCCCAGGTAATCGCCGCGTACCGTGACGAACTCGAAAAGATGTATGAAGGGCACTAGCTCGAGGAAAGTGGAAAGTCCGAAGGGGAAAGGACGAAGTCGGAACCGAGTTGAGCAAAGAAGATGAAGAAACTGCTCCGGTTGGCGACGATGGTGGCTGTGGCCTCGGCGAACGCGGGCGACGCCACTTGCTATCGGGCCGAATACATGCTCTTCACGCTTGGGAGGCGGATTCCTGTTCGGGCTCGGCGGTGACCGTCAGCGGGGACCGAACCAGGAGAACCGGCCGGCACGGGTGAAACCCATGCTTTCGGTCAGGCGGATTGAGGCCGAGTTTCCGGTGACGATGTACAAGAAGGGCTGAATGCCGATGCCGAGCAAGCGTCGGGCGAGGACGGTTGTGAGCGTCCGCGCCATGCCCTGGCCGCGAAACGCCTCAAGCACATGCAGGAACCCCATCGAGCCGTCATCGTGCGTCAATCCCCATGCTACCGGTTGCCCTTTGCGGCGGATGCAGTAACCCGGCCCGCTCCGGATGCGGCGGAGGATGTGTTCGGCGCTCCGGCCATAGGGCCAGCTACGGGCAATCGGCGACGCATCTTCCGGTCGCAGCCGGCTCGCGCGATGGGTCCGGTCGATAGCCAAGCGGCCGGGCTTGAGCACGTAGAAGTAGCAGTGGTTGTACCACGCGCGCCGGCCGGCGTCGGGGCCGCGCCAGCTCTCTCTTATCATGCGGCAGAAACGGGTCGGTGTCGTGCTGAACACCATGCGCATGTTGCGCGGGGTCTCGGCGAGCACGCGGGCTGCGGCCGGTCCGGAATCGGCATAGAGCGTGAACCGGTGCGTACGGCAGAGCACGGCGTGCGGGTCGCGGATATCGTCGGCCCGAACCCACCGCAGCCGGGAACCGAGTGTGTTGTACACAAGGTTGGCTACGGAATTGGTGGCCGGCCGGTTCTTCTCGATGAAAGGCCGGAGCAGTTCAACGTCGTGGCACAGCGGCATGGCGGAGAGGATAGGGCGGGAAATGATGAGGTCAAGAGACACAGGGCGCGAGGAGCGCAAGTCAAAAGGCAAAATGCAAATATCAAAAGTCAAAATGCCCGAGGCGGAATCTGCATCGAAACAGGAACGATGGGGCGAACATCTTGCTCCCTTGTAGTACAGGAACCGGGCGAAGTCAGAAGTCAGAAGCTAGAGGCTAGAAGTCAGAGGTGCAGACACGGGTGGGACTAAGCGCAGATGACGCAGATTCCCATCTGCTCGGCCCCGGTTCTTCTGGACACTCGATCCCTTGATCCCTGTATCTCTCGATCCCTCTGACTGCACACTGGACCACTTGAGCACCAGTGCGCTTGCCTTGACTTCTCACGGCTCGTCTCTAGTCTGGTTCGGTGAAACCGAAGCTGCTGCTGCACATCTGCTGCGGGCCCTGCGCAACCGAGGTCATCCGCCGGCTGAAGGACGACTTCGAAGTCGTCGGATTCTACTACAACCCCAACACCTATCCGGAAGATGAGTACAACAAACGGCTGATGGAAGTGCAGCGGCTCTCCGCGCTGTGGCGCGTGCTGGTTGACGTCGGACCCTATGACCACGAGCGGTTTCTCGAAGCTGCACGCGGGCTTGAGGAGGAACCGGAGGGCGGGAGTCGGTGCCATGCCTGCTATCGGCTGAGACTCGAAGAAAGTGCGCGACGGGCGGGCGACAACGGCTGCACGCACCTTGCCACGACTCTGACCATCGCGCCGATGAAGCGGGCAGCAGTAATCAACCCTATCGGCCGCGAAGCCGCCGCCCGATACGGCTTGGTCTTCGTTGAGGAAGACTGGAAGAAGCGGGACGGGTTCAAGCGCAGCATCGAGCTGTCAAAGGACCTCGGGCTGTACCGACAGGACTACTGCGGCTGCGAGTTTTCGCGGCGCTGAGCTTCGCTGCTCTCGACCGCGCTCCTATGCTTGACTCCGGTTTCTCCCCGCGTATCCTCATGTACGTGGTACCGCCTACGACCGACGCCCGGCAGCGCCTTCTGGCCGGCTTCGACTATGACCGTGGGGTCGACCTGTCCGGCGCATGCGCAGGAGTCCATGCGGAGCCGCGTAGCCCCAACCGACAAGGCAATCAACCGTGATGCATAGTTCGGGCGAGAGTCGTTCCGGGCTCGAACTGGCCTACATTCTAAGCCGCAACTGGCTGGTGTTGCTGCTGCGCGGCCTCATCGTGATCATCTTCGGCGTCCTCGCCTTGCTGCTGACGAAAAACCGGCTCTCGGTCCTGGTAATGCCCTTCGCTATATACGCACTGGCAGACGGCATGCTCGGGGTCGGGATTGTCATCGGTGAGCCCGCGGGGCGCTGGCTCTGATGGATGCTGTTTCTATGGGGGCTCGTCGGCGTTGGCGTCGGAATCCTGACGTTCCTTGTGCCTCCCATAGCGCGTCGTATTTCATAGGCTACATCGCGCTCTGGGCGGTTGCCACCGGTGTTATGGAGATCGCGACTGCCGTTTTCCTGCGGGGAGAGCTGGGCGCTGAGTGGTTGCTCGTCCTCGTCGGTCTCGCATCCGTCGGGACCGGCGTCCTCCTCGTAGTGCAGCGGGAAGTGGTAGCCGGCTGGGCTCTGGCTCAACCGGCCCAGTCCCAAGCGCCGGTATTCAAGTACTATGTCTGGGGTCAGGTACGCTCTCCCGGTGCGTATAGCCTTGGCGCTAATCCGGACATTCTTGAACTGCTTTCCACGGGCGGGGGTCCGACTGAGTACGCGAACCTGAGGCGGGTAGTCCTGGTCCGGGCGGTCACCCAGAAGCGGATAAACGTCAACCTGAAGAAGATGCTGGACGCCGGGCCGGTCGTTCCGCTCTATCCCGGGGACGTGGTTATCGTGCCGCATTCAGCCTGGTACTACTTCCGCGACGGACTCACGGTCGTGACTTCGGTCGGAACGGCGGCCATCCTCGTCCTGACACTCATGAACTGGGGCGGGAAGTGAGCGCGGAGACGGAACGACAGGAGAGGATTCAAGGGGTCCAGGATTCAAGGATTCCAGTGTCCAAACGCTTGACCCCTTCCTCAGAGTCCGACAGCAAAACGAGCTTTCACGACTACCTGGAAATACTCGCCCGGCGGAAATGGCTGGCAACAGGGGTGTTTCTCGGAGTCCTGGGGTTGTCCGTGCTCTCCATCGTCCGCACCAAACCGGTCTTTGAAGCCCGTGCGACCGTGATGGTCACGATCAGCAACCCGAGCGACATCTTCGGCGCGTCGCGAGGCATCTTCTGGTCGAACCAGCCGAACATCGCCAACAATGTCGCGGTCCTGCAGAGCCGGGCCCTGGCCGAGGAGGTGGCCGAGCGCTTGCCCGACCCGACGATGCTATCTGCCTCCGCGGTTTCGGCCCGGCCGTTGCGCGATGCCGACGTCATCCAGCTCGTGGTATCCGCTCCCAGCCGAGCCGCCGCCGTCGCGGTCGCCAACGCCTATGTCGAGACCTATCAACAATACGACCTCGACCTGAGCCGACTCGACGTCTCGGCAATCCGCAGGTTCGTCGAGGACCAGCTCGCCGTGGTCGGTGGTTGGCTGGATTCGTCCGAGTTGAGCCTTGCGGAGTTCAAGAGCGCGCACCGAATGACGGACATTGGCGCCGCAACCCAAGACGTGATTCAGCGGCAGGCTAACGTCGCCGTCCAGTACCAGCAGGTAGTCGTTGAAGCCGATGGTAGTCAGGCCCAACTCGCGCACGTCCAGAGCAGGATTGAGCAGGAAGGAAGAGGCCTGACGGACAAGCTTGGCGGCATCTCGTCACCGCTGGTTTCCAGCCTCCAGGCCGCCATGAGTCAGCTCGAGGTTGAGAAGACCAATCTCATCATCCGTGGCTTCGGCGAGAACTCGGAGCGGATTAGGGGCCTTGACCGCCAGATTGACAGCACCCGGGCGCGGCTCCGAATCGAATCGCAGGTCCTCATCACCGAGCAGGGGTTCGCTGACCCGGTCGGGCACTTAAGCGGCCTGTTCGAGTCGGCCCTGACCCTTCGCACCGGGCTGGCCGCGTCCAAAGCCCGGCAGGAAGCGCTGGCGAACGCCATCTCCGGCTACGATGCCGAGCTCGCCCGCCTGCCGGAAGCCGAGCGAATCCTGGCCCGGCTGACCCGGGACGTGGAAACCGGACGCCGGGTTCACTCGCTGCTCTCCGAACGCTTCGAGGAGGCGCGAATCCAGGAAGTGGGGCGGATATCGTCGGTGCGAGTATCTCGACACGTCCATCCATGGCCCGCGCGAACTGGAGCGCCGGGGGTATTCGATCCTCGGCAGCATACCCAACCTGCTGACCGCTGGCCGACGCTGGCGGCGGCGGGGCGAGGAAGACATGACTTCGCATCTCATCACCCACACCGACGTTGAGTCCTCGGGAGCGGAGGCTTTTCGCGTGTTGCGCACCGGCCTCGCTTTCGCCAGCGCGGAGCGCCCGCTGCGCACGATTGCCGTGACCTCGCCGGGGCCGAGCGAAGGTAAGTCCACCATCGCGGTGAACCTTGCCTCGGTGCTGGCCCAGGCCGGTTCCCGCGTCCTGCTGGTAGACGCCGACCTGCGCCACCCGGTGCTGCACACCGCGTTCAAGCGCAAGAAGAAGCCGGGCCTGTCCGACCTCATCATCTCGAACAGCAGCCCGGACCAAGCCATCTTCGCGACCGGTCTTGACGGGTTGTTCTGCCTGCCCTGCGGTACGATACCGCCCAGCCCGGCGGACCTGCTCACTCTTAACGCCACCCGCGTCCTGCTCAAGCGGCTGGCCGGCGAGTATGACCATGTCGTGATTGACACGCCGCCGGTCCTGGTCGCGGCCGACAGCCAGATTATCGGGGCGCTGGCTGATGCTACCATTATGGTCGTGCGTGCCGGCCGGACCGCGCTGGCAGCGATTGAGCACGCGCGCACCGCCATGCTCGGCGGCGGCGCGCACCTGATCGGCCTCGTGCTGAACGACGTGAACCGCTCCGGTCGCTACGGCCGCTACTACTATTACTACTACAAGTACCACTATCGCTACTCGCATCATACGCCGGATGCGACGCCGGCAGGGGAAGGAAGCACGACGAAGGACGAAGGACAGACGGGCGCGGAGCGCCCGAGTGACCATTGACCAGGTGCCAGTGACCAGTGACGAATGGCGAGTTACGGAACACGGTTTGCGGTGTACGGTTGACGGTCTCCGGTTCTCGGTCTTCAGTCTTCCTTCAGCCACTTGACGAGCGCGGCAGTCCGGTCGCGTCGGCGACTCCGCGCCAACAACCGGCCTCGACTCAAAACGTGGGACCAGTAGGTCCGGATGACGTCCCTGAGTCGCAGCGCGTAGTAGAGGTAGATATGGCGCGAGTTGCGGGACGCGGGATAGATCGCAGCCATCTCCTCGCGGGACAGAAAGACTCTCTCCCAGAACAGCTTTGCCTTGTCACCGAGGCATTTGGCCCCCAGCCTGCCGAAAAAGGGCATCAGTTCGTGGTAACCGCGCTGGCCGAGTACGGCTTCTCTCGCCGTCTCGATTATGCGCGCGTCGATACCCCCAGGGACCAATTGCTCAAGGACGTCGTCGGGTACTCCCGCACCCAACATGCGTCGTGCAAGATGGAGGGTAAGGCCGACATATCTCGATGCACGCCACTTGCGAGCACGGTCCACGACCTGCGCCCAGTCTATCTCGCTGCGGAAGCGGTGAATCGTCTTGGCAATGTCGCAAAGGGGTAGCAGCCCGAATCCGAGGCCGTGACGATGAGCCGCGTGCAGGCACAGGTGCAACAACAGGTCTTCAGGGGATAACGCGAGCACCTCGACGCCAGCTATCGTGGCCGGGCGCGCCCTCTCCCAAAGACCGGTCAGGTCCAGTCTGGACCGGCCCCCCGGGACATCTATCGTCCAGCAAAGGTCAACGGATACAACAGGGGTCAGCCAGAGCTTCGTGTTTTTCCAGAGGCGCGACTCGGCGTCCTCAGGCCGGCGATGAACGCGGCCCGTGTCCAGCAGGACAGCGTGTGCCCTTGGCAACTCCGCTTTCGTAACCATGAGGTCTACATCGCCCATCGGCCGGAGAGCGACATCGCCGTAGACCGCCTCAGCCAGAAAGGCTCCCTTCAGCACAATCACCTTGATGCCCGAGCTGCGCAGGCATCGAAGCACGGGCCCAAGCTTTCGATAGAGGCGCACGTTTGCACTGGCACTGTCGAAGTAGACCTGTCGCAACTGCTTCCAGGCGTCGACCGGGACGTGAGCCCGCGCATCGCTCTCCTTGAGGCGCTTGAAGAGCAGGGGTACGAGGCCGTGGTCGGCCGCCATGTCCAAGACCTCGTTCCAGACGGCTGACGGCTCACGGCTCACAGCTAACGGCTCACGGACGGCGGACAGACAACGGAGGAGCAGGTCAGCCGCTGAGTGGTGATCCGTCATTGGGACTATGGACGATGGGCTCTGGACTGGGGAGTGTCTTCTCGTCCACGAACAGGCGAAATGGACGCCGGATTCGCCACTCCTCGCGTCGGTCGTCGTACTGACCGACCGTCTGCCTACCTACCAGCAGCTTCAGGACCACCCGGTAGCGGAGGTCGAACCGCACCAGCCGGGGCCGGAGACCTCGGGGGAGCAGTCGGTCAAGGGGTCCGAGACCGGCGAGTACGCGGTACAGCGTGTGGGGAAGAAGACCGGCGCTCCTTTGGATACCTCGGCCCAGGCGCGCCCGGCGAAGAACCACAAGACCTTTCCACCCGCCGGCGATTACCCGTCGCCGGGCCCCGCGCTGCGCAGCCGTGACGCGGCCGATGATATCACCGGCCTGCAGAACCGGGTCGTCCGCCAGGTTATTGTCCCCCCGTGTGCGAATGTCCTCCTTCGGTCTCCCGTCTCCCGTCTCCCGTCGTTCTACGGAGACGACTCGATGCACAACCGTCAGGTCCTTCTCGGGTGACTTGAAGCATACCACATCGCCCGGGCGCACTCGCTCGGTGCCGTACGGCTTGACATCGCGGAGGTCGGGCTCATGAAGCGTAGGGTTCATGCTTGGGCCGGTATAGACAAATCGCAGCATATCACGAGCTGCGAGTGTCACGACCGTCATTGGTCCCTCGTCCCTGGTCG
>JAPLUO010000389.1 GCA_026397595.1 Caldifarciminota bacterium
CGAACGCACACTGCATCACCTGCCACGGAGGGGTCAAACCCATTGCCAACTGAAACAGTTCGGTGTCTTTCATAGTAGCGAAAGTTACCCGCCGAACACGTCTCAGTCAACACCATTACCCATACAGAATAGCGAGGAACCGTATGCGGTTATCAGGAACGCTCCTTCTCCGGAGCGAATGACCACCGCACATGTCCAGCGCCCGGGACGTTCGACCTGGGGCGCGCGAACCGAACAGCACTAGGCGACTCCATGGCAGCCGCTCCAGCATCTTGGCCTTGAGTTGGTTCAGGATGTCGGCTTCTTGGGTAGTCATTGGCTTGCCAGAAGGAAGATAGCCGCCTCGGTCCCAATGCCAATGACGCAGGAACCCGAGAGCCTCGTCATCGGAATCCGTTTCCGTCCGACAGGTTGCGGTCTGCAGCGAAGGACGTGAAGGAACGGCTCACGCGCCGAGAGCGCGCTCAATCTCCGTGATGAATCTGGCCCAGACTGCGGGCAGGCGAGAAGCCAGGTCCTGAAGCGGCGGTTCTGTGAGCATGATGCCATAGCCGTGGATGAAGAAATGGCGGAAGCTCATGTAGTCGTAGAGTTCGTCTGCCAGGTCCGACGGGATTAGCCCGGCTTTGACCGAGTGTTCCAGCAGTTCTTTGTGCCAGGCATCTGAGCGAGGGGGTTGGATGCCACGTTGCCGGAGTGCCTGCTTCAGGATGTTCTCGATTCCGTTGTAGACGTTCTGGAGAAAACCCCCGATTGCCGTCAGTTCTACAACCGACCGCTGCGGGCGGCCGAGGGCCTCCCGCAGTATATCCAGAGTAGTCTCGACGTTCTGCCTCTCGGCCCGTATCGCGCGCGGCAGCTCAGCCATAGATGGTGAGGCCGGTCTCTTCTACGAGTTCAGTGAAGAGCGTCCGCTGGGAAAGGTCCACGACATCGACCGGTTTGGAGAGACGTTTCATCAGTTGGCCGTAGAACCGGAAGAAGAGCCGCGGCTCGATACCCTTGACGCCAAGGTCAATGTCATGCGGTTCGCGGCCTTCGGCGATTGACGAGCCGAACAGTACAACCTTGCCCACGCGGTACTCGCGGGCAATCTCGGTAATCGTGTCGCGGTCTTTCTTGGCTATCATGAGTTCGTGTGAGATCAGATTTCCGCTTTCTTGATGTCCTCTTCGGTGATGACCCGAGAGCCCTTCCAGAGTCCGCGCAGCCCGGCAAACGGCCGCTTGCCGCCACGCGTCACCTGTTTCTTCAGCCGGATTTCCATCCGGCGCAGTTCCTGCTCGGCGTTGGTGAGTTTTTGTACGATGACGAGTCTAGTCATGTTGTTCTCCGAGGTGATTCTAGGCGAGCACGGCTCCCGGGTCAAGCGGAGAGGGAAGCCCAGATGTGGGAGGCAGGAGGCGGGAGGTAGGATGTAGAAGGTGGAATGTAGAAGGTAGGATGTGCGGCGCGGGGACGGGGTCAGGTGCGGCTGACCGTGACTCGGATGAGAGCGTGGAGCATCCGCCCGATTTCGTGGGTCCGTCGCCACACGGACAGGTCCTCAGACCGCTCTAGCCGCCCCGTGTTGTCCCGTCTCTCTGTCTATTGCATCGTACATCCTCACCTGTCAGTCCGCATCCTGTATCCTACCTTCTACCTTCTATCTCCCACCTGCCGCCCGCCCTGCTGCAAACAGCGGCGCGAGAGTCGCGGCCCAGGCTTCGACTTCGTCCCATTTGCGGGAGTCACCCGGTGGCGCCTTTATCATTTTCATTATCTGCCGCTCGACGAAGCCCGCCTTACTGGGGTCGTACGCGCCGGCGAACAGGCCTTCGCTCAGCGGCTTGACCTGCAGGCGTACCGGCTCGAGGTACGCGCCGGCAGTGGCTCGGGCCTTCTCGTCGTTTCCCTTCATCGCCAGGCAGACGACGAACGTCGCGAACGGCTTCGAGCCGAGGTCGGCAGCGTTCCGGCGGGCGAACTTAAGCGCGTCCGGGTGGAGCTTCCCGGCGTGGACCGAGCTGCCGAGAACGACCGCTCCGTAGGGCGAGATGTGGCGGACCTCTTTCGCGCGTACCGCCTCGGCCGTGAAGCCGTTTCGGTTGAGGACTCCGGCTATCCGTTCAGCGACGTCGGCGGTGGAGCCGGCCCAAGTCGCATAGGCAACCAGTACTTTCCGTGATGTATCAGTCATTGGTACCTCTTTCTACATCGAATGCTATTGGCGAACCGCGGGTTGTCAACCAACGTGAAGCGGGCGGCCGGCTCGCGCCGGCCGCCCATAGCTGAACTTGCCTGCCCTGCTATCGGTACTGGTCCACGAGGTCGTTGGCGTAGCCGGCGACCGACTGGGCAAGGTCGTCCACTTCATCGATTCCGACATCGACTATCTGGGCCGTGATGAACTTGTGGCCGGGATACCAGATATAGGACACCGAGACCGCCGAGCCGTTACCGGTCTCTTCCGGGTCCTCATCCATCGAGACGAGGTACAGCTCGAACTGGGCGTTGTCGGACGAGTAGACTACCGTCAGGCCTTGCTCGCGCAGGTGCTCGCGGAGTGAGTTGGCGAACTGGATTCCGACGTAATCATCACCGGTGGACCGAACATAGACACCGACCCGGTTGCGCGGAAGCCGGACGACGTGCGGAAAGTAGACCGGCGCCGGGTAAATGACCGGGCCGAAGTGGAATAGGAAGCTCCACGAGCCGTGATAGTTCTGATGCCGCCACATGTCGTGTTGGCCGTGCCAGCCCTGTCCGCCGTTGAAGTGACCGCCGCCACGGCCGCCATTGCCGCGGCCACCGCCCTGTCCGCCGCGTCCGCCGCCCTGTCCGGCACGCGGCGGACGGTCGAACTGGTTGTTTGCGGGCGGCTCACTCGGGACAGCCGGCGCGGCAATCATCCAAGTTTCCCAAGGGTTGGGCGTGGCCGGTGCCTGCACCGCCTTGGGCTCGGGTTGAGGCGCCCGGACGGCCTCGGTTTTGGCCTGCGGCGCCTCGACCGCATCTTGTTTGGGCTGAGCCGTCTGGTCCGGCTTCTCAGCGTCCGTCACCTTCTGGGTCGGGGCGACCACTGACTTGTCCCTGGTCGACCCGGGCTTGTTGACCACGGCATCGTCACCGGCCCAGGCCGTGAACGTGACTACCAGCAGCGCGACTGCCAGTAGTAGTGCCTTCGAGCTTCTCATAGTTACCTCTTTCGGGCGGATTGCCTGCCACCCGCTCAGGAATTCTGCCGCACTCTGCTGCTTTCTCGACTCCGGCCGAGGTTGAAATGTTACCTTGCCGCCTGGAGCCAGTCCAGCTCTGAACATCATTACTTTAGACACGCACAACCATCCTTTTC
>JAPLUO010000342.1 GCA_026397595.1 Caldifarciminota bacterium
GGTCCCCGATCTCGCGACCTGTCGCCAGCGCCTCTTCGTAGACCTTCAGCGCCTTGTCGGGTTCGCCCTTGTAGATGTAGATATTCCCGATGTTGCCGAGGAACGTCGCTTGCCACAGCTTGTCACCGGCCTCCTCGGCCAGCTTTGCGCCTTTCTCGTAGCAGAAGACTGCCTTGCCCGGTTCTCCGGTACTCAAGTAGAATATCCCGGCCTTGTTCAGGTGTTCGACCGAGTCGAGCTTCTCGGCCCCGGCGCAGAAGTCACCGAGCACGCCCGTCACAAGGCGAAGGTCGTTGAGGGATTTCCACGCTTCGTACCCGATGCCAATGAGCAGTTCCAGCGGCTTGCGGTCGAGTGTGGCCCCGAACCCGATGCCTGCTCCGTGCACTTTGCCAGCGTACTTGTCGAGCAGCTTGCGGCAGGCCTGTTTCCAAACGTCCCTGGTCTTTGGGTCGTCCTCCCGAAACTGGATGCCAAGCATGTCAATCACGTTCACCGCGTCCGAATCAGGCAGGAGCGCGAGCATCACGTCGAATGCCGGTTGGAGAATCCCGGACTTGCCGTATACTTCGCGGACGATGTAGTCCCGCAGCTTCTCCGGCGTGACACGATAGACCCGCTTCTCTCCGCTCTGAAACCAGGTGATATGCCCCATCGGCTTCAGTTCGGTGACAAGCCCGATGTGCTCCGGCATCGGCTTCTCGTCCTCGAACAGCCCGCCGCGAACCGCAAGCTCGGCCAGGAACGCGGCCCTATCCCTGCACCCGACCTTCTCGCCCTTATCAATCAGGTCCTTGAACACCCGCTCCATCAGCCCGAAGCTGTCCCGAATGCCAACAAGGGTTTTGTGCCGCAGCCAGTGCATGTACGCCATCACCGCCAGAGCCGGGTTGTACTCGGACACCCGGGCGATGTCCTCCTGCACGTCCTTGGGCACCGGCACGACTTGGTCCGCATTGACCATCAGGCCAAGTTCCACGACCTCGGGAGTCGCATGGACTCTCTTCAGTGTCTCCTCGATGCTACTCATGTACCGCGACGCCGCAACCACCTTTGCCCCAGTGCGCAGGGCCGCATTGAGCAACGACTCCAAGTCGGATGAGTATTCGTGGCAGTCATCGAACACGAGGATGTCGTTCTTGTGCGCCTTGTCCCGAATCAGTGCGGCCAAGCCGGACAGGTTCCTGCTGAACAGCCGGGTCTGCACGAACCGGACGTGGCGGTTGACCTTTGCTGCCTCAATCAGCAGCCGCGACTTACCCAGCCCGCCCGAGCCGCAGATGACGAGCATCTGCTTCGGCCCGGTGATGAAGCTCAGCAAGTCCTCAAGCGGTTTGGACTTCTTGACCTCGACCATGTCTCCAACCTGCTTTGGTTCTGCCCGCTCGCCGACGAAGTCGAACTCGTGCCTCTCCCCAATCTCATCGCCGTAGAAATGTCCGCAGTCAACCAGCGGCTCGTCCTTCTCGCTGACTGCGCGCGACGGATCCGCCGCCGCCCGCGCTTCTTCCCTCACGTCACGCCTTGTAAGAGACCTCTTGATAGCGTAGATGGCAAGGACGATACTAGGGACACCCACTATGATGGTGGCGACGATTCCCCAGAACGCGCCAGCGTCAACGTAGTGCCCGAAGATGTGAACCATTGACTGTCAGTCTATGAATCCTGCATCCATCGTCAAATCCTGCCGCCAGTCACGGTCCTACCAGGAGCCGTCGATTCGTCCCTGACGCGCAGGCGGCGACCATGACCGTCCGATAGTCGCGGGCCGCGACGGCAGACTCTGCCGGGCCGGACACAGTCTCGTTAGCTTTCTGCTCCAGCCCCGCGAGTCAAGGCAAAGCCGGGAGCGCGCCGGCGGCCATCACGAAGGAGTGTGTCGGCCGCAAGCTGGCCTCGCTCCCAGCCGAAGGATTCTACCAGACCCGCCCCGGCCCAGCAAGCCCGCCTCCCCGATGTTCGGCTCACGGCTGACGGCGGCGCGCAGGATGCGCGCAGTTTCCAGTCCCCAGTTTGCAGTGACCAGTAGCTGAGAGATTCCTCCACTCCGCTTCGCTCCGGTCGGAATGACATCATTTTTGGCGTTCCTCTCCCAACTTCGCCATTTCCCCTTTCCCTTTCGCCTCTTGGCGTTCTTGGCGGTTCGCCGCTTCCCTCCTGACGCCCGAGGCCGCGACGGGTTGGGATTCAGAGGCGGGCCGTTGTCCGCGCGTGCCTTGTAGCGTTTGACTTTGGTGCACCTGCGGCTATAGTTTCCGCGCGTGTCCCACGACGACTCCGTAGTACCAGTATACATCGAGGACGAAGTTCGGAAGTCCTTCCTCGATTATGCGATGTCGGTCATCGTGGCGCGGGCGCTGCCCGACGTCCGTGACGGCCTGAAACCGGTCCAGCGGCGTATCTTATTCGCAATGAATGAGATGGGTCTTATCCCGACCCGGGCGACTCGCAAGTCCGCGACCGTGGTCGGCGACGTGCTGGGTAAGTATCATCCCCATGGCGACGCCTCGGTCTATGATGCGATGGTGCGGATGGCGCAGACGTTTTCGCTCCGGTACCCGCTGGTCCATGGCCAGGGCAACTTCGGTTCGGTCGACGGCGACGCCGCCGCAGCGTATCGGTACACCGAAGCCAAGCTCTCGCCGCTCGCAACCGAGCTGCTGCGCGACCTGGACAAGGACACCGTTGACTTCCAGCCCAACTTCGACGAGCGGCTCAAGGAACCCAAGGTACTCCCGGCCGCCTTCCCGAACCTGCTGGCCAACGGCGCGGCGGGCATCGCGGTCGGCATGGCGACCAACATCCCGCCCCACAATCTGGGCGAGTTGATTGACGCTCTGATGCTGCTGATTGACGATCCGAAAACCGAGGCCCGGGACCTGATGAAGAAGGTGCGCGGGCCGGACTTCCCGACCGGCGCGACCATCGTCGGAGTCGAGGGCATCAAACAGGCCTACGAGACCGGCCGCGGCTCCATCTCGATGCGCGGAACGGTTGCGTTCGAAGAAGTCAAGGCGGGGAAAGACAGGCTTATCGTCAGTGAGATTCCCTACCAGGTAAACAAGACGACGCTCATCGAGCGCATCGCCCAACTGGTGCGCGACAAGAAGATCCAGGGCATCGCCGACCTGCGCGACGAATCGGACCGCGACGGCATGCGTATCGTGCTGGACCTCAAGCGCGACGCGGTCAAAGAAGTCGTCCTCAACCAGCTCTACAAGCATACCGAATTGCAGTCGTCCTTCGGCATCATCCTGCTCGTGCTGGTGGACGGCCAGCCCCGGACCCTGGGCCTGAAGCCGCTGCTTGAGGAGTTCCTCAAGTTCCGGTTCGAGACCGTGACGCGCCGGACTCGGTTCGAGCTGAAACGGGCCGAGGAGCGCGCCCACATCCTCGAAGGCTTGAAGATAGCCCTGAAGAATATCGACGCGGTCATCGACCTCATCAAGAATTCCAAGGACACCGAGACCGCGCGCCAGGGCCTGATGACCAAGTTCAAGCTGTCGGAGCGGCAGGCCGACGCCATCCTCGAGATGCGGCTGGCCCGCCTGACCGGGCTCGAACGCGAGAAGATTGACGCCGAGTACAGGGACCTGATTAAGGAAATCAGCCGCCTCAAGAACCTGCTTGACTCGATTGTCCGGGGCGAGGCTGAAGAACTCTCAATCGAGGACCTCATCAAGGAAGAGGATATGGCCGTCACCGTCACCCACCGCGGCTACATCAAGCGGATGCCGGTGTCGGTCTACCGCCGGCAGGGGAGAGGCGGCCAGGGCCGGACCGGCGTGTCGGTGCAGGAAGAGGACTTCGTCGAAGGCCTGTTCATCGCCTCGACCCACGACTACATGCTGTTCTTCACGGACAAGGGCCGCTGCTACTGGCAGAAGGTCTATGAGATACCCGAAGGTTCGCACGCGGCCAAGGGCCGGTCAATCGCCAACTTGGTCGAGATGGAGAAGGATGAAGCGACCACGTCCTACCTGGCCGTCCGCGACTTCACGGCGAAGCAGTTCGTCTTCTTCGTTACCCGCGACGGCAAGGTGAAGCGCGTGACGCTCGACCAGTTCGCCAACCCGCGGCGCAAGGGCATCATTGCGATGGGGATTGACAAGGGCGACGCGCTGGTCGCGACGCTTTTGACCTCGGGCAAGGACGACATTCTCATCGTTACCCAGGACGGCATGGGCATCAAGTTCAAGGAGAAAGACGCGCGAGACATGGGACGGACCGCGGCCGGCGTGCGCGGCATCCGGCTGCGCAAGGGCGACCGCGTCATCGGCGCGGTGGTCTGCTGCGAGGGCAGTTCGCTGCTGACCGTGTTCGTGAACGGCTATGGCAAGCGGACCGACTTCGAGATGTTCCCGAGCCGCCACCGTGGGGCGATGGGCGTGATTGCGGCCAAGCCGGTGGAGAAGTCGGGCAAGTTGGCCGCGGCCAAGCCGGTCAGCGACGCCTCCGAGGTCATCCTCAGTTCCAAGCTGTGCATTGTCATCCGCATCAAGTGCTCGGAAATCCGCAAGTGCGGCCGCGCCCCCACCGGCGTGAAACTGATGAGCGTCGACAAGGGCGACACGGTCGTGGACGTCGCGCTCATCGAAGAGGAATCTCAGCTCCCGGCTGAGAAGCAGTAGCCGCCTACGGACAACCGTCGTTCATCGTACATCGTTCATCGTACATCGTTCATGGTTATTCGTCTGCTGCTGGCTGCGGGCTGCCTGCTCTGGGCTACGGGCTCGCTCCAATGCGCCCGGCAGGTGGTCAGCCCATCCGCGCGGCCGGTTCGCGTCTTTGTCACCGATGCCCGCCTCGACCGGCTCCCCGCCTACGCCGCCGAGGTCAGAGCGCACCAGGCACTCAGCCCGACCATCTGGTTGGTTACGGGTGACCTGTTCGCTGACAAGCCGCTCGCGGTCCTGAGCGACGGCGCGGCGCAACTGATGCTGCTCAACCGGGCCGGCGTGGACGCCGTGGTCCTGACCCCGGACTGGCTTTCATTCGGCCTGCCCCGAATGGGCCAGATGGTCTCAGGCGTCCGGTTCTACGCGCTGTCCGCCAGCCTGCTCGACGCAACCGGCTCGACCCTCGGCCATCCGTTCATGGTCAAGAAGAGCGGCTCGGCGAATCTCGCGCTCACCGGCCTCGCCCTCGACTCTACGAACGTCCTGACGCGCATGACCGGCATCCGGTATGCCGCGCCGGACTTCGCCGCCCGCAAGGCTTTGGCACTGATGCGCCAGCGGGCAGACTTTGTCGGCGTGATGGTCGAGCCCAACGGGAGGGGTTCCAGGGTCCCAGGGCTCAGGGGTTCAGGCCCCAGAACCCCCGAACCCCAGAACCCCCGAACCCTCTCCGTATGGGGCGCTGACTTCACGGTCAACACCGGCGCGCCCGGCCGGTTCGCCATGGTTCCATCGGACAGCCAGGACTACGTCAACTGCTACGATGTGGCTGCCGATGCCGACCGGTTGACGGCAGGAGCGTGCGCCATTGACCCGCTTCGTGTCGACTCGACCGTCTCGCGGGTCCTCGACTCCCTGAAGAGCGCGGCGGACTCGGTTGCCGCTTCGCCATTTCCCCTTTCCACTTCGCATCCTGGCCCCTGGACCCCGGAACGTCTGAGCAATGTGCTGGTCCAGGGCTTGCTTGTGGCAAAGCTCGCTGACGGATTCATGTGCGACTCGCTGTTCGTAGCCGACTTCAAGGAGCCGACGGACGTCGGGGCGCTCGTCAGCCTGCTGCGCGACCCAGGCCGTCTCGCAATCCTCGCCGTGACCGGTGACGCACTGGCCGGATGGCCGAAGGAACTGATGCTCCGGCCCGGCCTGTCCCGCACCGCGCTCTCCCGCGGCCTGACTTATCGCATCGCCACGACCGTTGACTACCTCCAACGCAACCCGCAAATCGCCGCGGCCGGGTTTGAACTCTCGCACCGGCCGTTCTGGACAATCTGTCGGGATATCCTAGAATCTGGCCGAGTCAAATGAGCAGCTTCGTCAAGCGGTTCAAGCCCGGCCGGTTCATCTGGACCGCGCTGGTCACGCTCTACTTCCTGATCTTCTTCACCAACTTCTTCCGTGACGCAATACCGGTCCGGATGACGTTGCCCGTGCTCTTCGCCTACGTTTTCGTCCTGTGGTTGTCGCTTGAGTACTACTTCGGCTCACCGTTCTTCCAGTCCGGCACGGTCGAGCACTCGGCGTTCTGGCGCGGCATCTTCGCCTTCTTCGTCTACCCGTTCCTCGGCTATCTCGGTGCGGACTTCATCTGGTGGCACTGGACCCAGATTCCGGTCCCGGTTGCGGTCACCGGGCTCCTGGGCCTCGCCGTGTTCGGCATCGGCACCTACGTACGGCTCGGCACGCTCTTCGATATCCTCAAGATCGCGCAGGTACGGCCCCCGGTCCGGGGCAGCAAAGAAGAGACCTTCCTATTGCCCGAGAAGCGGTTTGTCGGGCTCCGGTTCCAGAAACTCGCCCGCCACCCGCGCTACTTCGCCACGTTCATCCAGCTCGTCGGGGCCGCACTCGTATTCCGTTCATGGGGCGGGCTCGTGCTCGCCGTCGTGGTCGGCCTGCCGCTGCTGTTGCAGCAGGTCAAGTACGAAGACGCGCGCCTGCGCGACGTGCTCAAGCACGAACTCAAGGCTTACTCCGACACCGTGCCCGCCTTCTGGCCCCGCTTCCGCTAGTCCGGCCAGGGCTCGGAAAGAGCCATCCACAGATTTCACAGATTACGCAGATTCACGGCCCGGATAGAGTAGAATTCCGAGAGCAGATACCAGAACGCAGAGTTGCGGAATCGGTCCAGACCACTAGACCACTGGACCGCTGGAACACTTGAGCACCTCTTGTCACTGCTAACTGCTACCTGCCAACTTCTAACTCCTAACTGGGCGCTAGCGCCCGGCGCGCGGCAGGACTTGACTTGGTGTCTGCCGGAACTACTCTCATTCGACCTTTCACTAAGGAGGTGAGGTAGAATGATAGAGTACCGGCTGAAAAAAGACACCGATGTCTGGCACTGGGTGCACACTTGCACCAAGTGGCCGACCTTTGACTATGAGGTATCACGGGGTGAGCCCACATGGGGCACGAAGTGCCAAGAGTGCCAGCAGAAGCAGACGACTGAAGACGTGGAGTAGGCTGCGGCGACCCGGCCACGGCCAGGCTGTCTAAGGCCTGCGTTTGGCGGGGTCCAGCGCGGCGAAAATCAACAGGCCGAGAGACACGGCCAGGGCGAGTTGAGCCGCCGTGTTCGTCGTCGTGATGAAGAAGTGCTGAACCGGCGTGGTTGACCTGGACAGCGGTCCGAACAGGATTCTCACGCCCGGTATCCAGAGCACACGGGTAGCCAGTTGCAGCGCGCAGGCGGTGGCAACCAACGCCGCGGTCCGGCGTCGCGACCGCCACACGGCAGCGGCCCACACCAACCCGCCGGCCAGCACCAGGCCGATGACCCAACGCACGATTTCATTCACAAGCCTCATCTAGCACCTCCGATTCGAATAGCGCAGGCCTTGCCGGTCCGGCGCGCGTCCGGTTGGCTGCAGCCGGTCCACCGATGGGTCACGTGCCGTGGGCCTCTTCCATTGCGCTCTTGATTCCCTCAAACGTGAAAGACAACGCCCAGGTCGCGCCCGCGTTGTACAGTGTCTCCGAGACCTTGTGGTCTCGGCTTACCCTGACCCCAATCATCCGCTTGCCGAGTTCGTCGGCCTTCCTGATCTCCCATTCCACCCAGGGATTGGCGCAGGTCTTCTCCCCGACGATGCAGAGGAACGCGGTCGCAGCGCCGATCTTCGCGGCGATAGCGCGCTTGATCGGCTCGGCCGCTTCGCTGTCTACGGGTACTGTGACCGGTTGGTCGTGGCCGGAGAACTGGGCAAAGTCTGGGCTCTGCGACCAGGCATCCATAATGTCCTTGTAGCGGCCATCGTTGTCATAGTCGTAGCTGAGGAATATCCGCTTTGTTTGGCGTGGCGTCCTCTTGACGTCCGGTGCGCGCAGGCCGGGCGACGGCGGCATGACGATCGACCTTGGTCGCATCGCCTGCCCGGCATACGTGCGCCTCTGGAGGATGGCCTTGAGATCCTCGTACGCCTGGTTCCATCTGCGGCCGTGGAAGTCGACGCTGAGTTCGGACTTCAGGTAATCCGGCAGCACGGAGTCATCAACCCTTGCCGGCAGCACCTTGATGCGTCGCGCGTTGAATTCCCTCGTCATGGCCGTCTTCAACTCATGCTGCAACCAGCTTGACGTAGCCGAGGCGGCCGAGATGACCGGGACGACGAAGTCCACGGGACGTACCGCATGGGTTATCCTGCTGATGAGAAACGCGCCCGCCGACATGTCAACCTCGTCAATCCACGAGGTGACTCCGTCTCGGCGCAACGCTCCGGCCAGCTTACGGGAGAATTCGTGGTCCCCGTAGCTGTACGGAATGACGACGTGAGGCCGGTCGCCGGCCTTCGGGGAAGAGCTCGGAAACTCCATGCTCATCTTCGTCTCCTGTCAAAGGGCGCCGGCCGGCTCACGGCATTGAGTGGCCTCGCCGGCGTCTTCTTAACGCTTTCGCACCCGGCGTCCAGTCTTGGCTGGACGTCGGTGGACGGGCAGCCGGCTTCAGGCTGCAAGCCGTAAGCTCAGGCATGAGCCGGGGCTTGTCAGCCGCTGGCTGTCGGCCTTCCTTCAGTGCCGAGATGATAACTGCCGGGCCGGTCATGTCAAATCGGCACTGCCGGGATGTCGGGGCAACGGGGTCGGACCGCCTACGGTTTACGGCTCACGGCCGACGGCCTGCGGTCTACGGTTTGCGGTGTACGGTTCACGGTCAACGGCTCACGGCTTGCGCTGATGGCAGGGGAGAAGCCCGCGCATCAGGAATCTCCTACTGCGTCACCGGGACTTCCCCGGCCAGTCGGAACTCGGTTTGTCTCTATCCCGTCTTCCGGATGAGCGGCACAACCACGAGACCCTCTTCGTCGCGCACCACCTGCCAGGTGTCGTGTTCCTTCAGCGTGCCACTAAGAATCAGCCCGCTCAAAGGGGCTTGGACAAGTCGCTCCACTGTGCGCTGAAGCTCCCTGACCCCGTACTCCGGGCTGTAGCCTGCCTGCGCGAGTGCCTGCTCCGCTTCCTCGCTGACGTGCAGCGTGACGTTATGCCGCTTGCGGAGTTCCTCTGAAATTGCATCCAGCATCGGCCGCAGGATTCTTCTCGCGTCTTCCTTACTCAGAGCCCGAAAGACAATCTGCTCGTCTACCCGGTTGATGAACTCGGCCCGGAACCGCGCCTTGATATCGGCCGGAAATTGGGGAAGTGTCCCTCGCAGGCCCCCTTGGGTTCCAAGGATCATTCGGCGAGGCAGGCGGAGCGTACCTGCCGATTCGGTTCTCGGAATGACCGTTCGGTCGGGAACCGG